>JADFJG010000083.1 GCA_022566265.1 Pseudomonadota bacterium | reverse complement strand
TTCTTCAACAAACTCAAACACTTCCGCCGTATCGCCACCCGCTACGACAAGCTCGCAAGAAACTTCCTCGCCGCCATCGCGCTGGTTTCCACAAGGCTCTGGATCAGGCATTATGAGTCCACGACCTAGCCACGACGCAAAATAATCCCGGTCAAACGATTCCATCTGGTCGGATAGTGCTCTAGTACTTACTTTCATAGAAGGATGGCACATCTGACGGCCTTGCGGGTTCTTCAGGCCCGGAGCGTGGTCCGCCGTGATGGGAGCCCATCACAAGGGCCGCGCGACGAGAGCGTAAGGGCCCGCAAGGCCGCCCGCAGGGTCGCTTTTCACGGCCACCGGAGGGCGTCACCGCCGCTTGACGATGTCCCGACATCGCCGGCGCGACGCCTCCTACCCGGAGGCCGCGAAAAGCGATCAGATGTATCACCCTTCTATGAAAGTAAGTACTACCCGGTTTCCTATGCGCTTGACGCGGCCAACGGCAATGAAATAGTAATGCCGTGGGAGAACCGGAATCTAACCGGGAAAGTAGTCTCCTTAGTGATGAGCGCTGTAAAAAATCATCTCCTGTTTCAGCCGGCGGCCGATCTCCTGCCGTGGGCCCGTCTATCGGCGCCGTGTCGCCGTCTCCGAGCCGGCCTGTCTCTGCCAGCCCATGCCCTCACGGGGCGAGGGGGTTGAATGACATCCGATGGAACCGCTAGGGCGCGGACGCGTCAGACGGTTCAGTGGTTTATGTAAGGAATGTAGACATGTTCTTGACGAATAGGATTGGAGCCATTACGGCGGTTCTCATTTGCGTTCTTGGCGCGCCATCGCCGTCCGCCGGGGCGGAGAAAGGCGTGTCGATCTTCGTTACCGGGAAGATCTTCCAGAGCCTGTCGGCCGCCGATCGGCGCGGTTATATCATGGGGGCGACGGACCTCTTGGCGATGTACGCACTGAGCCCGAGCGCGCGTGACGCCGTGCCTTCCAGAAACCTGAACGCATCGGCGTTGCGGATCAAACAATGCATGGGGCTGATGGGGGCCGACAAGATATCCGCGGTTTACTTGAAATGGCTGGGGGACAATCCAGGGAAATGGGACGACCTGGCCGCGGAGACGCTTCTCATCGCGATGTCGAGTAGCTGTAAGGAGCCGGCGCCGGCGAAGAAGAAATGACCGCCCATCGCCTTGCCGGCGGGCCTTTGGCTTGGGCTCTGTATTGCCGGCGAAAGAGGCCCGATAGCCGCCACCGGCCTCGAGCCGATCGGCACTGATGAGAGAAGGTGTGCCTATGAGGACCCCGACGCGACGAATCTTGTTCGCTCTTATCATTGGCCTGTCGATCAGCACCGCCGCCGGTGCCGCCGACGAATTTGGGAGCTACACGACTTTCGGCGCCGGCAACAACACCTGCGAGAGTTGGCTGAAGGAACGCGGGAAAGGTGAGCCGCGGGCCTGGCAACTCCAGCAATGGCTTCTCGGCTACGTTTCGGCTTACAACAACTGGGTCCACAAGGGCAAGAACGTGGCGGACGGCACCGACGCCAAGGGGATGTTCGTCTGGATCGACAAATATTGCGCCGACCGGCCGCGCGAATTGCTCGCAACGGTGGTCGAGAAACTGATTCTGGATCTGAAAAAGAACTAACCCGGATAATTCATGAAGGGAACGGAATTTGCGGCGAGCAATGTTTGTCCAAGGCGGTGCGCGAAGCCGAAAGTCATAGCACCGCTATGGCTTGAGGTTTCGTGCGCCGATTTGGACGAACAGGGCCGGCGCAAAACCGTTCAGCGGACGAGGGTACAAAACGCCCCTTTTCGAATAACGAGACAAGCCATTGAAGTAAAACACTTAACACACCCTGAGGGAGCGCCTTCATGAAATATTCGGGCTAGGCCCCGGCCCCGAAAGCCAACCGAAAACCCTGATCCAGACCCGGCCTTTGCCCTGATGCGCCCGGCCCGCGCCTGGGGCGTGGTCCGATCGGCCTGACCCTTGCCGCTCCGCCACCCGGACACCCATAGCCTGCGATTCCGCCGGCGCCGGGCGGGACGCGGAGAAGTGGATACCGCACCGGAGAGGCGGGGGTGTTGCCCTCGTCCCTGCTTTGAGGACAACACCAACATAAGGGAGCAACCGCCATGGCCGGCGACAAGCAGAAATTCCGCTCCAGCGAATGGTTCGGACGCACCGATCGCGACGGCTTCGTTCACCGCAGTTGGATGAAGAACCAGGGGCTGCCGGGGGATCTGTTCGACGGCCGGCCGGTGATCGGCATCTGCAACACCTTTTCGGAACTGACGCCGTGTAACGCCCATTTCCGCAAGCTTGCCGATCACGTCAAGCGCGGGGTCTACGAAAGCGGTGGTTTGCCGCTCGAGTTCCCGGTGATGTCGCTGGGCGAGACCAACCTTCGGCCGACGGCGATGCTGTTCCGCAATCTCGCTTCCATGGACGTCGAGGAATCGATCCGCGCCAATCCGATCGACGGCGTCATTTTGCTGGTGGGCTGCGACAAGACCACCCCGGCGCTCCTCATGGGCGCCGCCAGCTGCGATCTCCCGGCTCTCGCGGTCTCCGGCGGTCCGATGCTGAGCGGCCGGTTCCGGGGCGCCGCGATCGGTTCGGGGACCGATGTCTGGCGCTTCAGCGAGGACGTCAAGGCGGGGCGCATGTCGCTGTCTGACTTCATGGAGGCGGAATCGTGCATGAACCGTTCGGCCGGCCACTGCATGACCATGGGGACCGCCTCGACCATGGCCAACATGGTGGAAGCGCTGGGCATGGGGCTGCCCGGCAACGCGGCGATACCGGCGGTGGACTCGAGACGCTATGTGCTCGCCCACCTGGCCGGGCGGCGCATCGTCGAGATGGTGCGCGAAGACCTCCGCATGTCGAAGATCCTCACCCCCGAAGCGTTCGAGAACGCCATTCGCGTCAACGGCGCCATCGGCGGATCGACCAACGCCGTCATCCATCTGCTGGCGTTGGCCGGGCGCATCGGTGTTTCGCTTTCGCTCGACGACTGGGACCGGTTGGGGCGCGATGTGCCGACCATCGTCGATCTGATGCCGTCGGGCCGGTTCCTGATGGAGGACTATTATTACGCCGGCGGCCTGCCGGCGGTGTTGCGCGCCCTTGGCGAGGCCGGGTTGCTCCACCGCGACGCGCCGACGGTGAACGGCAAGACCATCTGGCAAAACACCGCCGATGCGCCGAATTACAACACCGAGGTGATCCGCCCGTTCGACAAGGCGTTGACGAAAAGCGGCGGCATCGCCGTGTTGCGCGGCAATCTGGCGCCCGATGGCGCCGTGCTCAAGCCCTCGGCGGCGAGCCCCGATCTGATGCGCCACCGGGGCCGCGCCGTCGTCTTCGAGACCATCGAACACTATTACGAGCGCATCGACGATCCGGCGCTGGACATCGACGAAAGCTCGGTCATGGTGCTCAAGAACTGCGGCCCCAAGGGATATCCGGGCATGGCCGAGGTCGGAAATCTGGGCCTGCCGCCCAAGATCCTGGAGAAAGGGATCACCGACATGGTGAGGATCTCGGACGCGCGCATGAGCGGCACCGCCTATGGCACCGTCGTCCTGCACGTCACGCCCGAGGCCGCCGCCGGCGGTCCGCTGGCGCTGGTGCAAGAGGGCGATATGATCACGCTCGATGTCGCCGAACGCCGCCTCGAGATCGAGGTGTCCGATGAGGACCTCGAGGCGCGCCGCGCCGCCTGGTCGCCGCCGCCGCCGCCGATGACGGGCGGTTACCAGAAGCTCTATTTCGATCATGTGCTCCAGGCCGACCGGGGCTGCGATCTCGACTTCCTGGTCGGCGGCCGCGGCGCGGCGGTGCCGCGCGAGTCCCATTAGCCGGGGGTGGAAGCGGAGGATCAGGGAGTGAACGGCTTCGCCCGCTATCCGAGCCTCGAAGGCCGGGTGGTGTTCATCACCGGCGGCGGCTCGGGCATCGGCGCCAGCATGGTCGAGCATTTCTGCGCCCAAGGATCGTCGGTCGCCTTCGTCGATATCAAGGTCGAGGAATCGCGGGCGCTGGCCGCCGGGATCGAGGGCGCGGGCGGGCCCAAGCCGCTGTTCATCCCTTGCGATCTTCTCGATATCGAGGCCCTGCGCCGGGCGATCGCGCAAACCGCCGATGGGCTCGGTGCCATCGGCGTACTGGTGAACAACGCCGCCGAGGACACCAGGCACGATGTCGGGGAGGTGACGGTGGAATACTGGGATGACCGCATGGCGGTCAATCTGCGCCATCAGTTCTTCGCCGCCCAGGCGGTGGTGGGCCAGATGAAGGCGGCCGGCGGCGGCTCGATCATCAATTTCGGCTCGACAAGCTGGATGATGGGGCAGGGCGGCATGCCGGGCTACACCACGGCGAAGGCGGCGGTGCACGGGCTGACCCGCGGCCTCGCGCGGGACTTCGGGCCTGACAACATCCGGGTCAACACCATCTCTCCCGGCTGGGTGATGACCGAGCGCCAGATCGAGATGTGGCTCGACGAAGCGGCGGAAAAAACGCTTGGGGAGCGCCAGTGCCTGAAGGAAAAGCTCTATCCCCCCGATATCGCCCGGATGGTGCTGTTCCTCGCCGCCGATGACGGCCGGATGTGCACGGCCCAGAACTTCATCGTCGACGCGGGCTGGGTATGACGGCACCGGGGGCAAAACGGGAAACGGCGACATGGCGGAGCTGAATTGCGTCTGGCCCGCCGGCGCCGTGGTCGGCGAGGGGCCGGTCTGGGACGAGGACGAAGGGGCGCTTTACTGGGTCGACATCAAGTCGCCGGCGGTGCATCGCTATCGGCCCGCCACCAATGAGCGCGCGAGCTGGCCGATGCCCGAGCGCATCGGCTGTATCGCCAGGCGCAGAGAGGGCGGCTTCATCGCCGGTTTCAAAAGCGGCTTCGCCTTTCTCGACCTGCCCGAGGGCCGCATCGAGAAGATCGGCGACCCGGAGCCGGAGCGGCCGAACAACCGCATGAATGACGGCAAGTGCGACGCCCAAGGCCGGTTCTGGGCCGGCACCATGGATGACGAGGAGAAAGAGCCGACGGGGTGGCTCTACCGTCTCGATCCCGACCTGACCTGGCGGCGCACCGACGGCGAATATACCGTCACCAACGGCCCCGCCTTCGCGCCCGACGGACGCACCATCTATCACGCCGACACAATCGGCGGGGTCGTCTACGCCCTGGATGTCGAAGCCGACGGCACCCTTGCCAACAAACGCGAGTTCGCCCGCATCGCCAAGGCCGACGGCTACCCCGACGGCATGACGACGGACGCCGAGGGGTTCCTCTGGGTCGCCCATTGGGGGGGTTGGCGCCTTACCCGCTTCGCCCCCGACGGCGCCATCGAGCGCGTCCTCGAGCTGCCGGTCTCCCAGGTGACGAGTTGCGTCTTCGGCGGGGATCGGTTCGAGACCCTATACATCACCTCGGCCTCGATCGGACTGGATGAAGCGGCGCGGGCCGCCCAACCCCTCGCCGGCGGTCTTTTCGAGGTCGACGTCGGCATCAAGGGCTTGCCGACACTCCGCTTCGCCGGCTAATGCCTTCAACTGGACGCGGGCGTTCATTTGGACGAAAATCGGTCTTGATCCCGCAAGGGCGGCGCGCCGATCCGCGGCGTTGCCGGAAGAAGGCTGCAAGACCATGACGACCGATGGCGATTTCGGCATGCCGAAAGTCCCGGCGGATGAAGGCCCCTCCGAAAAACAACGTGACATGCTGCGGACCTGGACGAAGAACCGACATAGCGCCTATGTGGATTTGGCCCTGGAGATAGCCGCGCTCGAGCTCAACAAGGGGGCGGAAGGCGCGAACGCCGACATCAGCTACGACAAGCTCCGCCGCCGGCGGCAGGAATACGAGGAGTCTCGTAGCGTCCTTTCGGCGCTGAGCCAGCAGTTCTGACGCGCCGTTATCCTGGGTTATCCCCTGGTTCTCCAAGGCGGCCGGGCCGTTGGCGCGCCGTGCCGTTCTAAGAATTCGTTAACGATTTTCGTTCATCATGTCGGCTCCAATCAATGCCATCGACCGGCCTGGATTCGGAGGGGGACATGATTCTTTCGGCGAAGCAACTCGATATCCTGATCGATATGGTGGACACCAAGCTCTCCCATATGCTGGTCTCCGGCTGCGAAGATGACCGCGAGATCGCCGTCGTCAAGCACTGCCGGCTGGAACTCCGCGAGGCCAGGGCGCGTCATCCGGTCTATGACTTCGCGAGGCTCAGGGACCACGGGTCCGGACGGTTCGGCCGGACGGTGCCGGCGCTCGCCTAACTCTCCCAAGCTTCGAGATTCCCACTGATTTTCTGACCGCCGCGGCCGCTTGCCGCGGCGTCTCTGCCTTCGCCGCCCAAAGCCATGGCCTCGGCTCATCCATGGCGCGATGCCCCGGTTTCGGCGGCCCAGGGTCCGGAAAATAATCCCGGTCAAATGATTCCATCTGGCCGGATAATGCTCTAAACTTGCGCCACGACAATAATGAACGGGGGAAACATACACCGGACCCCAAGGCCCGTCACGGTGGCGGGTGTTCGCGTGGTTGTGCCCCCCGAATTGAAATCCTTCCAATCAGGGAGATGCACGATGCATAAATTCCTTACCCACAGCATTTTGGCCGCCACCGGCGTTGCCGTCGTCATGGCTCTGGCGCCGGCCGGCCCGGCCTCGGCGGCGCCCGAATTTCCATGCCGCACCGCCAAGCTGATCGTACCGTGGGGCGCCGGCGGCGGCACCGGGGTGATCTTCGGCCTGATCATCGAGAGCGTTAACAAGACCGGCATCAGTCCGCGGCTTCAGATGGTCAACATCTCCGGCCAGGGCGGCAACAAGGGGGCCAAGGTGGCGCGCAAGGCCAAGGCGGACGGCTGCACCCTGTTCGCCATCCATCAGAGCGCGCTGTCGAGCTACCTCACCGGGCGCGTGAAATTTACCTGGGACGCGTTCGAGCCGGTCGCCATGCTGACCCGGACCTCGCCCATCATCGGCGCCAACAAGAACGTGCCGTGGAAGGACGTCAAGGACCTGGTGGCGGCGGCCAGGAAGGCGCCGGGCACGATCCTGACCGGCGGCACGCTCGGCTCGACCAGCCATTTCTGGTTCCTGCTGCTCGAGGACGCCACCGGCATCAAGCTCAAGCACGTCTCCTATGACGGCACCCGCCAGCGCATGACGGCGCTGCTGGGCGGCCATATCCAGATCGGCGAGATCAACCTGGCGGCGGCGGTGAAATACATCAAGGCGGGCGAACTCAAGGCGCTCGGGATCTACACCGAGAAACGCCATCCCTTGGCGCCCAATGTCCCGACCATGAGGGAGATGGGAATCGATCTGGTCGCCGGAACCGACCGCGGCATCTCGGCGCCGAAGGGGACGTCGAAGGAGAAGGTCGCCTTCTGGGCCAAGGCGCTGGAGAAGGCCGCCAACGACAAGGCGTTGATCGCATCGCTCGCCAGGAAGGGGACGACGATCAGCTTCAAGGGACCGGCGGCGTCAACCGCCTATTGGAAGACAACCTTCACCAAGTGGAAGGAGATCGCCATCAAGGTCGGCATGTATAAGGGCGGCTGAGCCCGGATGTGCGTGTGACCGGACGGCCTTCCGTGCCGGGCCGTCCGGTTATCCTTGCCGGGTATCCTTGCCGGTATCCTTGAATGTAACTCCTCGGTTTCGACATGGGGCGCATCGACCGCGACGTCGTCATCGCCGTCGTTCTGGTGGTCTTCACCGCCGTCTTCTACGGGGCGACCTACGGCATCCGCAAGACGGTTTACGGAACCGTAGGTTCCGAGGTCTGGCCGCGCGCCATCCTGATCGCGCTTGGCACGCTGTGCCTGATTTACCTGATCAATTCGTGGCGTGACCGCCATGAGACCCAAGGGCCGCGAAGAGGCGGCGGGCTGAGGGGCTGGTTCTCGACCTACCGCAACGCGTTGTTGTGCTTCGTCATGTACGCGTTGTTCCTCGCCACCCTGGATTATCTCGGCATGTTGATCGGCGGGATCCTGTTCGTTTTCCTGCTGCTCAATCTGCTCGGCGGGTGGAGCCCGAGACGGCTCGCCATCCACGGCGCCATCGCGGTCTCCACCATGGGCGCGATGTGGGCGGTGTTCACCTTCGGGTTGCGGGTGTTCCTGCCCGAAGGCGAGATTCTGCGGATCTGGTGAGCGGACCGGGCCGGCCATGCTGATAGAGAACGTCCTCGGCGCCGCGGAGGCGCTGTTCACCCTCCAGACCATGGGGTTGATGGTCCTCGGCGTCGCCGCCGGCCTCATCGCCGGCGCCATCCCGGGCTTCACCATCACCATGGCGATCGTGCTCACCCTGCCGTTCACCTACGCCATGGAGCCGATTCAGGGTCTCGCCACCATGCTGGGGGTGTTCGTCGGCGGCTTGTCGGGCGGGCTGATGGCGGGAATCCTGACCGGCATTCCGGGGACGCCGTCCTCGGTGGCGACCACCTTCGACGGCTTTCCCATGGCGCGCAAGGGGCGGCCGGGGCTGGCGCTCGGCATCGGGGTGTGGTCCTCGTTCTTCGGCGGCGTCATCAGCGCCGTCCTGTTGATGACGCTGGCGCCGCAGCTGGCGAGGGTCGGGCTCGAGTTCGGGCCGTGGGACTTCTTCGCCCTGGTGCTGTTCGCGCTCACCATCACCGCCAGCCTGTCCGGCGACAATTTGGTGAAGGGACTGATCGCCGGCGCCATGGGCCTGCTGGTGGCGACCGTGGGCTCCGACGAGATCAACGGCGTGGAGCGCTTCAGCTTCGGCTTCGAACCCCTGGAACAGGGGTTCTCGTTCCTGCCCGTCCTGGTCGGCCTGTTCGCCTTCAGCCAGCTGTTGAGCGACGTGCAGGACCCGGTCAGGGCGCGCCAGCCGCTGATGCCGCCGGGCGCCAAGGCGGTGCGCATCGAACACGCGAAAGCGATCCGCGAGGTGCTGAGCCGGTGGGGCAATCTCCTCCGCTCGTCGTTGATCGGTGTTTTCACCGGCATCCTGCCGGCGGCGGGAGGGTCGATCTCCAACATCCTCGCCTACGATCAGGCCAAGAAGGCATCGAAGCGGCCGCAGGACTTCGGCACCGGCATCCCCGACGGCATCATCGCGCCCGAGGCCGCCAACAACGCCACCGCCGGCGGCGCGCTCATCACCATGATGGCGCTGGGCATCCCGGGCGACATCGTGACCGCCATCATGCTGGGGGCGCTGCTGATCCACGACGTCATCCCGAGCCCGACATTCATTACCGATTCGCCCACCCTCGCCTACGGCATCTTCATGGCGTTCTTCTTCGCCAACTTCATCATGCTGGGGCTTCAGGCGGTGTGCCTGCGCGCCTTCGTCATGGTGACGCGGATGCGCATGTACGTGCTGACCGGGGTCATCCTGGCCTATTGCGGGATCGGCATCTTCGCCCTCAACAACATCGTGTTCGACATGTGGACCCTGTTGATATTCGGCGTCCTCGGCCTCGCCATGAAGGTGCTGGGGTTCCCCCTGGCGCCGATGATCCTGGGCGTGGTGCTGGGCCATATCGCCGAGCTCAATCTCAACCGGGCATTATCCACCAGCGACGACCTGAGCCTGTTCTTCACCCGGCCGTGGGCGCTGTTCTTCCTGATCCTGGCCGCCTATTCGTCGGTGTTCCCCTGGTTCCAGAAGGATCGCGGCAAGAAGCGCTGGACGCTTTGGTTCCTGCCGGCGATGAGCATCTCCATGGCGCCGCCGCTGTTCCTGATGGGCGGCGTGGTGCGGCCCGTCATCGGCGGGCTGTTGCTGGCGGTCGGCGCCTATCTGCTCTGGGGCCACGCGCGCAACGGCTGGCGGCTAAAACCGGTAGCGGAACACGACGTCCACCTGGAAGAGACCTAAACAGGGTCCGCCCGTCCCGCGCCGGCGCCAAGGGTTTTGAACCACAGAGACACAGAGGCACAGAGGAAAAGACGAAGTAATTATAATTAAGTCTTTCGTACTTCTCTGTGTCTCTGTGCCTCTGTGGTGAAAAATCAACGATCGGGCTAGGCGTCCGCGTCGTCGCCGGGCGGGCCCTCGATGAGGACGGCGCGGAAATCGTTGACGTTGGTCAGCGTCGGCCCGGTCATCACCAGATCATCGAGCTTCTCGAAGAGGGAATAGGCGTCGTTGTCGGCGAGATGGGCCGCCGCGTCCAGGCCCGCCAGCTCGGCGCGGGCAAGGGTGTCGGGCGCGCACACGGCGCCGGCGTTGTCGCCGCCGCCGTCGATGCCGTCGGTATCGCAGGCGATGGCGTAAATCCCCGCTTCGCCCTGGAGCGCGATGGCGAGCGCCAGGAGGAACTCGGTATTCCGCCCGCCCCGGCCCCGGCCGGTGACCGTCACCGTGGTCTCGCCGCCCGAAAGCAGGATCGCCGGCGGGGAGGCGGGGTCGCCGCCGCGGGCGACGGCGAGCGCGGTGGCGGCGATGTCCTTGGCGACCTCGCGCGCCTCGCCCTCGATGGCGTCACCTTGGATCAGCGCCTTGTATCCCGCCTCCTCGGCCGCGATGGCCGCCGCCTCGAGCGCCATTTTGGGCGTCGCGGCGATGATCGCGGTGGTGTTGTCGAAGCGCGCGTCGCCGGGCTTGGGCGTCTCCTCGGTGGCGTTTTTTAGGTGCGTTTTGACCGCCGCCGGCGCCTCGATACGGTATTTATCGAGGATCGCGGCGGCGTCGGCGAAGGTCGTCGGATCGGGCACCGTCGGGCCCGACGCGATCACCGCCGGATCGTCGCCGGGAACGTCGGAGATCATCAGCGTCACCACCCGGGCGGGCGCCGCCGCCGCCGCCAGCCGCCCGCCCTTGATCGCCGACAGGTGCTTGCGGACGCAATTCATCTCCGAGATCGTCGCCCCCGAGCGCAACAGCGACCGGTTCACCGCCTGCTTGTCCGCAAGCGCCAGCCCAACTGCCGGCAGCGCCAGCAAGGCCGAGCCGCCGCCCGAAATCAGGCACAGCAACAGATCGTCGGCGCCGAGCTCTCCGGCGGCTTCGAGGATGCGCGCCGCCGTCGCCTGGCCGATCTCGTCGGGGACGGGATGGGCGGCCTCGACGATCTCGATCCGCTGGCAATCGACGGCGTGGCCATAGGGCGTGAGGATGAGGCCGGAAAGGGGGCCCGGCCAGTGCGCCTCGACCGCCCGCGCCATGGCGGCGGAGGCCTTGCCGGCGCCAAGCACGACGGTCCGGCCCCGGGGCGGCTTCGGCAGATGGGGCGGGATGCAGCGCATCGGATCGACCGCCCCGATGGCGGCATCGAAGAGGGCGCGCAAAAGACGCGCATGGGCCTCATGAGTTGCGGCGGGTCCCCCGGCGCTCAAGGGCGGGCCCGGCCGGAGTGGGCTGGCGCCGCGAACGGCGCCGCCTTCATGGCGCGGCGGACGATCTGGAACATGACGCCGACAGCTTAAGTCCCGGCCCCAGAGGGGACAAGTCCGCGTCTTGGCGTGTCCTTGGCGTCTGTCCGCCGGATGGCGATGGGCCGGCCTAGCCCAGCGCCGCCTTCACCCGTTCCGGTGTGTAAGGCGCCCGGCGCAGCCTGACCCCGGTGGCGTCGAAGAAGGCGTTGGCGATGGCGCCCGCGACCGGCCGGGTCGAAGGCTCGCCGGCGCCCTTGGGCGCGATGTTCGGCCGGTCGATGAGGACGATGTCGATCTCCTCCGGCGCCTCCATGGATTCGAGGATCGGGTAGGTTTCCCAATCGACGCTGGTGACGCGATCGTTGTCGAACATGACCTCTTCCCACAGCATCCGGCTGGTCGCCATCACGATGTTGCCCTCGATGCAGCGCCTGAGCCCGTCGGGATTGACGATCAGGCCGCATTCATGGGCGATGGTGAATTTGCGCGGCCACACCCGCCCGGTCTTGCGGTCGACCTCGACCTCGGCGACGATGGCGAGGACCGCGCCGTTGCGCTGGGCATAGGCGATGCCGCGCCCGGTGACCGTGCCGGTGCCGCCGGGCTTGTTGGCGGGACCGACGCGGGGCTTCCATCCCACCTTCTCCGCCACCGCCTTGACCACCCGGGCGTCGATGCGCTTCTTGATGTATTTGAGGCGGAATTCGACCGGGTCGGCGCCCACCGCCAACGCCATCTCGTCGATGAAGGATTCGCTGGCGAAATGGACCTGGGGCCCGAGCGGATCGCGGAAGTGCGA
Organism: Pseudomonadota bacterium; assembly: GCA_022566265.1. Lineage (GTDB taxonomy): Bacteria > Pseudomonadota > Alphaproteobacteria > SMXQ01 > SMXQ01 > JACZQV01. Next base: position 3,939 of record JADFJG010000083.1, on the reverse strand, counting down.
GGTGCGCAAGGGCGATGCCCGCTCCAGCAGGGGCGGGATGATCTCCCATCCCATCCGCTTGTTGGGGAAGCGGTAGGATTCATTGGGCGTGCGGAAAATTTTCCGCGGTTTGAGGGCATATCCCGTGAGCTGCCCGGCCAATGTGTGGCTGGGGTGGGATTCCCGCGACCGCACGTTCTGGCGGTCGAAGGCCTTGGAGTGGAAGTGATAGGCGATGACGTTGCCCTCGGCGTCGAAGCCGCCGCGCACCTTGTGGATCGATGCCGGCGCCTTGGGGTCCCAGCCGGTGCCCTCATGGCGCATGCCCTGGATGCGCACCGGCCGGCCCACCGCCTTGGACAGGATCGCCGCGTCCATCGCCCCGTCGCCGGCGTCGTTGCGGCCGTACGATCCCGGGCCCATGACCCAGATGCCCCGCACCTGGTCCTTTTTGAGCTTGAGGATCTTCGCCACGCCTTCCGCCGTGGAATGGGGTTTTTGCGATCCGGTCCACACCGTCGCCTCGCCGTCTTTCGCCTCGACGATGGCGCAGGCCGGACCCATGGATGCGTGGGACTGGAACGGCCACTCATACTCGGCCTCGATGATCTTGGCCGCGCCCTTGAAGGCCCGATCCACGTCGCCGGTGTCCTTCGCCTTCAATTTCGCCTTCAGGGTCGGCGTCCTGCGGATGTGATCGTAGAGGTCCTTCTGGTCGGGGAACGGCGGCGCGACCTTGGACCACGCGACCTTCAGCGTCTCCGCCGCCTTGACGGCGTCCCATTCCTTGGTCGCCACGACGCCGAGGAAATCGCCTTCGTGGACGACCCTGGCGCCGGGAATATGCTTGATCGAGCTTTCATCGACGCCGACCGGCGCCGCCCCCGCCTTGGGCGGCCGGACGGTGCGGCCATGGAGCATCCCCGGCACCGTGATGTCGGTGATGAAGTCGCTGGTGCCGAACACCTTGCCGGCGATGTCGTTACGCGGCGCGGACGTGCCCACCACCTTGTACTGCTCGGGCTTCTTGGGCTTGGCCTTGCCGGTCGAGACCAGCCGGTTGCCCATCTTCTTGTTCCACACGAGCTTGACGTTGAAGTAATGGCCGCCGATCAGCTCGGAATAGCTGACCTTCCGCGCAGCCTCGCCGGTGACGGCGATAACGCCGTCGGCGACGGTAAGGTACCGGGCCGGCGTCTTCAGCCGTATCGCCGCCAGTTCCAACAGGATCCGGCGCGCCTCGGCGGCGGCGTTGCGCAACGGCACGCCGCCCCTCTGGATGCCGGTCGAGCCGGACCCGCCGCCCTGGTCGACCGTGTGGGCGGTGTCGCCCATGACCACTGTCACGCGCTCGAACGGCACGTCGAGCTCCTCGGCGACGATCTGGCCGATGGCGACATCGACGCCCTGGCCCATGTCCATCTTGCCGAAATACGCCGTGACGCGGCCGTCCTCGGCGATCTTGACGAAGGAATCGAGTTCGTCGGGCTTGAGCGGCGGCTTGACCCCCGCCCCACCCTTGGCCCTGGCCGGCGTCCGGGCCGCCGAGACCGGGACGCTGATGGTGACCACCAATGCGCCGGCGCCCTTGAGCACGGCGCGGCGCGTAACATGCAAGTCCTTGATCATCGACATAACCATGCCCTCCCTCAACCCATCGCCTTGGCGGCGCGTTTGACCGCGCGGATGATGCCCATATGGGTGCCGCAGCGGCATTTGAGGCCCGCCAGCGCCTTGCGGATCTGGCCGTCGCTGGGGCGCCGGTTCTTCTCGAGGAAGGCCGCCGCCGTCATGATCCAGCCGTTCATGCAGTAGCCGCATTGCGGCGCCTGCTCGTCGATCAGGGCCTGTTGCATGGGATGGGGCTTCTCGGGCGTCCCCAGGCCGGCCAGTGTCGTGATCCGGGCCCCCTTGGCGGCCGAGACCGGCGTCACGCAGGAACGGATCGCTTCGCCGTTCATGTGCACCGTACAGGCGCCGCACTGGGCGAGCCCGCAGCCGAAATGCGGGTTGGAAAGGCCGAGATCGTTTCTCAGCGCATAAAGCAGCGGCATGTCCGGGTCGACCTCGAGGTCGTGGGATACACCGTTCACGTTGAGGGAAATACGCTCCGCCATAACGCTGGTCCTCCCTTGTCGCGGTTGAAGCGTTAACGAACCGAAGCAGATGATTTGCGTCGAAATATTACGCAACTACCGATGGTCGGGGCAAGCGCAATATGGCATCGCCGCCAAATACCCCCGATGAGCGCGCCGGCGCGCCGGTCGACAGGTTGGATGACGGCGCCATGCGGAACTGGTAAGTGGGGTGGAACCGGTAAGCGGGTTGGAACTGGTAAGTGGGCGTCGCTTGGCGATAGATTAGAGATGTGAGATTTCGGGGCCGGCGCCGCTTAAGCCTGGCCGGCGATCAGGGGAGGGCGATATGGCGGGGAGGCTCGGCGGCAAGAGGGCGGTCATCACCGCCGCCGGACAGGGCATGGGGCGGGCGACGGCGCTGGCCTTCGCCGAGGAAGGGGCGGAGGTCTTCGCCACCGACATCGACGAGGCCGCGGTCAACGAGCTCGCCCGGGGCCGGGCGCTGATCACCGCGCGCCGTCTCGACGTCACCGACGCCCAGGCGATCCAAACCTTCGCCGATGAGGCCGGCAACATCGACGTGCTGTTCAACTGCGCCGGTTTCGTGCATCACGGCACGGTGCTGGAGTGCGCCGAAGCCGACTGGGACTTCTCGATGGATCTCAACATCAAGTCGATGTACCGCATGATCCGCGCCTTCCTGCCGGGGATGTTGGTCGCCGGCGGCGGCAGCATCATCAACATGTCCTCGGTCGCGTCCTCGGTCAAGGGCGTCGCCAACCGCTTCGTCTACGGCGCCTCGAAGGCGGCGGTCATCGGGCTGACCAAATCCATCGCCGCCGATTTCGTCGGCCAGGGCATCCGCTGCAACGCGCTCTGTCCCGGCACGGTATTGACGCCGTCCTGGGAGGGCCGCGTCGCCGCCGCCGAGGATCCCGAGAAGGCGCGGCGTGACTTCATCGCCCGCCAGCCGATGGGACGGCTCGGCACGGCGGAGGAGATCGCCGGTTTCTGCGTCTATCTGGCGTCGGATGTTTCCGCCTTCGCCACCGGCCAGGCCTTCAGCATCGACGGCGGCATGACGATCTGATCCGCCCCAGTCAAACACGGGAGAACAACCGATGAAATTGCTGCGTTACGGCCCGCCGGGGGAGGAGAAGCCGGGGATTTTGGACACCGAAGGCGCCATCCGCGACCTTTGGGACCACGTTGGCGACATCACCGGCGACACCCTCGGCGCGGAGTCGCTGGCGCGCCTGCGCGAGATCGACCCCGCGTCCCTGCCGGTCGTCGCCGGAGAGCCCCGGATCGGGCCTTGCGTCGGCAATGTCGGCAAGTTCGTCGCCATCGGGCTGAATTACTCCGATCATGCCAGGGAGGCGGGGATGGCGATCCCCGACGAGCCGGTTATTTTCACCAAGGCGACGAGCTCGATCTCGGGCCCGAACGACGCCATCGTCATGCCGCGCGGCGCCACCAAGGTGGACTGGGAGGTCGAGCTCGGCGTCGTCATCGGCGGGCACGCCAAATATGTCGATGAGGTCCAGGCGCTCGGCACCATCGCCGGTTACTGCGTCGTCAACGACGTCAGCGAACGCGCCTTTCAGCTCGAGACCTCGGGCCAGTGGGTCAAGGGCAAGAGCGCCGATACCTTCGGCCCCATCGGCCCGTGGCTGGTGACGGCGGACGAGGTGCCGGAACCCCATAACCTCTCCCTCTGGCTCGAGATCAATGGCGAGCGCGCCCAGGACGGCTCGACCCGGACGATGATCTTCTCCGTCCCCTATCTGGTGAGCTTCGTCAGCCGCTACATGTCGCTCCAGCCCGGCGACATCATCACCACCGGCACGCCGCCCGGCGTCGGCCTCGGGCGCTCCCCGCC
>JADFJG010000082.1 GCA_022566265.1 Pseudomonadota bacterium | reverse complement strand
GGCGCCCTTGAGCGTCACCCCCTCGGCGGCGAGCCTGCTTTCGATGCGCGCCACCAGGCGGACGAAATCCTGGGCGCGGAGGAATCCCACCAGGGTTTCCGGGTCGGGCGGGCGCAAACCGAAGGAGCTGAGCGGCTCGGTCACCGGCACGTCGTCCTTGAGCCGCACCAGGTCCCTGGAAAGGAGCGCCTGATCGGCGAAGGCGATGAGGTTCTCGCGGCGCTTGGGCTGCTTGATCTCCGAGGCCCGCGCCAACACCTGATCCAGATCGCCGTAGGCGTTGATCAACTCCGCCGCCGTCTTGACCCCGATCCCCGGGACGCCCGGCACGTTGTCGGACGAATCCCCGGCCAGCGCCTGGACATCGATCACCTTGTCCGGCCCGACGCCGAACTTCTCGCGCACCTCATCGGCGCCGATGCGCCGGTCGCGCATCGGGTCCATCATGTGGATGGCGTCGGTCACCAGCTGCATCATATCCTTGTCCGACGACAGGATCGTGACCTCGGCGCCCAGGGCCTCGGCTTCCCGCGCGTAGGTGGCGATCAGGTCGTCGGCCTCGTAGCCCTCCATCTCCAGGCACGGCACGTTGAAGGCGCGCGTCGCCTCGCGGATGAGGTCGAACTGGGGCACCAGATCTTCCGGCGCGTCCGGCCGGTTGGCCTTGTAGTCGGGATAGATGTCGTTGCGGAAGGTCCGCCGCGCGGCGTCGAAAATGACGGCGAGGTAATCGGCCTCGGTATCCTCCAACAGCTTCATCAGCATGTTGCAGAAGCCGAACACCGCGTTGGTCGGCGTGCCGTCGCGCCGTTTCATATCCTTCGGCAGCGCGTGATAGGCGCGGAAAATGTAGCCCGATCCGTCGACCAGAAAGACCCGCGCCGGCCTCCCGGTCCCCTCCCTGGCCTTGAGCGCGCTCACCTATCCTCCATCGCTCACGCAATCGGCCTTGAGCACGAAGCGGCGGCCGCAATAGGGGCAGGCGATCTCGCCATCCTCGCCGAGATTGAGATACACCTTGGGGTGCCCGAGCGCGCCGCCGTCGCAGTCGACGTCTTTCCGGGCGACGGTGATGGTCTCAATATCGGTCGCGTCTTCCGCCGCCATGATCCACTCCTACCAATGCCCCAGAACCGGCCATCGCCCCAGAACCGGCCATTGACCACAATGTCGGGGGGATGATACCCATTGCCACGGCACAATCAACCGGGGCAAACCGCACCCCATGTCCATCGAGAAAATGTCCACCGAACCGGGCGAGGGCGATTGAGCATGGCGCGGGCCCTCATCGCGCTGCTGGTCCTTTTCCTCGCCGCCTGCCAGCCGCGGCTGCAATTGCCGGGCGATGCGGTGGCGCCGCCGCGGCTGACCGGGGACGCCTACATCGCCGCCGACGGCGCGCGCCTGCCGCTGCGGGTCTGGCTGCCCGAAGGCCGGCCCAAGGCGGTGCTGGTGGCGCTCCATGGCTTCAACGATTATTCCAACGCCTTCGAGAAGCCCGCCGCCTTCTGGGCGGAGAGGGGGATCGCCACCTACGCCTACGATCAACGCGGCTTCGGGGATACCGATCACCGGGGCGAATGGTCCGGCATCGCCGCCATGGCCGAGGATCTTCGCGCGGTGAGCCGCCTGGTCCGGGCCAGGCACGCCGGCATCCCGTTCTATCTGCTCGGCATCAGCATGGGCGGCGCGGTCGCCATGGTGGCGCTTACCGGCGCCGATCCGCCCGAGGCCGAGGGCGTCGTCCTGGCGGCGCCCGCCGTCTGGGGGCGGCGGCACATGAACGTCTTCCAGCGGGCGGCGCTGTGGCTCGCGGCCCACACGGTGCCGTGGTTGCGGGTCAGCGGCAGGGGGCTCGGCATCAAGCCGTCGGACAATACCGAGATGCTCCGCGCGCTCGGGCGCGACCCACTGGTGATCAAGGAGACCCGGATCGACACCATCTGGGGCCTCGCCAACCTGATGGACGCGGCCTTCGCGGCGGCGCCCAAGCTGACGGCGCCGGCGCTGATCCTTTATGGCGCCAACGACGAGGTGGTGCCCAAGGACCCGACGGTCGAGATGATCCGCCGCCTGCCGCCCGCCGCCGGCGCCCGCCAGCGCGTCGCCATGTACGAGGAGGGCTTTCACATGCTGCTCCGCGATCTGCAGGCGGATGCCGTGCTTTCCGACATCGTTGCCTGGATCGAGGACGCCGCCCGGCCCCTGCCGTCGGGCGCCGATGAACGGGCGCGCGAGCGCCTCGCCGCCAAATAGCCTCGGCGGGTGGGGCGAACCGGAGCGTTTGCGCGCGCGTCCCGATTGGCGTAATGTTCCGGCGCTTTCGATCCAGGGTTAATGGCCCGCTCGACGCACCCGTAGCTCAGCTGGATAGAGCGCCGCCCTCCGGAGGCGGAGGCCACAGGTTCGAATCCTGTCGGGTGCGCCAGCTTTTTCGTTTATTGTTAATGGCTTAGAAAATCCGCAAAATCTTTCTGCCCCACAAGTCAAAATCAGGGCACCTATGGGGCACCTGGTGGTGCACGATGGGGGAGATATAGAAGCAGAGGCTAGAGGCTCAAATCCTCTCTCCCCGACCAACATTTCCAAGTGTTTTGGTGCATTCTGACGCGCCAGTCGCTGCCGTCTGCTACCACCGTGCTACAACGAGGGAGGATTCCGAGGCCGATGACACGGCGCTGGCGCCGCTCAACACATCCGACTAATATCCTCCCATGCCGATCGTTGAAAAAAGACCCACCGCTAGTGATCTGCGAGATAGCCCAGCCTATACGCTCGCCGAGGCTGCCCGCTATCTCCGGCTCCCCTCCGCAACGTTACGGTCTTGGGTGCTAGGCAGGTCCTATCCTGTTATTGGCGGGGACGGTCGTTTCAAACCTTTGATTCATCCGGCCTCACAGCAGCCACCCTTTCTCTCTTTCTGGAATCTCATTGAAGCCCACGTCCTGAGATCATTACGAGCCGATCATGGGGTCTCAGTACCGGCATTGCGACAGGCGCTCGCCTATGCTGAGAACGAACTCGGTCTACAGAGATTGTTGCTTCGCAAGGAGCTGAGTACCCGTGCGGGACAGCTCTTTCTAGATCGATACGGCCAGCTCATAAATCTTTCGGCGTCGGGCCAACTCGCTATGCGCCACTTTTTTGAGGAGCACTTGAAGCGAGTCCAATGGGACAAATGGATGTTCCCAGTCCGCCTGTATCCGTTTGTCTCTGGAGAAACGCTCACGCCAGATCGTTTGATTGTCATCGACCCCTACATTTCCTTTGGTCGGCCGGTAGTGCTTCGCATGGGGATCTCTACAGCGGCCATTACCGAGCGCATCGATGCAGGGGAGAAGATCAACGACATCGCTAAAGACTACGAACTGACTAAAAATGAGATCGAGCAGGCCGTTCTCTACGAGCGGGCAGCTTGAATCTTGTCTTTTTCACCGACCGTGACCTCGGCTCCCGCTTTCCTGAAATCCTGGCAGCCGCAGGGTTAACCGTCGAACGGCACCGAGATCACTTCGCGCATGATTGTGCCGACGAGGCGTGGCTTGAAACGATCGGGCAGCGTGGATGGGTCGCCCTGACGCACAACCGCCGCATCCGGTATCAGCCAAATGAACTGGACGCTGTTGTGCGGCATAAGGTTGCGCTGCTCGTGATCGTCGGGGACGCCCCATACCCGGATCTCGCCAATGCGTTCGTGAAGACTTTGCCGCGGGTTCAAAGATTCCTGGCTAAAAATAATCCGCCTTTTATCGGTAAAGTGTATCGACCCACGCCTACCGAAGTGGCTCGTAAACTCAAGCCGACCGGGCGAGTTGAGCTGTGGTATCCCAAATAGCTCTAAATTCGCCCGTCCCGATTGGCATAATGTTCCGGCGCATTCGGTCAGGGGATCAAAGCCCCCGCGACGCACCCGTAGCTCAGCTGGATAGAGCGCCGCCCTCCGGAGGCGGAGGTCACAGGTTCGAATCCTGTCGGGTGCGCCAGGGCTCAGTGGGTTGGGGAATTCTACCGATTGCCCCCGGGCGTCCCTGTCGGCGATGGGCGCGCCGCCAACAGCACGGGCGGCGGTTCCCGCGAAACCGCTAGTGTATTCGATACTCCTATCCTATTTATAGGGTCTGAACCGCCGGGCCAAGGCGGAGGGAGAACCGGCCGCGGTTGAAAGAACGGCCGATGAGCGACGATCCCGCGTTCGACATCAACGAAACCACCTATCAATGGTGCGTGCGCGCGTTCTCGTTCCTGCACGACCGCCTGCGGATCAACATCAAGGTCCACGACGACGACGGCCACATCGAGGCCGGCCAGATTTTCCTGTTCAACCACTTCGCCCGCTTCGAAACCATTATCCCGCAATATCTCATCCATCAGGCGACCGGCGACTTCTGCCGCTGCGTCGCCGCGGCGGACCTGTTCGAGGGCAACGAGACCTTCGCCAAGTTCCTGCGCAGCGTCGGCGCCGTGCCCACCGATCACCCGGGCCTGCTGCCTTTCCTCGCCGCCGAGATCCTGCGCGGACGCAGGGTGATCTTCTTTCCCGAGGGCGGCATGGTCAAGGACCGCCGGGTGCTGGACGAGGAGGGGCGGTTCTCGATCTTTTCCCAGATCGACCGGATCCGGCGCAAGCACCACAAGGGCGCGGCGGCGATGGCGCTGACCCTCGAGATCTTCAAGAAACGCATTCTCTCGGTGCATGAGGCCCAAGGGACCGAAAGGCTCCAGCGATGGGTCGGCGCGCTGGGCATGGACGACATCGACGCGCTGATCGCCGCCGCCCGGAAACCGACGCTGATCGTGCCCGCCAACATCACCTTCTGGCCGGTGCGCACCGACGACAACATCCTGCGCAAGGCGGCCGAGCTGTTCGGCGGCGGCATCCCCGACCGTGTCAAGGACGAGTTGCTGATCGAGGGCAACATCTTGTTGAAGCACACCGACATGGACATCCGGTTCGGCCACCCGATCGCCCCGGGTATCGCCTGGAACTGGTTCGAACGGGCGGTGCTCAAGCGGGTGTTCGAGGGCATCGACAGTTTGCAGGAATTGTTCGCCCTGAAGCCGGATCAGGGGCGCTGGGTCGAGCGCATGGTGTCGAAGGCGATGGGACGCGAGACCGCGCGCCTGCGCGACCGCTACATGCACGAGATGTACGCCCGCGTCACCGTCAACATCTCTCATCTGGCCTCGCGGCTGATCCTCAAGCTGCTCGATGCCGGGTTGACCGAGATCGATCACGACCGCTTTCACCGGCTGCTTTACCTGGCGATCAAGAACGCCCAGCGAGAGCCCTCCATTCACCTGCACCGGGGCCTGACCAACCCGGAGGTCTATGGCGGCATCCTGAGGGACGCGACGGGCGGCCTGGAGCAGTTCCTGCACACCACCACCCGCATCGGCCTGATCGACGTCACGGAAGCGCGTTACCGTTTCCTGCCCAAGCTTTTGGAGGAACATGCCCATCACGAGGTGCGGCTCGAGAACCTGGTGACCGTCTACGCCAACGAGGTGGCGCCGGTGAAAGCCGTGCGCCGGGCCGTGGAGGAGGCCGTCGAGTCTGGCCCGACGATGGACGGGGCGGCGCTGGCGCGGCTCCGGTTCGACGACGAGATCCGCGCCTTCGCCTGGTGCCAGGAGAAATTCTCACGGCCCCGGCACGCCAAGATCAACGACCAGGAGACGGCGACCAAAAGCGGCGAGCCCTATCTGCTGATGCCAGAGAGCGCGAACGGAACCGGCGTCGTGCTGGTGCACGGCTTTCTCGCCTCCCCGGCCGAGCTCAGGGACCTGGGCGAGAAGCTGGTGGCTCTTGGCTTCGCCGTCATCGGCGTCCGCCTCAGCGGTCACGGGACCTCGCCCTGGGACCTGCGCGGCCGAAGCTGGGAGGACTGGCTGGGATCGGTCAGGCACGGTTACGAGATCATGTCCGGGCTGGCGGACCGTATCTTCCTCGCCGGGTTCTCGACCGGCGGCGCGCTGGCCTTGCGCTTCGCGGCGGAGCGGCCCGCCAATCTGATCGGCGTCGGGGCCGCCGCCGTCCCCGTCAAGTTCCGCAACCGCAACATGGCCTTCGTGCCGATCCTCCACGGCGTCAACAAGCTGGCCCGATGGGTGTCCTCGCTCGAGGGCCTGATGCCGTTCAGGCCCAACGATTCCGAAAACCCCGAGGTCAATTACCGGCATATGCCCATACGCGGGCTGTTCGAGTTGCGCCGGCTGGTCGACGAGCTGACCAAGCGCCTGCCCGACGTCGCCTGCCCGGTGCGGCTCATCCAGGGCACCGAGGATAAGATCGTCGACGCCAGGAGCGCCGAGATCATCCTCGACAAGCTGGGATGCGACGACAAGCGCCTGCACATGATCCCGTCGCAGCGCCACGGGATTCTGGCCGATGACACCGGCGGCGCCCAGGAATTGGTGATTTCGTTCCTCACCAATCTGGCGTCCCAAGAACCCGAACCCGCTTCGGGGCCCCCCACTTCACCGCCCAAGGACGCGATCAAGGAAGCGCCCGGGGATGCAAAGGCGGCGCTGGGAGAGACGGATGTTCGAACCGCCGTCTGAGACCTGCCCGATCGGCGGACGACGGGGAGAGCCAGAATGCTGATGCCCCTGACCGCCGCCATCGCCCGGTCCGTCCGCGCCGCCCTCGCTCCGTTCAGGCGTCCGCGCGATGTCGAAGGCGCGCCCATGGAACGGCCCTATCCGTGGGAGAAATCCTATCCCCCGGGTATCGAATGGCAGGTAGCGTTCGAGGCCAGTCCGCTGACCCGGCTCCTCGACGACGCGGTGGCCGCCTATCCCGACAATTTCTGCCTCAGCTTCCGCGGCCGGCGCACCCGCTACCGCGACGTCGCCCGAATGGTCGATCGCGCGGCCAAGGGCTTTCAGGCGCTCGGCGTCCGCAAGGGCATCAAGGTCGGCCTGATGCTGCCCAACACCCCTTACACGGTGATCTGTTTCTACGCCGTGCTCAAGGCCGGCGGCACCGTCGTCAACATCAACCCGCTCTATGCCGAGCGCGAGATCGAGCGCCAGATCGCCGATTCCGGCCTCTGTATCCTGGTAACCCTGAATATGAAGCGGCTCTACCGCAAGGTGGCGGCCAGGGTCCAAAACGATGAACGGCTGGAGCGGATCGTGGTGTGCTCGATGAGCGACGTGCTGCGGTTCCCCGAGAAGGTGCTGTTCGACCTCCTGAAACGCCGCGAGGTCGCCGCCATCCCCGAGGACGACCGCCATCTCCTGTTCGACAAGCTGATCGACAATGACGGCGAGTTCGACGCCGTCGTCATCGATCCCGAGACCGACATCGCCGTGCTCCAGTACACCGGCGGCACCACCGGGTTCCCCAAGGCCGTCCGGCTCACCCACGCGAACCTCTATGCCAACGCCAAGCAGCTCGAGATGTGGGCGCCGGACATCAAGCCGGGCGAGGAGAAGATCCTCGGCGTGTTGCCGCTTTTCCACGCCTTCGGCATGACGGCGGTGATGAATCTCGGTCTCGGCATCGGCGCCGAACTGATCCTGCTGCCGCATTTCAAGTCGACCGAAGTGCTTGAGGCCATCGACCGCGAGAAGCCGACCATCTTCATCGGCGTGCCGACCATGTATTCGGCCCTCAACGCCGCCCGAGACATCGCCGATTACGACCTCTCGAGCCTCGGCTTCTGCATCTCCGGCGGCGCGCCGTTGGCGGTCGACATCCATCAAAGGTTCGAGGAACGGACCGGCTGCATCCTGGTCGAGGGCTATGGGCTGAGCGAGACCGGCCCCGTCTGTACCGTCAACCCGATCAGCGATGGGCGCCGACCGGGTTCGGCCGGCCTGCCCCTGCCGGCGACGGTGATCGAGATCACCGCGCTGGACAACCCCGAGTGCGTGTTGCCGCTGGGCGATCGCGGCGAGGTCTGCGTCAGCGGCCCACAGGTGATGGCCGGCTACGCCAACCGGGCGAAGGAGAACATCGACGTCTTTCGCGGCGGCCGCCTGCACACCGGCGATATCGGCTATCTCGACGATGACGGGTATCTTTACGTCGTCGATCGGATCAAGGACCTGATCCTGTCGGGCGGTTTCAACGTCTACCCGCGCATGGTCGAGGAGGTGATCCACCTGCACCCGGCGGTCGAGGAGGTCGCGGTTTGCGGCGTCCCCGACCCGCACCGGGGAGAGATCATCAAGGCCTTCGTCAAACTCGGTGACGGCGAGGAGTTGACGGCGGGAGATTTGCGCCTTTTCCTCAAGGACAAGCTGGCGCCGTTCCAGATGCCCCGCAAGATCGAGTTCCGCGACTCCCTGCCGAAGACCCTGATCGGCAAGATCTCGAAGAAGGACCTGATCGCCGAGGAGGACGCCGCCGATCAATTGGAAGCGGAGCCCGAGCCGGCGCCGGCCGCCGGAACATGAGGCCGAAACGGAGGATGGGGATATGAAGAATGTCGTGATCGCCGGATATGCCCGGTCTCCGTTCACCGCCGCCGAGAAGGGCGCGCTGAAACATGTGCGGCCCGACGAGCTTGCCGCCCAGGTCATCAAGGGCCTGATCGCCAGGACCGGCGTCAATGCCGACGATATCGAGGATCTGATCCTCGGCTGCGCCTTCCCGGAGGCCGAGCAGGGCCTGAACATGGCGAGGCTCGTGGTGTTTCAAGCCGGATTGCCGCAAAGCGTCGCCGGCGTCACCGTCAACCGGTTCTGCGGATCGTCGATGTACGCCATCCACATCGCCGCCGGCGCCATTCAAATGGACGCAGGCCGCGCCTTCATCTGTGCCGGCGTCGAGTCGATGTCGAGGGTGCCGATGATGGGCTTCAACCCGATGCCCCATCCCGAACTCTACGAATCCTACCCCCAGGCCTACATCTCCATGGGAGAGACCGCCGAAAACGTCGCCAGGAAGTATCGGATCACCCGGGAGGAACAGGAAGCCTTCGCCGTCGAATCCCAGTCCCGCGCCGCCAGGGCCCAGGCCGCCGGCCGCCTCGCCGACGAGATCGTGGCGATTACCATGGACGGCGCCACCGACGGCGCCACGGTCGATACCGACGGCTGCCTCAGGCCCGATACCACGCCCCAGGGCCTGGCCGATCTGAAGCCGGCATTCGAGGAGTCCGGCACCGTCACCGCCGGCACGTCCTCGCCGCTCACCGACGGGGCGGCGGCGACACTGGTCTGTAGCGAGGACTACGCCAAGGCCAACGGGCTTGCGCCCCTGGCCCGGATCAAGAGCATCGCCGTCGCCGGCTGCGCGCCCGAGATCATGGGCATCGGACCGGTACCGGCGTCGAGAAAGGCGCTGGAACGCGCCGGTTTGGCCATCGCCGACATCGACGTCGCCGAGGTCAACGAGGCCTTCGCGTCCCAGTCCCTGGCCTGCCTTCGCGAGCTTGAACTCGATCACGCGCGGGTCAATATCGACGGCGGCGCCATCGCGCTGGGCCATCCGCTCGGCGCCACCGGCGCGCGCATCACCGGCAAGGCGGCAATGCTGCTCGGGCGCGAGGGCGGCTCTTTCGCGCTGGCCACCCAGTGCATCGGCGGCGGCCAGGGGATCGCCACCGTGCTCGAGGCCATCGGGTGAGCGAAATCCGCAAGGCGGCGGTGATCGGCGCCGGCGTCATGGGCGCCGGTATCGCCGCCCACTTCGCCAACGCCGGCGTGCCGGTGGTGCTGCTCGACATACCCGCCCCTGACGACGAGAACCGCGGCGCCATCGCCGAGGACGCCGTCGAGAGGATGCTCAAGGCCGAGCCCCAGCCCTTCATGCACAAGCGGAACGCCAAGCTCGTCACCACCGGCAACATCGAGGACGATATCGGCCTGCTCGCCGATTGCGATTGGATCGTCGAGGCGATCATCGAGCGCGCCGAGCCCAAGCGCGAGCTCTACCGTAAGATCGACGCCGTCAGGAAGCCGTCATCCATCGTCTCCTCGAACACCTCGACCCTCCCGCTCTCGGTGTTGACCGAAGGCCTGCCCGAGAGTTTCGCCGCCGACTTCCTGATCACCCATTTCTTCAACCCGCCGCGCTACATGCGCCTCATCGAGATCGTCGCCGGCGCCAGAACGGACCCCCATGCGGTCGCGGCGGTGCGCCGGTTCGCCGATATCCGCCTGGGCAAGGGCGTCGTCGACGCCAAGGACACGCCCGGCTTCATCGCCAACCGGATCGGTATCTATTGGCTGCAATGCGCCGTCATCGCGGCGATCGAGGACGGCATCTCGGTCGAGGAAGCGGACGCCGTGATGGGCCGGCCGGTGGGCATCCCCAAGACCGGGGTGTTCGGGCTGCTCGACATGGTCGGCCTCGATCTGATGCCCCACATCCTCGCCAGCATGGAAGGGGCCCTGGCGGCGGACGACCCCTTCCATGAGGTCTCGGGCGAAACCAAACTGATCGCCGGGATGATCGAGGAGGGTTATACCGGGCGCAAGGGCAAGGGCGGGTTCTACCGGCTCAAGCCCGACACGAAAGAAAGGATCAAGGAGGCGCGCGACCTCGGGACCGGCGAATACCGCGCGGCGGGGAAGGTGGACCTCAAGAGCGTCCGGGCGGCGCGCAAGGGCGGGCCGCGGGCGCTGCTCGCCCACGCCGACAAGGGCGGGCGCTACGCCTGGCGGGTGCTGTCCGCCACCCTCGCCTACGCCGCCGATCTGGTGCCCGAGATCGCCGATGACATCGTCGCCGTCGATGACGCCATGCGCCTCGGCTACGCCTGGCGCACCGGTCCGTTCGAGCTGATCGACAAGCTCGGCGGCGGCTGGTTCGCCGATAGGCTCAAGGCCGAGGGCCGGCCCGTGCCCCGGATGCTGGAGGTGGCGGGCGGGCGTCCGTTCTACCGGACCGAGGCCGGCCGGCGCCAATACATGACCACCAGCGGCGATTATGCCGACGTCGGGCGCGCCGACGGCGTGTTGTTGCTGGCCGACATCAAGCGCCGCCAAAAGCCGGTGGCGGCAAACCGCTCGGCCAGTCTTTGGGACATCGGCGACGGCGTCCTTTGCCTCGAGTTCCACAGCAAGATGAACACGCTTAACCCATTCTCGCTCGGCATGATCGACAAGGCGGTGCGGCTGATACCGGGCAAATACCGGGCAATGGTGATCTACAACGAGGGCTCCAACTTCTCGGCCGGCGCCAATATCGGCCTCCTGCTCATCGCCATGAAGCTCAGGCTTTGGTTCGCCCTCGACTATCTGATACGCCGCGGCCAGAACACTTACAAGGCCCTCAAATACGCGCCCTTCCCGGTGGTTGGCGCGCCGTCGGGCCTGGCGCTGGGCGGTGGCTGCGAAATCCTGCTTCATTGCGACGCCGTGCAGGCCCACGCCGAAACCTACACCGGCCTGGTCGAGGTCGGCGTCGGCATCATTCCCGCCTGGGGCGGATGCAAGGAGATGCTGATCCGCTGGACCGCCAATCCCGACCGCCCGGGCGGGCCGATGCCGCCGGTGATCAAGGTCTTCGAGACCATCGGCATGGCGACGGTGGCGAAATCGGCGGCGGAAGCGAGGGATCTTCTGGTGCTGCGTCCGGCCGATGGCGTCACCATGAACCGGGACCGGCTTTTAGCCGACGCCAAGGCCAAGGCCCTGGCCCTGGCCGAGGATTACACGCCGCCCGAGGCGCCCGAGGTCTCGCTGCCCGGCCCGACGGCGCGGGCGGCGATGTCGATGGCCGTCGACGGGCTTCGCCTTAGCGGCAAGGCGACGGCGCATGACGCCACCATCGGCAAGGCCCTGGCCGGCGTGCTCTCGGGCGGGGACACCGATTTCCTCGAACCCATCGGCGAGGACGATCTCCTGGCGCTGGAGCGCACGGCCTTCATGGCGCTGGCGCATCACCCCGCTTCCATGGCCCGGGTCGCCCACATGATCAAGAACGGCAAACCCTTGCGGAACTGAGCGATGACGCCGATCTTGCCGATCCTCGCCGCGGTCCTGTTCTCGGGCCTCCTCTATATCGGGCGCGGCTATTGGGCCTGGGTCTCGGTCCTGGCCGTCGGGCTCGGCGCCTGGGCGCTCTCAGGCGTCGACACGCCGGTGGCCTTCGCCGCGGCGGCGATCGCGGCCCTCGTCCTCGCCCTTTTGTTCGGCGTCCCGGCCATCCGCCGGCGCCTGATCACGCCGCCGATCATGGGGCTGGTGCGTTCCATCCTGCCGCGCATGGGCGAGACCGAACGCATCGCGCTGGAAGCCGGGACGGTGTGGTGGGACGGCGAGTTGTTCTCGGGCAATCCCGACTGGCGGTGGCTCCTCGACTTCAAACCGAAGCCCCTCACCGAACGCGAACGGGCCTTCCTCGACGGGCCGGTGGAGGAGCTCTGCCGGATGATCGACGACTGGCGCATTGCGCAGGACCGCGATCTTTCGCCCGAGGCCTGGGACTTCATGAAGCGCGAGCGCTTCTTCGGCATGATCGTGCCCGAGGAATATGGCGGTCTTGGGTTCTCGGCCATCGCCAACTCCGCCGTCGTCGTCAAGATCTCGAGCCGCAGCGTCGCCGCCGGCTGCACCGTGATGGTGCCGAACTCGCTCGGCCCGGCGGAACTGATTTTGCATTACGGAACCAAGGCGCAGAAGGATCACTACCTGGGGCGCCTCGCCCGTGGCGAGGAGGTCCCGTGTTTCGCCCTCACCGAACCCCACGCCGGTTCCGACGCGGCGTCGGGGCGGGCGACCGGCGTCGTCTGCCTGGGCACCTTCGACGGCGAGGAAGTGACCGGCATACGGCTCAACTGGCAAAAGCGCTACATCACCCTCGCCCCGGTGGCCACCGTCATCGGCCTCTCCTTCCGTCTGCTCGACCCGGACGGGCTGCTCGGCGGCGAGGTGGACCGCGGCATCACCTGCGCCCTGATCCCCCGCGACCTTCCCGGCATCGGCATCGGCGACAGGCACGACCCCATGGGGGTGGCATTCCAGAACGGGCCGACCACCGGGACGGACGTCTTCGTGCCGCTCGACTTCATCATCGGCGGGGTGGACGGCATCGGCCAGGGCTGGCGGATGCTGATGGACTGCCTGGCGGTGGGCCGGGCGATTTCGCTGCCGGCGCTGTCGGTGGCGGCGATCGAGCTGGCGGCGCGCACCACCGGCGCCTACGCCACCGTCCGCGAGCAGTTCTCCATGCCCATCGGCCGCTTCGAGGGCATCGAGGAGGCGCTGGCCCGCATCGGCGGCCACGCCTACATGATGAACGCCGCCCGGGTGCTGACCTGCGGCGCCGTCGACGCCGGCGAGAAACCGGCGGTGCCCTCGGCCATCGTCAAGGCCTACCTCACCGAAAGCATGCGCGCGTGCGTCGCCGACGCCATGGACATCCTCGCCGGCGCCGCCGTCTGCCGGGGGCCCGGCAACAACCTCTCGAGGATCTACACCGCCGTCCCCATCGGCATCACCGTCGAGGGCGCCAACATCCTGACCCGGTCGCTGATCATCTTCGGCCAGGGATCGATCCGCTGCCATCCCTTCGTCCAGGACGAGATGCGGGCGATCGCGGAAAACGACCTTGGCCGCTTCGATGCCGCCTTCTTCGGCCACCTGGGGTTCGTATTCTCGAACGCCGTCAGGGCGTTCGGGCTGGCCCTCACCCGGGGCCGCCTGGCAAAGGTGCCGGGCACAAGTTCGACCGCCCCCTATTTCCGCGCCTTGACGCGGCTCAGCGCCGCCTTCGCGCTGATTACCGACACCGCGCTCGGCACCATGGGCGGGGCGCTCAAGCGGCGCGAGAAGATCAGCGGGCGCCTCGCCGACGCCCTGGCGTGGATGTATATCGCCTCCGCCGCGCTCAAGCGCTTCCATGACGACGGCCACCCGGGGAGCGATCTTCCGTTCCTCAGATGGTCCTGCGATCTGGCCCTTTACAACATCGAAGGCGCCCTTCGGGGGGTGCTGGACAACCTGCCCAACCGCCCGGCGGCGGCGCTCGTGCGTCTTCTCGTCTTTCCCATGGGCGCCCGGGCGAGACCGCCGGCGGACGATCTGGGCGCCGAGGTGGCGCGGGGCCTGCTCGACGGCAATGAAGCCCGCCTGAGGATGAGCGCCGACATCTTCGTTCCCGGCGCCGGAGAGGACGGCCTGGGCAAGCTCGAGACGGCGCTGGAACTCGTCCTCGCGGCGCAAGGCATCCAAAAGAAAATCCGCGACGCGGTGCGTTCGGGCGATCTCGAGGCCACACCGGCGGACACCATCGCCGAACGCGCCGCCGCCAAGGGCATCGTCACGGCGGACGAGCGCCGGCAGACCGAAGAAGCCGAGAAGGCGCGCGACGCGGTCATCGAGGTCGCCGCCTACGACACCGATACCTATGATTCGCTCAAGGGCTAAGCGCGTGATTCGCTCAAGGGCTAGGCGCGCGCGGATCATGGCAAAGCTCTGAGATAATGTCCGTCCTCCCGATCCTGGCCGTCATCGCCGCGAGCTTCCTGTTGGGAAGCATGATCTTCTTCGCCGCCGTCACCGCGCCCGCCGTCTTCAAGTTCCTGCCCTCCGACGCGGCGGGCCAGTATCTGCGCGGCGTTTTCCCCCGCTATTACCTCTGGGGGACCGTCTGCGCCGCCATCGCCGCGGGTCTGTCGTTGCCGGTCGGCCTGATCCCGGGCGGCTTGCTCCTATTCGTCGCCTTGGCGTTCGCCGGCGTGCGCCAGATCCTGGTGCCCAAGATCAACCAGGCCAAGGAAGGTAGGGCGGCGGGGGACGAGGCGGCGACGGCGCGGTTCGCCCGGCTCCATCGCCTAAGCGTGCGGATCAACCTCGCCCAGATGATCGCCCTCATCGTCGTCCTGGTGCTGCTCGCCACCTTGGGGCCGGCCTGACTCGCCGCCTGGCGGTTAATCCCGGCCCATGCCACCACCCGCGGCTAGGCAAAAATTGCCGCAAGCCGTGAAGGAATTGCTGCCAGGTGCCGGAATCCCTGGCCCCGGCGCCACCGCCTACGAAAAAAATTAACCATGACAAGGTGTTAACGTAAACGCCGGAGTGGCTCGCCGCTTGCAAGAGAGGCGCCTGAATATTCAACCAAGAGGCAAGCCATGAAAATCACTCACCCAACCCCCCAGATTCAACCCCGTGACAGCCAAGGAGGCCCGAAAGGCTCCGCCCAGGCGGGTACGGGAGACACCACCACCACCGCCGGAACCACCTCGACCGATCCCGCCGTCAATGTCGACCTCAGCGCCGGCGCCCAGGGCGTCATCGCGGCCGGCAAGGGCAATTCGGCCAACTCCCCGGCCCATCAGGCGCGGGATTATCTGGCGAATCTCGCCGGCACGGAGGACTTCAAGAACTTCGGCAGTTTGGTTTCGCGGATCGCCCGCGGCGTCTTCCCCGGTGAGCCCGCGCCCGCCGGTGATGAGACCCCAACCGATGGCACCGATCCGGTGACCGACGAGACCGGTTCCACCGCGCCGACCGACGATGGCGCCACCACCGATGCGCCCGTCGTCATCGATGAACCCATCGTCGTCGTCGACGAGCCGGTGGCCGAGGAACCCGTCATCGTCGTCGATGAACCCGTGGCCGAGGAGCCGGTCGTCATCGATGAGCCCATGGTCGTCGTCGACGAGCCGGTGGCCGAGGAGCCGGTCGTCATCGATGAGCCCATGGTCGTCGTCGACGAGCCGGTGGCCGAGGAGCCGGTCGTCATCGATGAGCCCATGGTCATCGTCGACGAGCCGATGGCCGAGGAGCCGGTCGCCATCGATGAACCCATCATCGTCGTCGACGAGCCCGTGGCCGAGGAGCCGGTCGTGGATGAGCCGGTCGTTACCGTCGACGAGCCCGTCGTCACCGACGCCGAGCTGATCGACGAACTTACCACGGACACCACGGAAACCGTTTAACCAACCGAAACCGCCTTCGAACCCGAGGCGGAAATTCGCGGGTTGGGACCAGACGTTGGTCCCAGCCCGCATTTTTTTCACTCGTCTCCCGACGTTCGCCCCAGTGAAAATTCGATTCGCCCGCCTCCCCGCCACGCCCACGTCCGGCGGCAAGGTTTGCGCCCCAGGGCATTCAGATGGAACAACGCTAGAGCGCTATCCGACCAGATGGAAGCGATTTGATGGGGCAAAACGGTCCCTCGGGTAGGAGCGGCGCGCGGCGCGATGTAAGACATCGGGCAAGCGTCGCGACGCATCCGAGGGGCCGTTTTGC
>JADFJG010000161.1 GCA_022566265.1 Pseudomonadota bacterium | reverse complement strand
CCGGCCCCGGCGTTGGCGATCTGGGGCCCCTCGGGTTGCGGCAAGACCCATCTCGTCCGGGTGTGGCAGGCCCGCTCGGGCGCCCGCGAGATCGGCCTCGATCGGTTGCTCGAAGCCTCACCGGTGGCGTTGCTCGACGGCAACGGTTCGTGCGCCGTCGAGGATGCCGGCGCCGCCCTCGCCGATCCCGAGGCGTCGGAGGCGTTCCTGCATCTGTTCAATCTGGTGGCGGAATCCAAGGGCCACATGATGCTTACCGCCGAGACGCCGCCGGCGCGCTGGGCCATCGAGCTCGCCGATCTTTCCTCGCGCCTCGCCGCCATACCGGCGGTCGAAGTCAAGGCGCCCGACGACGGCTTGATCGCGGCGCTGTTGGTCAAGCTTTTCGCCGACCGCCAGCTTGGCGTCGGCGCCGACGTGGTGAGCTATATGGTGGCGCGCATGGAGCGCTCCTTCGGCGCCGCCCGTTCCCTGGTGGCGGCGATCGACCGGGCGGCGCTGGCGAAGCGGCGCAACGTCACCGTGCCGCTGGTCGGCGAGGTCATGCGGGGCGCCAGCGTTACCGTCGAGAAGCGCTAGAAGGGAGACCGGGAAATGGATTTTGGAATCGAGGGCCGCACCGCGCTCGTCTGCGCCGCCAGCAAGGGCCTTGGCAGGGGCTGTGCCATGGCGCTCGCGGGGGAGGGGGTCAATCTGGTCATCAACGCGCGCAACGCCGGGCCGCTGGAGGAAACGGCGGAGGAAATCCGCGACCGGACCGGGGTCGAGGTGACGGCGGTCGCCGGCGATATCACCACCGAGGCGGGCCGGGCCATGGTGCTCGCCGCCTGTCCCCGGCCCGACATCCTGGTGAACAACGCCGGCGGACCGCCGGTGGGCGATTTCAGGGACTGGGACAACGAGGTCTGGATGGCGGCGCTGAACGCCAACATGCTCACCCCCATCGCCCTGATCCGCGCCACCGTCGACGGCATGATCGGGCGCAAGTTCGGGCGTATCGTGAATATCACCTCGAGCGCGGTGAAGGCGCCGATCGATATCCTCGGCCTCTCCAACGGCGCGCGGGCGGGCCTCACCGGTTTCGTCGCCGGCATCGCCCGCAAGACCGTCAAGGACAACGTCACCATCAACAACCTGTTGCCCGGCGCCTTCGATACCGACCGGCTGCGGCACAATATCCGCGCCACCGCCGAGAAGGCCGGCCGCGATTTCGAGGACCAACTCGCCGCCAGGAGGGACCTCGTTCCCGCCGGGCGCTTCGGCGATCCGGTCGAGTTCGGCCAGGCCTGCGCCTATCTCTGCAGCGCCCAGGCGGGCTATGTCACCGGCCAGAACTTCCTGATCGACGGCGGCGCCTATCCGGGGACCTTTTAGCCCCCTTCGGGGCCGGCCGGGTCGTTGGCGCAAATCACCAGGCGCGGGAGGTTGGTTATGCCGGAGCCCGGCCTCGCCGCCCTTTACGACAGGCGTTTCCAAGAGGTCTATCGTCCCGCCCGCCAAGGCCTAGATCCACCGCGCCAGGCGGCGCTGGCGGTCGATAGGGCGGACCGATGACGGCCCGCGCCTGGGCCGCTCACTCATCTCAGACATTGGCGAGAAATTTAGGGCGGCGCCGAACCGCCGATCGGAAAATCAGGTTGCCCGCCGATTGGCCGCCAGCCGAGCGTCGACCAAGGCAACTATCTCATCGATAACGTCGGACTGCATACCCTTCCGCGCCGCTATGGTGCTCACCAGACAGTCCACCCGCTCGATATTCGGCGCGCCGCCAAACAACGCCCGCGCCGCCGAGGACGGCTTGGCAAGCCCGTTGGCGGCATTCGCATATTTCTCGAACGGCACCAGGTCTTCCTGGGATGCGCCGAGGGCCATGCACAGATCACCCACCCATTTGTAGATCGACCGCGATAGATCGATGTCACTATGTACCGCATCCCGGATGGATCGCATGCCATCTTCCTGCACGCAGCGATAGTTGCCGGTCAGCAACATGCTCCACTTCGCCAGCGGCACGAAGACGGAATCGTGCACCTTGAGTTTAACCGGCAATTCGATCGCGCCGTCACCGGTGTCGAACCGGATGGCCTCGATATCCGCCTGCATCCGGCGAAGCATGGCGGTGTGCTCATCCGAATCGAACCGGGCCACCTTGAAGTTGGTCGGCAGGCTGACTTGCAGCACATTGGTCTCTTCTTCCGGAGGGCGAAAGGCCTGAGGGTCCGGACTGCACAGCGTCATCAGTGCGGGATCGAAGCTGTCCCAGACGGTGTGATCCGTATAGCAGTGCGTCAATGCATCGACATCGAGGCCAGGAACGCGCGCCAGGTAAGACAGCGGCGGCATGTTCATGATCGACATGCACGGACCCTTGGCCTTGGCCACCTTATCCAGCAGTTCGCGCACCTCGGGCACGCGGTACTGCGGCTCCTGCATGGCCAACGCGACCAGATCGTAATCCGCCGGATCGACGGCGTCGGGAGTGGCGGCGGACAGCGTGCCCGGCAGTTGCCGTGAATCGATCTCGACGAGTTCGTCCCGGCCTCTGACCGGCATACGGACCCGGGTTCCTTCCTTGTTGATCAGCTCTGCCTCGGCGGGCAGGCAAACGAGTCTTACCGAATGCCCGGCGAGCAATAACTTGGTCGCCAACAACGAGCCGTAAGACGCGCCCATGATCAGGACGTTGTAAGCGGTGTTCATAAAGACCGATTCCGCCTATGGAGAGTCATCCGATGGGGGAGAAATTAGACTGCCCGAATCCTTTGGACAAGCGATTTATGGGAAAACTCACCCGATCTCGCGTTTCCCGTTTTATTGACTCTTCGAATGCGGAAACGCCCGAAGCGACGAGGGGCGCCGCACGGCCTGCCGGGTTCTAACACCCGAAAAAAAGCGCCACCGTCGGCGACCGTGTGGGCCTTGGGCGATACCCACCGCCGCCGGTATTTGATTTTCCGGTACGGCGGCTCTCGGCTGGGAGCCGACGCCGCGGACCGGGCCTCTCAATGTCTGGAATGGGATGACGAGCAGACTTTCGGGCTGCCCGAGGTGGGTGCAAGGGTCCTGGTCTACCGAAACCGCTTCTTCTCGGTTCTTTAATCGCCAGCCGGATGTCAAGCTCTCCGTCCGACGCCGCCGGGTCCAAGGGTCTTTCCGGGGCCGCGTCGATTAAGAGCCCGCCGTCCTGTCCCCGGTCTCCCCGGCTCTCGGGACCCCGGTCTTTAGAACGTCGCCGTATTACAGCCCGGGGTGTCGCCGAGGCAAGTCGCCATGTTATTGAAAAGCGTCCCGATGGCGCCGCTCATCGCCAGCACGCCGGCGATGATGAAGACGGCGACCAATGCCATGATCAACGCATACTCGACGGCGTTGGCGCCGCCCTTGTCGCGAAGAAGCGTGACAACGTAATTCTGAAGAATCCACAACATGCCAATCTCCGAGTGTTGATGCCGAGTGGACGGCACCCCTGACTAACGATTGGCAAAAGGATAGCAAATAAATAGTTAACAAATAATTACTGGGGATGCAAAGTGGTTACAAATAATTATCGATTATATTTCTTAACCAATATTATTA
>JADFJG010000081.1 GCA_022566265.1 Pseudomonadota bacterium | reverse complement strand
CTGGCGACGCCGTCGGGCATCATGGTCGGCGCTTATCAGATGGAAACCGAGGGCGGCACGACGCTCGAAATCGCCATCCCGGCATTTTCCCTCGACAGCCCGCACCAGCCGGCCCGGGTCAACTAGCGAAGTAGGCCGCATCCTCCCTCGCTCTTTGTCCTTGATTCGTCTAACCTTAGCGCTATCTGTGGAACGGACACCTCCCCGGCGGGGCCGGGGCAAGATGAGCCGAAAGTTTGATCGACGGAAGGGTCGGAGCATTGAAGACGGTTAAACCGGTGGCACTCGGCCAGGCCGGGGCGGGGGAAGAGGCGCGCCCGAGCAGGGCGCAAGCGGAAGAGGCGGTCAGGACCCTGATCCGCTGGGCCGGGGACGATCCGGACCGGGAAGGGCTGGTAAGCACGCCCGAGCGGGTGGCGCGGGCCTATGAGGAGTACTTCTCGGGCTATGGGGACGACCCGGCGCTGATCCTCGCGCGCACCTTCGAGGAGGCCGACGGCTATGACGAGATGGTGGTGCTGCGCGACATCCGCTTCGAATCCCACTGCGAACATCATTTGGCGCCGATCATCGGCAAGGCCCATATTGCCTATCTTCCCGACAAGCGGGTGGTCGGCATCAGCAAGCTGGCGCGCCTGGTCGAGGCCTATGCCCGGCGGCTGCAACTCCAGGAGAGGATGACATCCCAGATCGCCGGCGCCATCGGCACCGTCATCGAGCCCAAGGGGGTGGCGGTGGTGATCGAGGCGGCGCACCTGTGCATGACCAGCCGTGGGGTGCATAAGCCGGGCGCGGCGATGATCACGTCGAGTATGCTGGGCGCCTTCAGGACCGACCCCAAGACGCGCGAGGAGTTCCTCTCGATGATCGGTGTCTCGGGCTCGGCGCGAATCTCCAACCTCTGAACGCACGCCCATCCGACAATCCCCCTGCCTCTAGCCATTTAGGGCGTAGACAAGCGGCGAATGTCTGCCAATTATTCGCCGATCTTGAACTAAAGTCGCACGAAGCCACGCCGTGATCGATTTCCGCCCCATCTTCTTCTTCATCGGCATGCTGCTGACGATGCTGGCGCTTGGCATGTGCATCCCGGTGGTGGTCGACGCCGTGGCCGGGAACCCGGATTGGAAGGTATTCGCCGGATCGGCCAGCGTCACCCTGTTCGTCGGCATCGCCCTTATCCTTGCCAACCGGATCGGCAAGGTACGCTTTACCGTCCGCCAGGCTTTCGTGCTTACCACCTTCAGCTGGCTGGTGATGGCCTGTTTCGCCGCCCTGCCCTTCGTCTTCGCCGATCTGAAGCTGAGCTACACCGACGCCTTTTTCGAGGCCATGTCGGGGATCACCACCACCGGGTCGACGGTGATCACCGGGCTCGACAAGGTCGCTCCCGGTATCTTGTTGTGGCGGGCGATCCTGCAGTGGCTGGGCGGCATCGGCATCATCGTCATGGCGGTCGCCGTCCTGCCGATGCTCCAGGTCGGCGGCATGCAGCTGTTCCGCATGGAATCATCGGACCGTTCGGAAAAGGTGCTGCCCCGGGTCGCCCAGATCGCCAGTGCCATCAGCATCATCTACGTGGTGATTTCGATGATCTGCGCCACCGCCTATTGGCTGGCCGGCATGACCGCCTTCGAGGCGATCGTCCATGCCATGACGACCATCGCCACCGGCGGCTTTTCCACCTCGGATGGCTCCCTCGGCCATTTCCAGAGCGCCGCCATCGACTGGATCGCGGTCCTTTTCATGATCCTCGGGTCCCTGCCCTTCGTGCTTTATCTGCAGCTGATCCGGGGCAATGCCAGCGCCCTGCTGTCCGATTCCCAGATCCGGTGGTTCCTCATCATCACCACCGTCAGCGTGACGCTGGTGGTGGCCTGGCAAATCCTGAACAACGGCATGGCCTTGGGCGAAGCGGTTAGATACGTCACCCTCAACGTCGTCTCGATCATGACCGGCACCGGTTACTCGACCACCGATTTCAGCCTGTGGGGCGGTTTCGCCGTCGTCGTGTTCTTTTTCGTCATGTTCGTCGGCGGCTGTGCCGGGTCGACCACCTGCGGGCTCAAGGTCTTCCGCCTCCAGGTGCTCTACGCCACCACCATCGCCCAGGTCGGCAAGCTCCGCCAGCCCCACGGGGTGTTCATTCCCCATTTCAACCGCAAGCCCATCCCCGAAGCGGTGAGTGAATCGGTGATGAGCTTCTTCTTCTTCTACGTGCTCACCTTCACCCTGCTGGCGCTCGGGTTGGGGGCGGTGGGGCTCGATTTCCTCACCTCGGTCTCCGGCGCGGCGACGGCGATCGCCAATGTCGGGCCGGGGCTTGGCCCCATCATCGGCCCCGGCGGCACTTTCTCCACGCTGCCGGACGAGGCGAAATGGATGCTCTCCTTCGGCATGCTTCTCGGCCGGCTGGAGCTGTTTACGGTGCTGGTGCTGTTCATGCCGTCATTCTGGCGCCATTGAGCGGCGCCCTTCGGCTTAATCGGCTAATCGGCTGATCGGATAACGCGCTAGCGAATGTAACGGGCGAAATGGACCCGGATGTTTCGATCCAGCACGCCGTTAAGATCGTTCATCAAGGCTTCGACGAGCTCGAACCAGACGCGCTCGCGCTGGGCCAGCGGCACGCCCTCGGGAACGGTTCGCGTGCGCTCGGCCTGCCCCTTGACGAAGGCCTTCTGGATGCCGCGCTCATCGAGGATCTCGATGATCATTTCCGCCCCGGCGTCGTAGCGCTCCGATTGGTCGGTGGTGAACGCGCCGCGAAAGCCCCCCCTGACCTTGAGCGGCACTTCGATGATGCTGGCCTTGACGATGGTCACCCGCGCCCGGCCCGTCCCGCCCCGCGCCTTTAGACGGTCGCCGGCCCAGCGCCGCATGGCGTCAAGGAGCCCGACCGGCGCCAGGTGCTCGACGTTCGGGGCCTTGAGCGGCGCGACATATTTCGAGACGATCTGGATCTCGCGGACATCGAGGCCGATCACCCCGAGATGGCCGTAGGTCAGCGCCGGATAGGTGGCTTTCGGCGGGGTCGCTTCACAGGCGCCGAGCGCGGCCAGCGCGATGCTGGCGATGAGCGACAGCCGGAGAAGGAGAGAACCGTTCATCGGGTCGTCCGATCGGTGATGACGCCATGAGTTTGGCACGGCGCGCACCCGACTTTCAAGCCAAGGCGTCCGCTTTTCGTCGCTCGCGGCGTCTGCGAGCTTACGCGTTTACGCCAGACACCAGGTAAGGATTCCCTTCTGGGTATGGAGACGGTTCTCGGCCTCGTCCCAGACCGCCGATCGCGGGCCGTCGATGACCGAAGGCGCGACCTCGCGTTCACGGCTGGCGGGCAGGCAATGGAGGAAGATGGCGTCCGGCTTGGCCAGCGCCATCAGCCCGTCATCGACCCGATAGGGCGTCAATAATTCGATACGCTCCTCCCGGGTCCGATCCTCCCCGGTTCCAGCGCCCCCGGTTCCAGCGCCCCCGGTTCCAGCGCCCCCGGTTCCAGGGCCCATCGACAGCCAGGTGTCGGTGACGACGCAGTCGGCCCCGGAAACGGCGTCCTTGGGATCGATGGTGACGGTAATGTCGCCGCGCTCGGAAGCGGCCCAGTCGAGCACGCGGGCGGGCGGGCGAAGAGGCTCCGGGCAGGCGAGGCGAAGGGTAAAGCCGAACCTGACGGCGGCCTCGATCCAGGACGCCGCCACGTTGTTGCCGTCGCCGCTCCAGGCCACCACCCTGCCGGCGATCGGGCCCAGGCGCTCCTCGAAGGTCATGATGTCGGCCATCAACTGGCAGGGATGGCTGCGGTCGGACAGCCCGTTGATGACCGGCACGGTGGCGTATTGCGCCATATCATTGAGATGCGCCACGTTCACGGTGCGCAGCATGATGACATCGACATAACGCGACAGCACCCGCGCCGTATCGGCGATGGTCTCGCCCCGGCCGAGTTGCGATTCGGAATGGCTCATTATGACCACTTCGCCGCCGAGCTGGCGCATGCCGACCTCGAAGGAGACGCGCGTGCGGGTCGAAGGCTTCTCGAAAATCATCGCCAGGGTCTTGCCCGCCAGGGGCGCCGGATCGCCGCCCGGCGGCGCGCCGCGCTTGAAGGCGGCGCCGAGATCGAGGATTTCGCGCAAGGTGGCGGGCGCGAGGTCGGCGAGGTCGAGGAAGTTCTTCCGCCCGCCGCCGCCACCCTTGCCGAAGGCGGGCTCGTTCACTCTCGCTGGTCCGGGCAACGCCATGTCAGGACACCAGCTCGGTGCAACCGCGATCGAGGATGTCCAGGGCCTCGCCGATGTGGCTCTCGCCGATGATCAGCGGCGGCAGGAGCCTGACCACGTTGTCCTCGGCCCGGACCGTCAACAACCCGTTCTGGCGCAGCTTCCGATGGAGATCCGCGTTCGGCACGGCGCATACCAGGCCGAGCATGAGGCCGGCGCCGCGGACCTCGACCAACACCTTGGGATGGGCGGCGACGAGGGCTTCGAGCCGCGCGCGGAGATCCTCCGCCTGGCGGTTGACGTTGTCGAGGAAGCCGTCCTCCGTCATCACGTCGAGCACCGCGTTGGCCACCGCCATCGCCAGCGGGTTGCCGCCGAAGGTGCTGCCGTGGGAGCCGGCGGTAAGCGCGCTCGCGGCCTTTTCGGTGGCAAGGCAGGCGCCGATGGGGAAGCCGCCGCCGAGCGCCTTGGCGATGGCCATGATGTCGGGCGCGATGCCGGCCCAATTATGGGCGAACAGTTTGCCGGTGCGTCCCATGCCGCATTGGATCTCATCGAAGAACAGCAACAGACCGTATTCGTCGGCGGTCTCGCGCAAACCCCGGAGGTATTCGGCGCCGCCGTCGCGGATGCCGCCCTCGCCCTGCACCGGCTCGACCAGGATCGCCGCGGTCTCCTCCCCGATGGCGGCGCGGGTCTCGTTGAGATTGCCGAACGGGACCTGGTCGAAACCCTCGAGCACCGGGTCGAACCCCTTGAGGTGCTTCTCCTGGCCGCCGGCGGCGATGGCCGCCAGGGTGCGGCCATGAAAGGCGTTGGCGCAGGTGATGATGCGGTGGCGTTCGGGCGCGCCGGCCTGATGGAAATGCCTGCGCACCATCTTGATGCCGCACTCCACCGCCTCGGCGCCCGAGTTGCACATGAACACCGAATCCGCGAAGCTCAACTCTACCAGGCGCGCCGCGAGGCGTTCCTGTTCGGGGATGCGGAAAAGGTTCGAACAGTGCCAAAGTTTCCCCGCCTGCTCGTTCAGCGCCGCCACCAGGCGGGGATGGGAATGGCCAAGGCCGGTGACGGCGATGCCCGAGGCGAAGTCGAGGTAGCGCCGCCCGTCCTCGGCGAACAGATAGGCCCCCTCGCCGCGCTCGAAGGCGAGATCGGCCGAGGCATAGGTCGGCATGACGGCTGGAATCACTTCTCTCCCCCGGACCTTCGGGTTGAACGGCGCTCGAATCACTGAATTGTCGCGAAAAAGGCGCAAAGTATCTGCACAAGACGCGGCTCTGTCAACGGCGGCAACGCCTGATCAGGAATTTTTCCGGGCCGGCGTTTAGGGCTTCACCCGATAGCCGGTGGCGATCATCGCATGGACCGCCGCCCAGAGCACGACATTGCCGCCGATCATGACCACTATCCCGGCCGTCGGCGAGCCGTCCGCATGGCGATGACAAGGGGGTGAAAGCCTGCCATGCTCCGCGCCGATGGCACACGATCCTGACCACCAAGAGATGCCGGCCGGCCCCGCCGAGGACGAGGCCAAGGCGCCGGGCAAGGCCGGGAAAAGGCGCGTTCCACGCAAGGCGACGGCGAAGTCGATCGAGAACGCGGCGCTTTGGTACCTCACCCGGTTCGCCACCTCGGCGGCGAATCTCGAGCGCGTCCTGGCCAGGCGGGTCGAACGATCCGCCCGCCATCACGGCACCGACCGCGAAGAGGGGCGGGAGTTTATCGCCCGGCTGATCGCGCGCTACCGCCGATCCGGTCTTCTCGATGACAGGGCCTACGCCATCGCCAGGGCTGGTACGCTGAATCGGCGCGGCAAGCCGGTCAAGGCCATTACCTTCGCGCTCCGCGCCAAGGGGATCGCAAGCGAAGACATCGACGAGGCGCTGTTGGCGCTCGAGGACCAGGGCGGCGATCCCGATATGGCCGCGGCGGCCCGTTATGCGCGCCGCCGGCGCCTGGGCCCCTTCCGCGCCGCGCCCGAGCGCCAAGAGCGCCGCGAACGCGACCTCGCGGCATTGGCGCGCGCCGGTTTCGGCTACGACGTGGCGCGGCGCGTCATCGGGGCCGAAACACCCGGCGACGTGGAAGCGGGGAATGGGAGGCGCGAATGAAGGTTACCTCGGTTAAATGCATACCCGTCCACCCCGGATGGCGGAAGAATTGGATCTTCGTCAAGGTCGAAACCGACGACGGCCACCACGGCTGGGGAGAAGCCTACAGCCAGTACGACCGCGACCGGTCGATCACCGCCCATGTCGAGGAGATGGGGCGCTACCTGGTGGGCCGCGATCCTTTCCACATCAAACACTTCACGCAGATAGCGTTCGACGACTACGCGGCCCGGCGCGGGTCCTTGGAGTTCTATTCGGCGCTATCGGGTATCGAAGCGGCGCTGTGGGACATCGTCGGCAAGGCCACCGGTCAGCCGGTCTATAACCTGCTGGGCGGGCCGGTGCGCGATCGCATCCGGGTCTACGCCAACGGCTGGTACTACAAGATGACCGAGCCCGACGAGTACGCCCGCGCGGCGGAGAAGGTGATCGAGCAGGGCTTCACCGCGCTCAAGATGGACCCCGTGTCCGGCCCGTGGCGCAACTATATCTCGCGCCAACAAGAGCTCCGCTCCGTCGAGGTGCTCAAGGCGGTTCGGGACGCCGTCGGCCCCGACGTGGATATCCTGCTGGATCTGCACCGGCGCTTGTCGCCCATGCACGCCATCAGCCTGGCCGCGCGTTACGAAGAGTTCGAGCCCTATTACTATGAAGAGCCGTGCATGTGGGAGAACGTCGAGGCGCTGGCCGAGATCAAGGCCAGCGTCAACCTGCCCATCGTCACCGGCGAGGCCATCTATGCCAAGGCGGGATTCCGCCCCATCTTCCAGGCCGGCGCCGCCGACATCATCAACCCCGACGTGGCAAGCTGCGGCGGCATCCTGGAGCTCAAGGAAATCGCCGCCATGGCCGAGCCGTATTACGTCGCCGTTTCGCCGCACAACTACAACTCCACCACCGTGGCGCTGGCGGCGACGGTGCAGGCGTCGGCACTCATGCCCAATTTCGTCATCACCGAATACTTCCTGCCTTTCGCCGAATTGGGCCGCGAGATCTGTCCCGGCATGTTGGCGCCGGTGAACGGCTATATCGACCTTCCCACCGCGCCGGGGTTGGGCGTCGATCTGGACGAAGAGGCTCTCGCCAGGCATCCGGGCAAGCCGTTCCCGTTGCGCGCGCTTCGCTTTCCGAAGGACGAGGGTCCCTAAAGGCGGAGCGGGTTCCGGGCGGGCGGATCGGGCGAAGATGGTCCGGGTTGACCTCGGCCGCGCGGCACTGGATGCGGCGGATGAGGAAAGGCCCTATTACGCCCATCCCATGTTCTGGGCGCCAATCGTCGTCGTCGGCGAGGGCGGACGATAGCGCCCATCACGGTGTGAACAAATTGTCGGCAAGGTTACATCCCGTGGGATCACTTAGGTCCGTGCCGTTGCCCTGCAACGTGTTGCCGATGACGTTCGAGGGGCAAACCACGTCGATGCCGAAAACCGTGTTATTGGTGGACGTGTTGCCGCTGACGGTGCTGCCACTCTCGACGGCTATACCGTCATCGCCGTTGTCCGAGGCGATATTACCGGTAACGATGCTCCCGGTGTCGGCGCTTATACCGATACTGCCGTTGCCGGAGACGGTGTTGCCTCTAACGATGCTGTTCATTCCGATGGACAGCCCGTGAACGTTGTTATTCACCGCGCGCACCCCTTCGATGGTGAGCCTGGAGCCGTTCGCTATACGAACGCCGAAGCCGAATTCGGTGACCGCGCCGTTACGAACGACGACGCCGACATGGCCTGCCAATCGATCCGTAATCCCTTCGCCGGAAGTCCCGTCGCCGGTGAGGGTGAAACCACCAAGATCGATGGTCACGAAGTCGGCGGCGATCACCAGACAATCGCCAGTCGCGGTAAGGTTCTGCACCACCACATAGGATCCCGGCTCCGAAAGCGTGCCGCAACTCTTGATTTGGGTCGGACCGGCGGGCCCCTTGGCGACCCCTTCGGTGGAACTGGCCGCCAATATGAGGGCCATAATGGCGGCCGACACTGTCATTTTGTTGAACATCGATATCTCCGTATTTGCTTCCTGGAATGAGGCTTACCCTCAACCATTATAGAACTGCGGAATGTAGCACAAGAATAAAATAAGTAAACAATTAATAGAGTTAAATAAAATAGTTAATTTAACATCGGTTTATATTTAGTTTATATTGTAACTTGAATAAATTTTTACGATAAATTCTTGGGCGCCATTGCCGGAGGTGAGGCCAATGTCCGACCGATCTCATGCCATGGCGCCGGGGGTTCCCGCCGGCGCTCGAATGTCGGTCCATGTATTCTTGGGGTCCCTGTCCCGGGAAGTCGAGGCTTGGCCCCTTCCCACTCAGCTATCCAGGTCAGCGTTACAGGCCCGCATGGGAGCATGACCGCTTTCCGGCGCTAAGCGGACATTTCCAGAGGTACGCGAAACCCTGGTTTTCGGTGTGCCGGCCGACGACGGAAATGGGTCAGTTTCCTGGCGTCTCCGGGCCAGGCTTTATAATTACCCAGCGCCCCTTAGGTCGTTTGCCGTCCAGACTTCTCAGCCTGATGGTGCGCCCGTCAGCACCGTGGCCCACACTCGAATTAAGGGGACGAATTAAGTATGGGGGCGCCTATTCGACAGCCATGTATCCCAACTCAATGGCACGTTGTAGGGCGATAAAAGCATCCCGTGCTTCCTCGAATCGCCTACGACACAAACCAAGTTCATCGATATCGGCGGCGCCCGCCGCCCCATCGGCGTGTTTGGCATCGGCGAACGCGAAGGCCACTCCAATATATTGCGCCCGTAACTTCGCCACCGCCACGGCAAAAGTCAGCATGCGTTCAGAGGTGATCGGCGGAACCTGCTTATGGATGACCTCATTGTTGGTAATACGGATAGCTTGCTCTGTTTCTCGTAGGAAGCGTTGGTTCTTGGAAAGTACTTCATCCATGTCCATCTCCTATTCTGCATCTAATGCCCGCCGTACGACGCCAAGTGACAGCAATTAAGTATGGTGTCCCACTACTGTCCGGTTGTTTGCCGTCCATTTATGTATAACTGATTGTAATAGAATGATTTTTGAGGATTTTGCTCTGTCATCGACTTGAACTCCGGTGGCTTCATCTGCCATGGTCTCTCCGCTTCCAATTGGGGGGATGGCTTATGTATACGGGCAAGATCGTTTTCGCACAGGTAATCGACCACCTTCCTCTTCATACCTTCTATCGCTGCGTCCAACGCTATCGTGGCCATTACAAGGTGCAAAGCTTTTCCTGTCTCGATCAATATCTCTGCATGGCCTTCGCGCAGCTGACCTATCGCGACAGCCTGCGCGATGTCGAGACCTGCCTACGCGCCCAGAAGGCCAAGCTCTACCACATGGGCATCCGCGGGCATGTCTCGCGCGCCACCCTGGCCGATGCCAACGAACGGCGCGATTGGCGCATCCATGCCGATTTCGCCCAGGCGCTGATCGTCATCGCCCGCCCGCTCTATGCCGAGGACAGCTTCGGCGTCGAGCTCGATAACACCGTCTACGCGCTCGACGCCACCACCATCGATCTCTGCCTCTCGGTCTTCCCCTGGGCGCCGTTCCAGCGAAGCAAGGCCGCCATCAAGCTCCACACGCTGTTGGATTTGCGCGGCAACATCCCGACCTTCATCCATATCAGCGATGGCAGATGGTACGACGTCAAGGTGCTCGACGAGATCATCCCCGAGCCCGGCGCCTTCACCATCATGGATCGCGGCTTCATCGATTTCGCCCGCCTCCATCGCCTGACCCAAGGCGCCGCCTTCTTCGTCATCCGCGCCAAGTCCAACTTCCAGTTCCGCCGGCTCGCCTCCCGCCCCGTCGACAAGGCATCCGGCCTGATCTGCGACCAAACCGTCGCCACCACCGGCATCCGTTCGACCACGAGCTACCCCGACAGGCTGCGGCGGATCAAATTCCGCGATCCCGAAAGCGGCAAGACCCTCACCTTCCTGACCAACAACTTCGCCCTGCCGGCCATCACCATCGCCAAGCTTTACAAATGCCGCTGGCAGGTCGAGCTGTTCTTCAAATGGATCAAGCAGCATCTCAAGATCAAACACTTCCTCGGCACCTCCGAGAACGCCGTCAAGACCCAGATCTGGATCGCCGTCTCGGTCTACCTGCTCGTCGCCATCCTCAAGAAACGCCTCGATCTGGAGGCCAGCCTCTACACAATCCTACAGATTCTCAGCGTCACCGTTTTCGAGAAAACACCACTATTTCAGATACTTACCGACCCGGAAAACACGCCTCAAACCCACCATCACGCTAACCAATTGAACCTATTCGGCTATTAACCGGACACTAGTGATGGTGTCCCCTTAATTGCCATGGATACGTTTCCGTCGGCGCCGTAACGCCTTTTACCGATTGAAGCTGGCCGGCCTTACAAATCGCCGTCGCCGCCGGCGCCGGAGCCGCCCGGCAGTCCGGCCTCGGCGATGTCCGAGGGATCGTGGGTCGTCGATGTCGCCGTCGACGACGCCCTCCTCGCCGGTTGGGGCTTCGCCGCCGCCTTCCTCTCTTCGCCCTCCATCATCCTGACATAGGCCGGCGCCGCCGCGCCCGACTTGTCCTCGCCGAAATAGACCGTCTGGTGGGGGAACGGGATCTCGATGCCGAGCTCGTCGAAGCGGATCTTCATGCGCCGGTTGAACTCCCGTCCCACCATCCACTGCTTGATCGGCTGGGTGGTGATCCGCGCCTTGATGACGACCGCCGAATCGGCGAACTTGTCGAGCCCCATGACCTCCAGCGGCTGGATGATCGCCGGCCCGAATTCCTCGTCCTCCTGCATCTCGGCGCCGATCTGCTTGAGGACCTCGATCACCTGGTCGACGTCCTCGCGATAGGCGATGCCGATCTCGAAGACGTAGCGGGAGAAATCCTTGGTGAGATTGAGGATGGTCGAGACCTCGTTGAAGGGCATGGTGTGGACGGTGCCGCCAAAGTCGCGCAGCCGAATGGTGCGGATGGTTATCGCCTCGACCACGCCGGCGTGATCGCCGAGCTTGACCACGTCGCCGATGGCGATGGTGTCCTCGATCAGGATGAACATGCCGGTGATCACGTCCTGCACCAGCTTCTGGGCGCCGAAGCCGATGGCGATGCCCATCACCCCGGCGCCGGCGAGCAGCGGCGCGATGTTCACCCCGAGCTCGGAGATGACGATCATGCCGACGACGACCACCAGGACCACCAGGACGGCGTTGCGCGCCAGCGGCAACAGGGTCCGCGCCCGGGCGCTCCTGGCCCCTTCGCCGTCGAGCTTGGCGAGATAGCGCTCGACCGCGAGCGTGAACGCCTCCCAGAAGACCAGGGCGAGGACCAGGATCACGGCGATGCTCATCACCGTGCCGACGATCTGCAGGCCGATGTCCGAGGTCAACCAATCCAGGGACTCGATACCCCAGGCCTGCAACAGGAATATGGCACTGATGACGTAGACGACGGCGCGGAGCCCCCGGCCCAAGGCCGGCACATAGCGGTTGGCCCGCGCTTCCAGGCCGGGATACTTCGCCGTTACCTCGGGCCTGACGCGAAAGCCCCTCTTGAGCGCCCGCATCAGCCCCATCACCGCCAGCTTGGCGATGACGAGGATCGCCACCGTCAGCGCGCTCGCCGCCATGACGAATTCGAAACCGCCCTCGATATCGAGGACCCAGACGCCGAATAGGGCGACGATATAGAGCACCGCCAGGACATGCCAGACATCGGCCAGCCGGGCGCGCAGGACGCCAAACGCCGCGCCTTCCTGCTCGGGGCGGATCCACCCGGCGACGCCGGCGCGGTTCTGCAGGATCAGGACCACCGCCATGGAGCCGACGATCAGGCCAAGCACGCGCAGGGCCACCCCATGGCCCAACGGGGACAGGCCGAGAAGCAGCGCCGCCTCGGCGGCGAAGTAACCGTAAATCGTGAGGTCGGTGAGCCGGCGCAGCCAGATATAGGTGTAATAGGCGTTCACATCGGTGATCGCCACCAGGCGCAGGCCCGCCGCCTTCGGCGCCAATACCAGCCGGCCAAGCATCAGGACCGCGCGGGCCAGCACACTGGCGTTGACCAGCGCCAGCACGATCAGCCCGATGGTCTTGCCGGGGGCGACCAAGGACAGGGCGCCGTAGGTCACCGCCGCGAACACCGCCAGCGGGATGAAATCGAGGACGGTGCGCAAACCGAGATACGCCGAGGTCATGAGGATGGATTCGCTTTCGCGCGCCTCGACCTTGCCCCGCGCGCGCGCCAGCAACCGCGACGCCAGCCATTCGGCGCCGATCCCGGCAATGAAGACGACGATCAGGGCGACGAAAAGATCGACCCAGAAGGCGCGGGCCTCGGGTGTGTCGATCTGGCGCCCGAACCAGGCGCCGAGCGCCGGCAGATCGCGCGCCGCCGCCGCCAGGGCAAGCACATCGGCGCTTATACCGCTGAGCGTGTCGGAGACCTCGAAGATCAGCTTTGCGCCAAGGCTCTCGACCGGTGTCGGCTCGGCTTCCGGTTTCCCGGCGGCCTTGCTGGCCTCGATCGCGGCGCGGAGATCCTTGACGAAGCGCTTGCGCGCCTCGGCGTCCTCCAGGGTCTCGACCAGCTTCTCGAGGTCCGTACGCTCGACCGCCCCGCCCTTGCCCGCCTCCGCCGTGGCCGCGCCCGGCATCTGGGCCGCCAACGGCGACGGCTGGACATTGATCATGGCGGCCGCGAGAACGGCCGCCAGCACCAACACAAGATAATGCTTCATTCTGCTCGACAGGGCGCGCGCCCCCGGTCCGGCGTTGAGGATGTTACCGGGGCGCGACATTAGCCCCTTCATTCTACCCTGTCATATATTTTGGCGGCACGCCCCATCAGTACCCATAGAATAATTAAGGTTTTGCCGAAAAAGGCCGATTGCCGGCGCGGCGGCGGCGGCCCGGCGGAATAAAGATTTCCTAAACCTCTCAACCCTAACATTCGCCCCCGATGGGGGCCCAGCCGCGCCCAAGGCCAAGCGCGCCGCCATATCGAAGTGGGATCGGGAAAACAAGGATCGGGACCGGCGAAGGTGAAAGCTGAGATCATCGAACACCCCTCATTCGCTGGCGCCTCGGGGCCGGCCGCGGGCGCGCCCGCCGCGGGCAAGGACCTGGTCGAGACCGGGCTCGCCCATCATCGCTCGGGCGATCTCGCCAGGGCCGAGACGGCCTACAAGCGCCATCTGCGCAAGCACCCGCGCGATCCCGGCGCGCTCCATCTCCTCGGCCTCATCAATCATCAGCGCGGCCGCACCGGGCGCGCCCTGCAACTGATCGGCAAGGCGATCGCCGAGGCGCCCGGGGATGCCAACCTCCATCATGTCAAGGGTTACGTCCTGCAAGGCGCCGGCAGGCTCGAGGAAGCGGCCGAGAGCTACGCCCAGGCGCTTCGGTTGACGCCGGACGCCGCGCTCAGCCACACCAACCTCGGCAACGTGCTCAAGGGCCTGGGACGGTACGATGAGGCCGTGACCCACCACCGGCGCGCGGTTGCGATCGACCCCGCCTTCGCCGAGGCGTGGTCGAACCTCGGCTTGACCCACAAGGCAAGCGGCGATCGGGACGCGGCGTTCGAGAGTTTCGAACAAGCGCTGGCGCTCGAGCCCGGCCACGCCGAGTTCCATTACAACTTCGCCAACGCGCATCTGGAGGGCGGCCAGCCGGCGGCAGCGGCCGAACGCTTCCAGCGCACCGTCGCCCTGGCGCCCGGCCATGTCCGCGCCCACGCCAATCTCGGCGTCGCGCTGAAGGAAGAAGGGCGGATGGATGAGGCCATCGCCAGCCTGCGCACCGCCATCGCGCTCGATCCCGCCTATGCCGACGGCCACTGGAACCTGGGGCTGGCGCTGTTGCTTAGCGGTCGGTTCGAGGAAGGCTGGCGGGAATATGAGTGGCGCCGGAAAATCCCCGAGATCGGCGTTCGTTCCTTCGATGCGCCGATGTGGGACGGCGCGCCGTTCGTCGGCAAGACGCTGCTCATCCACGCCGAACAGGGCCTCGGCGATACCCTGCAGTTCATCCGCTACGCCCGGCTCGCCAAGGACAAGGGCGGCACCGTCATCTTCGATTGCCCGGCGCCGTTGATGAAGATCGTCGAAAGCGCGCCCGGCATCGACCGGCTCATCGCCCGGGGGGAGGAGCCGGCGCCGTTCGATATCGAGATCCCGCTGATCAGCCTGCCGGCGGTGCTCGGCACCACCGCCGGAACCGTGCCGGCGGAACTCCCCTACCTCGCCCCGGACGCGGCGCTGGCGGCGGGCTGGAAGGAGCGGCTCGGCGGCGGGTTCAACATCGGCATCGCCTGGCAGGGCAATCCAACCTATAAGGCCGACGGCCGCCGCTCGATCCCGCTGGCGCATTTCGCGGCGCTGGCCGCCATCGGCGGGCCTAAGTTCATCAGCCTGCAGAAGGGGCCTGGCGCCGAACAGCTCCAGGGTTTCGCCGGCGGCGAAGCGATAACCGATCCGGGAGCGGATTTCGACGAGGCCAACGGCGCCTTCATGGATTCCGCCGCCGTGATCGCCAACCTCGATCTGGTGATCACGTCGGATTCCGCCGTCGCCCATCTCGCCGGCGCGCTTGGCCGCGAGACCTGGATGGCGCTCCCCCACGTGCCCGATTGGCGCTGGGGCCTGGAAGGCGAGACGACGCCCTGGTACCCGGCCATGCGGCTGTTCCGTCAAAGCCGCGCCGGGGACTGGGACACGGTCTTCGCCCGCCTGGCCGAAGCGCTCACGGCAAGGATCGAGGACGGCGCGCGCCGCCGATAGCGCCCCGGCAGCAGAAAGTGCCCTTGATTAACTTGGCGTTAAGCCATATTGGTAGACCATGATGACGGCCTCGGCAGTACTTCTCTGAGGTCACCCGATCATGGCGGCGATTAAATTCAAAATTAATTGGCAGAAGGCCATCGAGGCCATTGTTTGGCTCGCGCGCGGCAGGCCAGGCATCAGCCCATTCTTCATTGCCAAGGTGCTGTACTACGCCGACAAAAAGCACCTCCAGCTCTATGCTCGTCCCATCCTGGGCGATACCTACATCAAAATGGAACATGGACCGGTGCCATCCGGCGTCCAGGACCTCGTCAATATGAATTCCTTTCTCGATCCAGATTTGCTGGAGGCCGCCGCCGCCGCGATTAAGGTTAGCCGTGGCAACGTCCCTAAGGTCAAGGCAAGGCGTAAGCCTAATCTCGATGTCTTTTCACCAACCGACATCGCGTGTTTGGAAGGTGCGCTGGCCGAGTATGGTGACTTGCCCTTCGCCAAGCTGCGCGAGCTCAGCCACTCAGAGCGGGCGTGGCGGGAAGCACCAGAGAACGGTCCTATGGATTATTCTCTAATGTTGGACGACGACCTTCCGGACCGCGATGAGCTTCTGGAAGAGATCGAAGAGAACGCGGCCTACGCGGTGTTGTAACGATGCTCTCCGCGGGGGATGTGATCCTCGTAAACTGCCAGTTCACCAATCCACCCAAGAAAATTTTGCGATCTGCGTGTTCCCCGAGGAGAAGCTTTTCTTCTTTATCAACTCGCGGCCACGGCGTCTCGCGGAGGCGCAAGTTGAGATACAGGACTACGAGTTGAACTGTCTGTCTCACAATTCGCACGTGGACACATCCAAGGTCGTGACGTTTAGCGAACGCGAGTTGCACACGTCGCGCCACAAGGGCCCCCTCAGCAATTTGCTCAAGCTGCGGATCAAAATGAGAGTACGCGAGCACCCCCACTTGGCGAAGCGTTACGCCGATCTTGTGGAGCAGAACTTCTAGGCACGGTCGCGGTTTGATCGAAAGGCTCAAAATCGCGCGCCGCCGATAGGGCGCCGGCTCAATCTTTTGAGGCGTCGGCCTTGGCCGGCACGGATCGCAGCAGCCAGCCGAACAGGACCGTCGCCGCCACGGCGCCTACCAGCTCGGCCAGGATGAAGGCGGGGGCGTGGCCGGGCTGGATGCCGGAGAAGGTATCGGTGAAACTGCGCGCGATGGTCACCGCCGGATTGGCGAACGAGGTCGAGGCGGTAAACCAGTAGCCGG
>JADFJG010000080.1 GCA_022566265.1 Pseudomonadota bacterium | reverse complement strand
TTCTCGGCCGGGTCTCCATGGTCGGCAACGACATGCGCCTCGATCCCGGCGTCGGCACCTGCGGCAAGGACGGCCAGAGCGTCCCCGTCGGCGTCGGCCAGCCGACACTGAAGGTGAACGCGCTCACCGTCGGCGGCACCGCCGTTTAGAGGCACAACACACCCATGACCGGCGGGAACGCTCTAATAGGCGTATTCCGCGAAGATGGGATCGACGCTGCCCCGCCAGCGGCCGTGGTAGGCTTCGAGCATTTCCTCGGCCGGGGTGCGTCCGGCCTTGGCGATCTCCATCAAGGTATCCAGGTGATAGGCTTCATCCTTGCCTGAATCGTCGCGCCTGTCGCGCGCCTTCAGGCCGGCCTCGGCCAGGGCCAGGACTTCGCCGGCAACCTCGCCGAGCGTCGTCCCCTTGAACGGCGTCCCGAGCGCCCGCCGTGACGCCTGATCGCGCAGATAGGCGTGGTCCTCTTCCGTCCAGTCCTTGACCAGGTCCCACGCCGCGTCGAGCGCGCCTTGATCGTAGAACAGCCCGACCCAGAACGCCGGCAGCGCGCAGATCCGCCGCCACGGCCCGGCGTCGGCGCCGCGCATCTCGAGGAAGCGCTTGAGCCGCACTTCCGGGAACACCGTGGTCAGGTGATCGTTCCAGTCGCTTAAATTAGGCGCTTCGCCCGGCAGGGCCGGCAGGCGTCCGGCCATGAAATCCCTGAAGGATTGACCGGCGGCGTCGAGATAGCGGCCGTCGCGGTAGACGAAATACATCGGCACGTCGAGTATGTAATCGACGTAGCGTTCGAACCCCATGCCGTCCTCGAAGACGAAGGGCAGGATGCCGCAACGGTCGGGATCGGTATCGGTCCAGATGAAACTGCGATAGCTGAGATGACTCGCGGGCGTGCCCTCGACGAAGGGCGAGTTGGCGAACAGCGCCGTGGCGACGGGCTGCAGCGCCAGACCGACCCGGAACTTTCGCACCATGTCGCTTTCGGAGTCGAAATCGAGGTTCACCTGGACGGTGCAGGTGCGCAGCATCATGTCGAGACCGAGCCCCCCCCTCGTCGGCATGTAGGCCTTCATGATCCGGTAGCGGCCCTTGGGCATCCAGGGCATCTCGGCGCGCGTCCACTTCGGATTGAAGCCGATGCCCAGCAGCCCGACATCCAGCTCGCCCGCCACCTCCTTGACCTGGGCGAGGTGTTCGTGGACCTCGGCGCAGGTCTGATGCAGGGTCTCGAGCGCGGCGCCGGAGAGCTCGAACTGGCCGCCCGGCTCGAGCGTGATGGAACCGGCGTCGCCGATCAGGGCGATCGGCCGCCCCTGCTCGCGCACCGGCCGCCAGCCGAAGCGCTCCAGCCCCTCGAGGATGGCGCCGATGCCCCCCGGGCCCTCATAGGGCACCGGGCTCAGATCATCGGTCCTGAAGACGAATTTCTCATGCTCGGTGCCGATGCGCCACGCCTCCTTGGGCTTGCACCCGGCCTCGAGGTGCTCGACAAGCCGGCGCTTGTCGGTAATCGGCTCGGCATCGGGGCGATCAGGCATCGCCGCCGCGCCAGTCGCCCAGCATCGCCTGCCAGCAGGTCAATGCCGCCAGCGCCGCGGTCTCGGCGCGAAGGATGCGGGGGCCCAGCCCGACGGCGGTAACGAATGCCAGATCGTGGAGGGCGTCAAGCTCGGATCGCGCGAAGCCGCCTTCGGGTCCGATCAGCACCGCCCACGGCACGCCCGGACCGCCCTCGGCGCCGATCTTCCCGCCCTCGGCGCCGATCTTCCCGGCCTCGCTCGCCAGCACATCGGCGACCGGCGGCGCCGTGCCGCGCGCCTCGCACAACAACAGCCGGCGGTCCCCGGGCCAGCGTCCGATCACGTCATCGAAGGCGGCGGGCTCGAAGATCGCCGGCACGGTGAGCCGCCCGCACTGCTCCGCCGCCTCGGTGGCGATGGCCCTCAGCCGGTCGGTGTTCACCCGCGCCATCTGGGTGTGGCGGGTGAATATCGGCCACAGGCCCGAGACCCCGAGCTCCGTCGCCTTTTGCACCAGGAAATCGACGCGGGCGCGCTTGATCGGCGCGAACAGGAGCCACAGGTCCGGCTCCGCCGTCTGGGAACGGCGCCGGCGGTTGACGGTCAACGAGCACCAGCCCCTGCCGAAACCATCGATACGGGCCAGCCATTCGCCGTCGCGGCCGTTGAACAGCGCCACACGATCTCCCGATTTGAGCCTGAGCACATGGAGAAAGTAATGGGCCTGCATGGCGCCAAGGCCGACGCTCGCCCCTTCGGCCAAGCCGTCCTCGACGAAAAGCCGGGTCTTGAAACCATCGTCCGCCGCCTTGCGGCCGGGTTGAGATGTTATCGCCACGAAGCTAAGACTACACCATGATGAAGCCCGCCAAAACCGCAACGACGGACATGCCGGCGGATCATTGGGTCGAACGTTACCTGCCGGGGCCGGTCAGGCCCTATTTCAAGCTGGCGCGGATAGACCGGCCCATCGGCACCTGGCTTTTGCTCCTGCCGGCCTGGTGGAGCATCATCCTGGCGAGCCCGGGCGTCGGCGACCCTTACCGCACCGTGACCTTCTTCCTTCTGTTCGGCGTCGGCGCCGTCATCATGCGCGGGGCGGGGTGCACCTTCAACGACATCGTCGACCGGGATTTCGACGCGCAAGTGGCGCGCACCCGCACCCGGCCGGTGGCCTCGGGCGCGATCCCGGTGCCCCGCGCGAAGATATTCCTCATCCTTCAGCTTGTGGCCGCGCTCGGCATATTGCTGAGCTTCAATCGCTTCGCCATCGCCCTTGGCGCCGCTTCGCTGGTGCTCGTCTTCACCTACCCCTTCATGAAGCGCATCACCTACTGGCCCCAGGCCTTTCTCGGCATCACCTTCAACTGGGGCGCGCTGCTGGGATTCGCGGCGGTGACCGGGGCGCTTGGCGGCGAAGCGCTGGCCCTTTACGCCGGCGGTTTCTTCTGGACGCTCGGTTACGACACCATCTACGCCCATCAGGACAAGGAGGACGATGTCAGGCTCGGCGTCAAGTCGAGCGCCTTGAGGCTCGGCGAGAAGACCCGTCCCTGTCTCTTCGTCTTCTACGGCCTCGCCATCGCGTGGCTGGCGCTGGCCGGAGTTCTGGCGGCGCTCGCCTGGCCGTATTTTGTCGGCCTCGCGCTCGGCCTGGCGCAACTTTTCTGGCAGGCGGGGAAGGTCGACCTCGACAGCGCCGAAGATTGCCTGGTCAAGTTCGGATCCAACCGGAACTTCGGCCTCATCGTCCTTGCCGGGCTGATCGCCGCCCAGCTTGCCGGCGGCAATTAAGGGGACGGTAATTACAGGACCTTTGGTATCAGGGCGTCCTTTTTCAATTCCGCCGTCAGGCGCCGCCGGACCCCGGCATCGCCGATCGCGCCCCGGATGAAGTCATCGAGCGGCGTGCCCGGGGCAAATCGGTCCCGCGCAAGGGCGAGGACCTCCAACTGACTCATTTCCTCGAATTTCCTGTTCCTGGCGGCGATCCCGGCGACGGCCGACGGCGCGCCCCCG
The DNA here is from genome assembly GCA_022566265.1 of Pseudomonadota bacterium. Lineage (GTDB taxonomy): Bacteria > Pseudomonadota > Alphaproteobacteria > SMXQ01 > SMXQ01 > JACZQV01. Next base: position 12,869 of record JADFJG010000080.1, on the reverse strand, counting down.
ACCGCGAGGCAACCATGGACCGAGACATAGGCCGAAACACGATCGAGCGCCCGGCCGCCGTCGATCTCGACGCCAACGCCCGACAATTGCCCGAAGCGGTAATTGGCCCCCTCGGTCTCGTGCATGCGCGATAGCTGATCGGCGGTCAGCCAGGTGATCCCAAGCGCCAGTTCCGTCCCCGGCGATGGGGCCAGCGTCGCCGGGATCGAGCCGTAAGAGGCGACGTGGGCCGAATAGACGGAATCGAAATCAAACAGCCGGGCGCGTTCGACCGGGATCACTTGCGTCCCGTCGAGAGGGCCGAACTTAGCTTTGAGATGCTCGGGCGCGGCGTTGGCGCCGACGGCCAGGACCGGCACCCTGCCCTCGAGCTCGGGCGCCCCGCTTTCGAGGGGGCCGTCGAGGGGGCGGACTTCGCCATCACTATAAAGGTATGAGTGCTCCGGTATGGCGAACGGATAGGCCTTGGCCAGGGCCAGCGCCCGGGAATTTACCGTCTGCGTTCGATCCGAAGGCGTCACGGGGCTCACCCAGTGTCATATATGGCGAAAGGATAAGCGGCGGCGGGGGATCATACTTTATTTTCAAGACGCAAGCGCGCGCCCAGGCGCGGACCGATCAGGAAGACCGATCCCGCCCGTCGTCCGTCCTGATGAAATAGCGCAAATGGGCGTTATCGACGCCGGACCAGGAAAGCCGCGCCCATTCCTTCCTTGCCGCGCCGTAACTCTCGAACGGCCCGATGCGCTCCTCCTCGTGACCCTCGGCCATCTCGGCGAACTCGGTCGATCGGTATTCGCCGCCAACGATCCAATAGCGCGCCATGGTCAGGCACTCCAATGGTGAATGTCACGGCCCGGCCCTGTCTCCCACCGCAAGGACATGGGGGAAAGGCGCCGGCGCCCGACGTCATTGTCGATTGATTTCGATAAAAAAATCTTAAGCCGCGACCCCGGTCCGTCACATGTGCAAGGCGCCATCAACTTTTTGTGAAGGTCTGGACCCCGCGTTAGAGTCTGTTGACAGCCCTGATGCTATGATTTAGCCTCCACTTCGACCTCTTAGAAATAAAAGGGCCCGCGATGTTTGGGCGGGCGGGGTCGCGATCACAGTGCAGACTTAGCAATTGGAGGCGAGGATGATGCTGCCGACAAAATATTTTGCGTTTTTGAATCGGACTGGGACGTTGGTGCGCGCGGCCGTTTGCTGCGGCGTCGGCGTGGCATTCCTGTCCATGGCGGGCGCACCGGCCTTCGCCGCCGAGATGGACAACCTTCAGAAGCAGTTGAGGAATCTTCAGACGAGGATCGATCAGCTCGAATCCCAACAGGCGGCGCCGCCGGTGGTGCCGGCGAAAATGACCCGCAGCGGCAAGAAACAGGTGACGCTCTCGGTCTCGGGTCAGGTGAATCGGATCTCGATGATCGCCGATGACGGCACGCTGAACAGCTTCTTCCATTCGGACAACGAGAACTCCTCTACCCGTTGGCGGTTCATCGGCAAGGCCAAGATCAACAGCGATTGGAGCGCCGGCCTGAAGATCGAGCAGGACATCGGCCAGTCCAACAACAGCTCCGGTGTGAAAATCGACTTTACCTCGGAAGATAAATCGACCAGCGACACCTCTTTCGACAATCGCCAAATGAATGTCTATATCAAGAGCAAGAGCGCCGGCAAGCTGACGTTGGGCAAGACCGACATGCCGTCCAACAACATCGTCCAGATCGACCTGTCCGGCACCGGCGTGGTCCAGTATTCGGGCACCAACGATATCGGCGGCGGCTTTGGTTTCAGGACCAAGGGCGTCCTCGGGGCGGCGGACGGGCCATCGATCAGTACCGTTTACAACCAGTTAGACGGCTTGTCCCGGCAAAACCAGATTCGCTACGACACGCCGAAATTCGCCGGCTTCCAGTTAGCCGTCGCTCATGGCCAGGGCGATATCTGGGATATCGCGGCCCGGTATTCGGCCAATTACAAGCAGGCCGGCATCAAGATCTCCGCCGGCATCGCCTATTGGGAATTCGGCAAGAACACCAATTCCTTCGATAGCGGCATCGGCGGATCGATCTCGGTCCTGCATTCGTCGGGGGCGAACCTCACCTTCGCCGCCGCCACCCAGGACCGCTCGGGGAGCTCCGTCGACGACCAGGTCAGCTTCTACGTCAAGCCCGGTTTCCAGTTCAAGGCTACCTCGCTCGGCAAGACCAATGTCTCGGTCGGTTACGCCCGCGCCGATGACAGAAGTGTCCAGAATGACGAGTACCAGAACATCCATGTCGCGGTGGTGCAGAATATCGACGCCGCCGCGCTTGAGTTGTACGCCTTCTGGGAAATCAACATCCTCGACCGCGACGGCGAGGACTTCGAGAACATCAACATCGGCGGCATCGGCGCGCGGATGAAGTTCTAAGGAGACTCCTACAGTCGAGTTTTAGCCGAATCGGAGGCTTCTGCATCCGGGTAAAGTTGAACGGTAGCGTTATGGTCTTTAAAGGGCTTGCCATTGGCCTTCTGGCGTCGTTTTTGTCCGCCTGTGGGCCGGCAAGCCCTTACGTTATCGACCAGCCCCAGCCGGACGAAATGAAGCCCGGCCCGGGGCTGTTCTCCAAGACATACGGCCATGACGGCGAGATTTACATCATCGGCTCGCCGGAATCCAAGGCCGAGGAAGAACGGGACAGGAGAGACCGGGAGCGCCGGCGGCTGGCCGGCAATCCCGGGGCGCCCGTCACCGGCGCCACCGCGCCCTATAACCCGCCGCCGGCATACGGCCAGCCACCCGCATACAACCAACCGCCCGCATACGGCCAACCCTATGCCGCGGCGCCCGCCTTCCAGCCCCTGACGCCGCCCGCCGCCAACTACTCGGTCCACTTCGCGTCATACTCCAGCGCCGATCTCGCCCAACGGGGGTGGTCGCAAATCTGGAACCGCCACGCCCAGGTGCTGGCCGGCATCCAGCCCTATATCGATTACGGCAGCCTCGGCGGCGGCCAGTCCGGCTATCAACTCTTCGGCAGGGGGCTGTCCAAGGCGCGGGCGGATTCCATTTGCCGGAGCCTGCGGAGCCGCAACGAGAATTGCACCGTGGTCGCCTTCTGAGCCGAACCTCGGCGCCTTCGGCCCGGCGCATCCGCCCGCCGGCGATCCCCGATCCTCGATCACCAAGTGCTCCGCCAAGATTGACCCGCCCCTGACGTCGAGAACCGCCGCGCCTATCCGCCCAACTATCTGCACGAAAGCTGGCGCGATTTCCTCTACTGGGACACCGAGCTGGATCCCGCATGATCTTATTCCCGGACCTTGGTGGCTGTGCCGGCCGCTGGGAGAAAGATTCACCACAGAGACACGGAGACACAGAGGAAAAGACAAACTTATTATAATTAAATCTTTCGTACTTCTCTGTGCCTCTGCGTCTCTGTGGTTCAAAAATCTTAGATTCAGCGTGTCCCTTCGTGCCTTGATGGCGGCGCCGGCTAGATCCGTGTCGACAGCCAGATGGCGAGGCGCGAGCCGGCCTTGATCGCCGCGCTCAGGGCCTCGTAAGCCGGCGCCTCCGTGGCGCCGTGATCGCGGGCAACCTCGCCGTGGGCGATTTCGTCGTCGCGGAATTCCTCGACCACGCTTCTCAGTTCCGCGTCGTCGTCGCCAAGCGCCTCGGCCTGGCGCGCGTAATGCTCGTCGATCACCTCCTCGACGGCGACGGTGCAGGCCATGGCCGCCTTCTCGCCGATCAGCGCGGTGCCGGCGCCGAGGGCGAAACCGGCGACGTGCCACAGCGGCGACAGCAGCGTCGGGCGCACCCGGCGCTCGACGATCATCTTCTCGAACACCGCGAGATGCCGGCGTTCGCCGTCCGCCATCTTTTGGATGACCTTGCCGACGGGCCTCCGGCCGAGGACCGCGAGCTGGCCCTGATAGATCCGCAAGGCGCCGTATTCGCCGGCGTGATCGACGCGGATCATGCGCCGCTTCATCTCCTCCGGGTCCGGGTCGCCGGGCATGCGTCCCTTGCCCCGCATGCGTCCCTTGGAAGTCATGGTCCCTCCATCCGTTAAATGCGGCCCCATTTAACGCCGCCACATCTCCCTGGCGGCGATGGCGCTGGCGACGAACAAGCCCAGGGAGGCGAGGACATTATAGCCCGCCATCGAGATGCCGAACAGCGACCAGGGCACGACGTCGCAGCGCACCACCGGCGCGGCGAAAATTTGCGCGCGAAGCTCCTCGATCGTCCGCGCCATGGTTCCCCCGCCGCCACAAGCCTCGGTGCCCTGCCACCACTGCTGCTCGACGCCGACATGAAAGGTGGCGATGCCGGCGTTGACCAGGAAGGCGGCGGCGCAGAGTCCGCCGATACCCGCGATCACGCCCTTGGGCGGCGGCGCCAGGCCCGAGAGGCCCAGGCCCAGGCCCGAAAGCACGATGACGACGCCGTAGGGCACGCGCTGATAGAGGCAGAGCACGCAGGGCTCGAGCCCGCCGATATATTGGGAGGCGAACGCCGCCGCCAGGGCCGCCACGCTGGCGCCCAGCAGGAGGGCGAATACCAGGCGCGGGTTCTGGGTAATCTCGGCGATAGTCATGGCACGATCCCGATGGTCTTAGCCCACGCCGCTCAAAACAGGAATTTCACGGCGACGAAGCCGCCGATGAGCAGGACGAAGAAGATCGTCGTGAGCCAGCCCAGATTGCGCTCGATGAAGACGCGTATCGGCGGTCCGAAATACCACAACAGCGCCGCCTCGGCATAAAATCGCAGGCCCCGGGAAACGACGGCGGCGGCGGTGAAGATGAAAAGATCGAGCTTGGTGACGCCGCTGGCGATGGTGATGACCTTGAAGGGAAAGGGCGTCAGCCCGGCGCCGGCGACGATCCAGGCGCCCCATTCGTTATATTGGTCCTGGAAGCGGGCGAAGCTATCGGCGTAGCCGTAGAATTCGAGCAGCGGCCGGCCGACGGTTTCGAACAGGAAATAGCCGATGCCATAGCCCGCCAGACCGCCGGCGACCGAGGCGAGGGTGCAGACGGTGGCGATCCTGAAGGCCTTGTCGCGTTCCGCCAGCACCATGGGGATGAGGAGCACGTCGGGCGGTATGGGAAAGATCGAGCTTTCGATGAAGGAAATGGCGCCAAGCGCCGGCAGCGCCCGGCGATGGCCGGCAAGCCCCATGGCCCAATCATACATGCGTTTCAGCATCGCCCACTCGATCCCGCCGGCCGCGCCGTCCCTTGTAGAAGGCGCGCCGCCCATTTAGCAGGCGCCGCCATCGGGAGCAATGGCGATGTCGGGTGAGGACGGCCGCGCCCCTTCAAAGCGCCCAATCGGGGTCGTTCAACCTGTCGAAGATGCCGCGCAGCCCGTCCGCCCAGTGCTTGTGGAGATAGGTGAAATAGGCGTCATCCCCGTCGATGCGGAGCTTGCGCCCGGCCTCGAGGCTGTCGCGCCGGTAGCAAAGAAGATCGAACGGCGGCCCCACCGAGATGTTGGATCGCATGGTGGCATCGAAGGACAGCAACGCGCATTTGACGGCCTCGGTGAGGGTCGAGTTCCGGGTGATCACGCGGTCGATGATGGGCTTGCCGTACTTGGTCTCGCCGATCTGGAAATAGGGTGTATCGGCGGTGGCCTCGATGAAGTTTCCGGCGGTGTAGATGAGAAACAGGCGCGGCGACTCGCCCCGGATCTGGCCGCCGAAGACGAAGGTGGCGTGAAACCTGGCGTCGTGCTCCTTGAGATACTTGGCGTCGATACGGTGCACCTCGCGAAGCGCCGCGCCGACGACCCGGGCGGCGGCGAACATGTCTGGCGCCTCGAGCAGGCCGTCATGGCCGTTGTCCTCATCGATCGCCTCGTTCAGGTTCGACACCACCGCCTGGGTCACCGCCAGGTTGCCGGCGGACAGCAGGACCAGAAGGCGGTCCCGGGGACGCTCGAACACGGCCATCTTCGAGAAGGTGGAAACCTGATCCACCCCGGCGTGGGTGCGGGAATCGGAGGCGAAGATCAGCCCTGTTTCGAGCAGGAAGCCGACGGCGTAGGTCATGGCGGTCCGATCCGGCGAACTGGATGGGCGATCGAGACTATAATCGCGCCCGGCGGCGGGAGTCAGGGAATTAATGCGCGATGAGGCCGCTTTCGCTTACTGGTGCACCTCGACCTCGACGCGCATGGTTTCCTCGCCGCCGCCCCGGCGGACGCCGCGAAGGGGCGCGCAACCGAGATAATCGAGGCCGACCGCGAGGCGCAGATGGGCGTCCGTCGGGCACACCGCGTTGGTCACATCGAAGCTGACCCAGCCGAGATCGGCGACCCAGGCCTCGGCCCAGGCGTGGGACGCGGTCTGGACCTCATCGACGTTCTCGACATGGACGTAGCCGCTGACGTAACGCGCCGGGGCGCCGAGCAGCCGCGCCGCCGCCAGGAACAGATGGGTCTGGTCCTGACAGACGCCGGTGCCGTTGGCCAGCACCTCGGCCGCGGTGCTCTCGACGTCGGTGGCGCCGCTCCGGTACTCAACGGCCTCCCCGACGGCGCGCGACAGCGCGTGCAGACCGTCGAGCGCGTCCTTCTCGAATGCGGCGCGAAGCGGCCGGGCGAAGTCCCTGATCGCCGCGTCGGGCGCGGTCAGGGGCGTCGAATGAAGAAAGATTTCGCGCGGCAGCACATCGGCGACGTCGGTAAGGACGCCCAAATTGTCCATGGTTTCCGCTTCGCCCGTCGCTTGGACGCGAATTTCGTCGTGGGGTGAATCGATGACCAGGACATGCATGATATTGCCGAAGGCGTCGGTCTGGCGATAGGTCCTTCCCGGACAATCGAGCCGCCAGTTGAGGATGGTCTGGCTGGCATCGCTTAGCGGCGTCAAATGGATGTGCTGGATGGAGTAGTTGACCGGCTGGGCGTAGCGGTAGACGGTTTCATGGGTGATGGCGAGCCTCATGCCGACACCAGGTAGCTGTTCCGGATTTCGGTGCTGAGCGCGTTGTTGCGCCTGACGAAACCGGTGAGGAACTCGTGCAGGCCCAGCTTGTAGATCTCCTCGATCGTGCCGTAGTGCAACTTGGCGTGGATCTCGCCGGCGAGCCTGCCGACCTCGGTGGTCCTGGCGCCGCTTATGCGCTCGATGATCTCCGAGATGTTGTCGTGGCAGGCATGGAGCGAACGCGGCATCGAGGCGTTGAGCACCAGGAGCTCGGCCACCCGCCACGGCGTGATCGTGTCGTGATAGACCTTGTGATAGGCGCGAAAGGCGCTGACCGAGCGCAGCAGCGCGCCCCACTGGAAGTGATCGACGGCGCCGCCGACCTCCTGAGGGGACGGCAACAGCACGTGGTACTTGACGTCGAGTATGCGGGCGATTTGGTCGGCGCGCTCGATGAAGGTGCCGAGCCTGATGAAGTCGTAGGTCTCATCGCGCAGCATGGTGCCCATGGTGATGCCGCGAAAGAGGTGCGAGCGTTCCTTGATCCAGTCGAAGAAATCGCGATAGCCCCGGCGCGCGAGCTTGGCCGGGGTGAGTTCCCGGACCTCGATCCAGGTCGCGTTCAGGCTTTCCCACATCTCCGACGTGATCGACACCCGCTCGGCCCGGGCGTTTTCCCGCGCCGCGCGGATGGCGGCGTAGATGCTCGAGGGGTTGAGCGGATCGAGCGTCATATAGGAGACGATCTCCGCCGGGCTCGCTTCGCCGTAGCGCGCCGTGAAGTCGGCGCTATCGCCGGCGATGTTCAACACCGCCCGCCATTCGCTGGCGCCGACCTTGGCGACGTGGGGCAGCAGCGCCATGCGCTGGCTGATCTCGAGGATACGCGCGGTGTTCTCCGCCCGCTCCATATAGCGCGCCATCCAGTAGAGGTGATCGGCGCTGCGGCTCAGCATGTCCCGGGCCTCTCAGCCATCTTCCGGCTCCACGGCCCGGTCTTCCGTCTCGATCGCCCCATCTTCGGTCTCGATCACCCAGGTGTCCTTGGTGCCGCCGCCTTGGGAGGAATTGACCACCAGCGATCCCTTGCGCAGCGCCACCCGCGTCAGTCCGCCCGGCACCACCGTCTCGGTCGCGCCGGAGATCACATAGGGACGGAAATCGACGTGTCGCGGCGCGATGGAGTTGCGAACGAAGGTCGGGCAGGTGGACAGCGCCAGGGTCGGCTGGGCGATGAAGTTGGCGGGGTTCTCCTCGATCCTCTTGCGGTAGGCGGCGATCTGGCGGGCGGAACTCTCCGGTCCGATGAGCATGCCGTAGCCTCCCGCCCCATGCACCTCCTTGACCACCAACTCCGCCAGGTGATCCAACACATAAGCGCGGTCAGAGGCGTCGCGGAGCGCATAGGTCGGCACGTTGGACAGGATCGGCTCCTCGCCGAGATAGAAGCGGATCATCTCGGGCACATGGATATAGACCGATTTGTCATCGGCGACCCCGGTGCCGACGGCGTTGGCCAGGGTCACGCCGCCGCTCCGGTAAACCGAGATCAGCCCCGGCACGCCGAGGGTGGATTGGGGATTGAACGCCAGGGGATCGAGAAACTCGTCGCCGATCCGCCGGTAGATCACATGCACCTGCTCCGGCCCCGAGGTCGTCCGCATGTAGACGGCGTTGTCCTTGACGAACAGGTCCTGGCCCTCGACCAGTTCGATGCCCATCCGGTCGGCAAGGAAGACGTGTTCGAAGTAAGCACTGTTGTAGGGACCCGGCGTCAACAGCACGACGGTCGGGTCGGTTACGCCGGCGGGCGCCACGGCGCGCAGGTTCGCCAACAACAGATCCGGGTAGTCATCGACCGGCGCCACCTGCTGGGCGGCGAACAGCTCGGGGAACAGGCGCATCATGACTTGGCGGTTCTCGAGCATGTAGGAGACGCCCGAAGGCGAGCGCAGATTGTCCTCCAGCACGTAGAACTCGGTCTCGCCGGTGCGCACGAGATCGAAGCCGGCGATATGGACGTAGACATCGCCCGGCACGTCGATGCCCACCATCTCGGGCCGGAACTGGGAATTGCAGAGGATGACATCGGCGGGGATGCGCCCGGCGCCGATGATTTCCCGCCCATGATAGATGTCGTGAAGGAAGGCGTTGATCGCGCGAAGACGTTGGCAGGAGCCCCGTTCGATCAGGCGCCATTCCGTGCTTGAGAAGATGCGCGGGATGATATCGAAGGGGATCAGGCGCTCGGTGCTGGCGCGCTTGCCGTAGACCAGGAAGGTGATGCCCAATCGCCTGAAGAAGAGTTCCGCCTGACGGCGCTTATGGGCGAGCTGGCGGTTGGGGATCGAGTCGAGCCATTCGGAGAAGCGCGCGTAGGCGGCGCGCACCGTGCCGTCCGAGACCCGCATCTCGTCGAAGAACCGAAGGGGCTCGGCATAGGCGGCAAGACGGTCCCGGGGCTCGTCGGATCCCGAGGTCATGACCGAGATGTTCCCGTGATCATGGTGCAGATTAAGGGATCGGGGCGGAGCGGCGCAAGGGCGCGGGCGGAGGCTTGATCCGCCGGGGCCGGGGACTATGATGAAGCCGTTCATATCGCTCATCCCGCGGGGCCCCTGTGGCGGAATCGGTAGACGCGGCAGACTCAAAATCTGTTTCCCGTAAGGGAGTGGGAGTTCGAGTCTCCCCGGGGGCACCACCCTACGCCTTCGGCTTCGGGTGGCAGGCCACGCAGTGGACTGATACTCGAAGGCGCTTAGGCGTGGGCGTGTCCGCCGAAGCCTTGGCGTAGGGGGACTGAAACCACGCAAGCCGGGCCGCCGGCGATCAGGTATCGTCCTCGCCGGTCAGCGCCTGGTGTGCGTCGCGCATCGTGATCATCAGGGTCATCGGATCGACCGGCGACGGCTGAAACCCGCAACGCTCATAGAATCGCTTGGCGTCTTCGGAAATGGCGTGCACCAGTATCGCCCTGATTCCGGCGATGTCGGCCGCCTGCATCGTGCGCAGCACCGCATCCCGCGGTAACGCCCGGCCGAGGCCGCGTCCCTGGTAACCGGAATCGATGGCAAGGCGGCCGATGACCATGACCGGCACCGGGTCCGGCATGTTCCGCCGCGTCCGCCCCGTCGCTTCGCCATGTGCGATCGCCCCGGCCGCCAGAGCGTAATACCCGACCACACGCTTTCCGGGACGCCTTCCGGCGCAAATCACGTAGGTTCTCGACGCGCCGCTCTCCTGATTGCGCAAGGCCCGCCGCCGCAGCCAGTCGTCCAGGACCGGCGTGCCCGAATCGAAGGACAAGAGGTCGTGATCCGGTCGTAACTTCTCCGGTGCGCCAATCTCCTCTTCACCGCTCATCGATCCCAGGGCGCTTTCCCGGTCAACAGACGGCGCAGTCGGGGATTACTCGCGGGCGCCGAATCGAGCATCGTGGTGAATTCCTTGAACGTCTCGGCGTCTAGGGCGAAATACAGGCGGTCGAGCAGAACCGACTCCGCTTCCCGGCAGGAGGCGTCAAGCATGAAGTCCGAGCGGTTCTTACCGAGCGCCGCCGCCGCCCGGTCGATCAGGGATCTTTGTTTCCGGTTGGCGCGCAGATTGATGTTCACGTCCCGGACCGCGCGACCAGCCGTACGGGTGTTCGACATGCCATTCTCCTTTGTCATCACATTCAATATACATTAATGTATGCACATTGTCCATACATATAGGGGACGTGACGGCGGGCTGGCGGCCCGTGTCATGCCGAGACGGCGCTTCGCTCGACCGCCGTCGGCGCGCAAGAGACCCGCCATCGTCTCGAGACCCGCCGGCGGTCCCCGATCCCCGGAAAGGCGCTGGAAGAAACCACCCAGTACTTACTTTCATAGCAGGATGAGGCTTGCCGGAACGAACCGCTTGGGGGAAACTGACCGCCATGGACCGCGAGAAAATCGTCGCCATTCGCCAGGACCCGCGCCCGGATTTCCGCGAGGAGATCGACCGCGAGACCGTGCAGGTGCTGTGATGGCGGCGCGCCGGATCGGCGATCGGCTGAGGCACATGCTCGAGGCGGCGAACGACGGGTGAGAGTGGATGTGCGACAGAGGGCCACGAAAATGGTGAAAAAGGGATTTGTACTGCGGATCGCGCCCGGCATGGTTGACCGTGTATCGGAGGCCTTGCAAAAAGACCATCTGATTATCGGATGGGGGCGAGCGCAAGGGCTGCTCGATCCCGAGCTTGACTGGGATCAGTTCCGGGAGATCATCCGCAAGGAGTGCTACCCTGACTCCGTGAACCTGCGGAAAGCTGGTAATGCGGCTGGCCATATGTGGCGTTTTATTCGTGATATGGACATTGGTGACTTGGTTGTCGTGCCGTCAGGCTCAGAGTTTTATGTCGCTGTTGTTAAAGGCGCGGCATTTTACGATGAAACCAAGACAGAAGAAGATTCCCCCTATCGCCGGCCTGTCGAATGGCTAAACAGCAAAACGCCCATTCCGCGGGCCATTGCAAAATCCGCGCTAGTATCTCGCATGAAGACACAAGGGACGTGTGCGAACGCCACGGACCTCGTCCCAGAGATTGAGGAATGCCTAACTATAGCGGCGAGTGGTGCGGAGCCTTCTTTTGAGAAGGATCTCCAGAGCCGGTTGGTAAAGGAAACCCTCGACGAAATGCGTAGCGGCCGCATGGACAGTTTCGGTTTTGAGCGGTTGATAGAAACTGTGCTACGCGGCCTAGGGGCTGTCGAGACCAAGGTAGTGCCACGGCGTGAGGACAAAGGAATTGATATCTACGCTACGTTTTTAGTCGCAGGAGCGTTTCGACAGGTGGTCGGCGTGCAGGCGAAGCACTTCCAGCCGGAACCACCTGTAAATTCCGAGGTTGTGCATCAGTTGATCCGTGGAATAGAGGAAGGCCAGGAACGCGTAACGCTGGGAATGGTCATCACGTCGGGAGCGTTTAGTGACGATGCGGCAGCCGAGGCGGAGGCCTATGGAGAGGAAAAAGGTATTCCCATCGAACTCGTGGATGGTGAGCAATTCGCCAAGTTGATCGTCGAACACGGCCTTCGGGAAATGCGATAGTCGAGAGCCGATGAATTGGAGCCCGGAACAGCTACTGAAGGATTTCTTGGTTGTCGCTGAGATAGCCGGACTCAAGATAGAACAAGAGGTCGTCAGTATCGAAATACTGATAATGCCTCATAAGCCGCCGAGCAGCCTGCCGAAAGGCAAAATGGCCGTATACGTTTTTTCTGAAGTGAACCGTGTCCTAAAAGTCGGCAAAGTCGGCAGGCGCTCTCAAGCGCGTTACACAAGCCAGCACTACAATCCAGGTTCTGCACCAAGCACTCTGGCAGCATCGATTCTGAAGGATGAAGATGCTGTGAAGAGGTATGGCGTGAATGACGGGAACGTATCTGACTGGATTAAGAAAAATACCGACAGGGTGAACTTCATTCTCGATGCCCAACTTGGTGTGCGGGCTCTGACGTTGTTGGAGGTCTTTGTTCAGTGCCGTCTGAATCCTGTCTTTGAGGGTTTTGGCAGTCAGCGCGAGAACTCGATGTAAGCATTCCCGATAGAGTATTGCCTTGATCTATGTCAAATTGGGCCAAAAAAGGCGCTGGCTGTCGGCCAAATTCTTCGGACGTCTGGACCGTTCCGAGTAATGATCCGGAAAATGTTCGAATCGGGTTTCCCTGCCTCTAACATTTCAGGTGATTAGCCGGCATCCGGCGCAAACTGATCGGCGCCATGGTCTTGTCGCCAAAAACTTGTTGTTCCCGATTCGCCGGATTGGACTTACAATCCGGGGGGTTTCGCCTGAAGGCTTTGGTTTTCATGGCGTTTTGGCCGCAAACATGCGGTAATGGACCTTAAGGGGCGGGATCAACCCGCGCCGAAAAATGGGGGGAGGGCCGTTCGTGATCATCGCGAATGTCGA
>JADFJG010000079.1:6534-16472 GCA_022566265.1 Pseudomonadota bacterium | reverse complement strand
CTAGTACTTACTTCCCCGGGGTCCGCTCGTTCCGCCGTTGCCTTCGTAAGATCATTCGATCCGGGCGTCCACATCCTCGATGGGCGTGGCCGTTTGGCTCTTGAGTCGCGGCGGAGTCGCCCTATATAGACAACAAAACCATGTAATCATTGGGGTTTTTGATCCGCTCCCGGCCGGAAGGGCCGGCGAGCCGCACGGAGCACAATCGAATGGAGTTTGAAAGGTTCACCGAGCGCGCCCGTGGATTCATTCATGCGGCCCAGTCCCTGGCGGTCGGCATGAACCACCAGCAGATCGGGCCCGAGCATCTGCTCAAGGTTCTGCTGGCGGACAAGGAAGGCCTGGCGGCCGAATTGATCGCCAGCGCCGGCGGCGATGTGGCGAAGGTGTCGAGCGCCCTCGAGGCGGCGCTGGGGAAAGTGCCGAAGGTGGAGGGATCGGGCGCCGGCCAGGTCTACCTCGCTCCGGAAGCCCAGCGCCTGCTCGATGCCGCCGATAGGCTTGCCGAGGAGGCCGGGGACAGTTTCATCGCCACCGAACGGATCCTGCTCGCCTGCGTCATGGCGACCGGCACCGGGGTCGCCGGGATTCTCGCCGACGCCGGCGTCACCGCCGAGAATTTGAGCGCCGCCATCGACGCGATGCGGAAGGGACGCAAGGCGGACAGCGCCACTTCCGAAGACAGCTATGACGCGCTGGGGAAATATGCCCGTGATCTCACCGTGATGGCGCGCGAGGGCGGCCTCGATCCGGTGATCGGACGCGATGAGGAAATCCGCCGCACCATCCAGGTCCTGTCGCGGCGCACCAAGAACAACCCGGTGCTGATCGGCGAACCGGGCGTCGGCAAAACAGCCATCGTCGACGGCCTCGCCCAACGGATCGTCAACGGCGACGTGCCCGAAAGCCTCAAGGAGAAGCGCCTGCTGGTCCTCGATCTCGGCGCCCTCATCGCCGGCGCCAAGTTCCGCGGCGAGTTCGAGGAGAGGCTCAAGGCCGTGTTACAGGAGATCTCGGCCGCCGAAGGCGAAGTGATCCTGTTCATAGACGAGTTGCACACACTGATCGGCGCCGGCGCCGCGGAAGGCGCCATGGATGCCTCCAACATGCTCAAACCGGCGCTGGCGCGTGGCGAGTTGCATTGCGTCGGCGCCACGACACTCGATGAATACCGCAAGCATATCGAAAAGGACGCGGCGCTGGCGCGGCGTTTCCAGCCGGTTTTCGTCGCCGAACCCAATGTCGAGGACACCATCTCCATCCTCAGGGGTCTGAAGGAAAAGTACGAGTTGCACCATGGGCTGCGTATCACCGACGGCGCGCTGGTCGCCGCCGCGACGCTTTCCAATCGCTACATCACCGACCGCTTCCTGCCCGACAAGGCCATCGACCTGATGGACGAGGCGGCGAGCCGCCTGCGCATGGAGGTCGATTCGAAGCCCGAGGAGATCGACGAGCTGGACCGCCGCATCATCCAGCTCAAGATCGAGCGCGAGGCCCTGAAGAAGGAAAGCGACCAGGCGTCGGGCGACCGCCTGAAGACGCTCGAGAAGGAGCTCGGCGAGCTGGAGAAACGCTCGGCCGATCTGACGGCGGTATGGCAGGCGGAAAAGCAAGAGCTGGCCGGGGCGCAAAAGCTCAAGGAGCAGTTGGATCATGCGCGCGGTGAGCTCGAGATCGTCCAGCGCCAGGGCGACCTCACCCGTGCCGGCGAGCTGATGTACGGCGTCATCCCCGAGCTCGAAAAGAAACTGAGCGCGCCGGCGGAGACCGACGCCGGACGGATGCTGAAAGAGGACGTTACCGACGAGATCGTCGCCGCCGTGGTGTCGCGCTGGACCGGCATTCCCGTCGACAAGATGCTGGCGGGCGAGCGGGAAAAGCTGTTGGATATGGAAGCCGGCCTCGCCGAACGTGTGATCGGCCAGGAAGAGGCGATCTCCGCCGTCGCCAACGCCGTTCGCCGCGCCCGCGCCGGGCTCCAGGATCCGAGCCGGCCGATGGGCTCGTTCATGTTCCTCGGCCCCACCGGGGTCGGCAAGACAGAGCTTTGCAAGGCGCTCTCCGAATTCCTCTTCGATGACGACGGCGCCATGACCCGCATCGACATGTCGGAGTATATGGAGAGGCACTCGGTAGCGCGCCTGATCGGGGCGCCGCCCGGCTATGTCGGCTACGAGGAAGGCGGGGCATTGACCGAAGCGGTGCGCCGGCGGCCCTATCAGGTGATCCTGTTCGACGAGATCGAAAAGGCCCATGGGGATGTCTTCAACCTTCTGCTCCAGGTGCTGGATGACGGCCGGCTGACCGATGGCCACGGCCGCACCGTCAATTTCCGCAACACCTTGATCGTGATGACCTCGAATCTCGGCAGCGACGTCATGGCCGCCCAGACCGTTGGCGAGGACGTCTCGGTGATCCGCGACCAGGTCATGGAGATCGTCAATGGCGCCTTCCGCCCCGAATTCCTCAACCGCCTCGACGAAATCCTGCTGTTCCACCGGTTGAGCCGCGAGCATATGGCCAGGATCGTCGACATCCAGCTCGACCGGCTCGGCGTCATGCTGGCGGAGCGCAAGATCGTGATCGAGACCGATAAGGCGGCGCGAAACTGGCTCGCCAATGCCGGTTACGATCCGGTCTATGGCGCCAGGCCCTTGAAGCGGGTCATTCAGCGAGCCTTGCAGAACCCACTGGCGACAATGGTGCTGGAAGGCAAGATCGCCGATGGCGAAAGGGTCGAGGTCACGGTCGCCAAGGGTGGCCTGGCGATCAACGGAGTCGTCGCCGAGGCGGCCTGAGCCGGCCTTAGCGGCTGCTGGCGACTTTCGACCTGGCCGGCAGGCTTGCGCGCTGCTGGTCGATCGCCGCCCGGTGCTTCATGAACCTGGCCAGCCTCTTGCCGGTGAGTCTGTTGCCCGTCGGCAACCTCAGCTTCATCGGATTGATCTGCCGGTTCTTGCGGTGCACCTCATAATGCAGATGCGGTCCGGTGGAGCGGCCGGTGGAGCCGACATAGCCGATGATCTGGCCTTGGCGCACCCGCTTGCCGACCTTGATGCCGCGGGCGTAACGGTGGAGATGACCGTAGGCGGTGGCATAGGTCCCGTTGTGGCGGATCTTGATATAGCGGCCAAAGGCGCCGTTCCATCCCGCCCTGGCGATGACGCCGCTTCCCGCCGCCATCACCGGCGTGCCCCTGGGGGCGGCGAAATCGACGCCCCGATGCATCCTGGTGTAGCCGAGGATAGGATGCCGGCGCCTGCCGTAGCGCGATGACAGCCGGGCGCCGTCGACCGGCGTGCGCATCAGTGCCTTGCGCACGCTTTCGCCCTTTTCGTTGAAGTAGCCGACGACACCGCCGGCCAGTTCGTATCGGTAGACCTGAAGGGTGATGCCGCTGAGGTTCAGCGCCGCGTAGACCATGTTGCCGGACCGCGCGGGCCTGCCGTTTTTGTCCTGGTATTGCTCGTAGATCACGTCGAAGGCGTCGCCCCGCTGTATGTCGCGCTGGAAATCGACATCGAACGAATAGGCGCGGATCAATTGGGCGACGACCGGCGCGGGGACGGCGGCCCTGGTGGTGTCGACATAAAGGCTGGTGTCCATGGAGCCGGCCGAGCGCACCAGCCTCAGGGTCAATTCCTTCTTGATCAGGGTGGCCTTGAAGCCGTTGTTCCAGGTTCGCGCCACGGTGATTATCCGCTCGGCGCTGGGTTCGAAGCTGAGACCGAGGAACCGGGCCGGGCCGTTTTCCGACCGGTCGGGCATGAAACTGAGCTCGATCGTCTGGCCCGGCATCAGCTTCCGCGGGTTATAGACCTTTCTCAGTGCCACGATGGCCTCGTCGGCCTCGGTGCGGGGAACGTCCGCCCTGACCAGCATGGCCATGAAGGTATCGCCCTTGGCCGCCCGGACGGCGCGCCTTTCGGGCTCCAGCGCGCTCTCCCGCGCGGCGTCGAATTCGGTGTGGGCGAAGACGAAGTAGCGGGGGTCGAGCTGCTGCTCGAAATCCACGGGGGCCGTTTCAGTGGAGGCGGTGGGGGTTACGGCGAAGCCGATCACCGTCACCGCGAGCGCGGCCGCGGCCGACAACAAAGCCCAGTCCCCAAAACGACGCCCCGTAAGCATCGGGGCGATAATTTTTCCGAGTTTCAGCGCCAATTTACCCCCATGGTGCCCGCCGATGGAGCACCCTGTCCCCGATCCGCCGTGTGATAACCGTCGGCACAATGTCAACTTATGTTTAATGCCCCGTTAACCAGTGGAAATACATGCGGGCAAAGCGGCCGATTGTCAACATATCGCTGTTTTATAACAATAAATTCCGCCCCTTCGCGACCGGCGGCCAATTCGTACCGCGCCCGCGGCACATTCTCGTCCCTAAATCCCGACCTGGCCGATGCCCGGCAGTTTGATCGCCAAGTCCTTGAAATCGATTCCGAAGGTGAAGCCCAAGAGATTGATCTCAAACCCTTCTTCCCGCGCCGCCAAAACGCCGACGAGACCGAAAAGAGAGAGCTGATAACCGGTGCCGCTGGGCGCCCGGCCGAAGATGTAGCCGTCCACCAGATAGTCCTTGCCCAGCGCGTTAGGCGGCATCTCGAGGCCGAGCTCGGGCACCCGCCGCGCAATGTAGGCGGTGAAGGAGTTGCTGTTGGGTCCGGGCCAGAGGCGGTAGCGGTCGGCGTAGGGATAGGATTTCGCCGCCGCCAGAACTTTCGTGATGAGGGTTTCGGCATCGGCGCCGCGGCGGTCCAGTAGAAGATCGGGAGCGTTGCCGAACCACTCATTGTCCGGCCCGCCTTCCCTGTACCGTATGGCCGGGGACCCTCCCCGGACCCGCCATCCGATCACCTCGATGCGCGTATAGGCGTCGGCGCCCGCGGGTTTGAGCGCGAACCAACTGTGGACGCCGAACGTTCCGCGCCAGCCGAAGGCGCGGGCGGCATAAACCTGAAGCACGGCGTCGGGCGTCACCGAGGGATCGGGGGCCTGGCCCGTGGGATCGTGGCTCGCGTCCTGCCATCTGGTCGTCACGTGGCCGTCGCTCATGACGTTGCAGGCAACCGGGAGGACGAATAACAGCAAGAGGCCGCCACAGACGCGGCGAAGCCGGCGTCCCCGCGATCGCACAGTCTTCTTTCCGTGCGCCATTCTATTTCGTGCGCCATCCTAAGGTCTTTTTTCGTCGCCGCTCGGGCGTTCGGTCGCCCTGCATTCAACCATGGCTTCGCGGGGTCAGGGCAAATAACGCGGCCCGATCCCCGGCGTCAAGCATACAAGGTACCTTTCGGCGCCGGTTTTGCCACTTTTTTCACCGCCAAGTCACCGACACCCGGCGCCGGGCACTGTCTCACTTTGAATTTTCGGCGTTGCGCCTGACCTCTTTTAGGCAAGCGTGGATTCGTTCTGCTAGCTCTGGATCAACAGGGCGAATTTCGTCTGCAAGACGCGATAGGCTGCCTATGCTCATGTCTGTGACGGTGACGCCTTCGTGGCTTACTCGGATTCTCCTTAAATTATGAACATCACGAACCGGCTCCATTTCGAAGGCAGCACTATCGGGCAGCCCAAAACGCTTTAAAACTTGGGCGCGAGTAAGCATTTTATGTGCTCCTTTTCTTGTAAGCACCACGCGGACCGGGCTTCGGTGCTGTGGCATCAATCAGCTTAACGATATCGGCCATTTCCCAGGGACTCTTGGCGATCCCCGCCGCCATCGCTGGTGGCATCCGCACTGCGCTGTTGGTCCGAACGAAATTGTACCAGACCGTATAGAGTGCAACCATATGGCAGTGGTTGGCGAATTTCTTGCTGTGGGCATTCGTCAATCGCGTAAACCGCCGCAGGTGCATCCTGAAAGAAAGATTGCTGCGCTCGACATGTGACGTGCTGACCATTGAAGGATCGGGGTTGCCAGTAACGCGATCCTTCCGGGCGCCGACGCATACAGGCGGGTTGTACCGCTTCTCGGCCTCGGGAGCGTCGCCGTACAGCTTCACCAATTGGGAATAGTCAACATCAACACCAAAGGCATCTTCGACCGCATTGAGATAGGCGCGGTGCCCATCGGTCGTTAGCTGGACGCGCGTTGCGAGCCGTTCGGACACGTCTTGCATAAAGGCGTTGGCAAATTCGGCGTCACGTCCGCCGATCAGATACGAGATGATTAGCTTGCTGTCCCGGTCAAGCGCGGTCCAAGTCCACACATCGCCAGCACCTTCGGGTGCTGCTTTGGCGGTCGGAACACGCTTGGCCTTGGCGTAGCAGAACGACCAGATTTCATCGCACTGGACGTGCCGTGCCTCGACACCGCGCACTGCTTCATCGTAGAACCGGGCGCAAACAAGTCCCGCGCTCACAAGCAACTTCGTCACGGTGTTGATCGACACGTCCGCCACGCGGCTGGTTGCCCGCATGGACGATCCCTCGCAGAGCATGGAGAGAATTTGGACACGCTTCTCTAGGGGCAATTTGTTCATGCCCCTAATATATGAACTACTATGCTTAGTGTCAGGCATTTAGTTACACCGAAATCGCTCTTGACGGCAGACACTTTAATATTTATTGTGAAATGTGCAATACAGGAAAAATGCTTAAGGAGTTGAATCGGTATGGACTGGCAACAGCAGCTGCGCGATACCATCCTTTCCACGATCATTCGGGATTTTCCCCAGAAATTCTGGGAGGATGCGAGAAGGCGTACCCAACAGACCTACTTGGACGTTTTCTATCAGGTCCAACTGGACCCCAATGTGGTTGCGGAACAGCGCCTGGATAAGCTTTACCAGGACCGTCATTTCCGGATGGAACATCTGCTAGCGATTCTCGCTGACGAGCATGGCTTGCGCAGACTCCCACGCTGCTCACAGAAAATAACCGTCACTATGTATATGCTACAATGGGAAATATTGGACTGACGCAGGTTTATGTCCCGGCGATTGGAAGCATGCCGAAGCCCGCGCGGTTTCGTGAGCGTCACGCTGCTATGAGCAATATTCCGAAATTCCCGCGCCTAGACTTGGGAGATGAACCGCCGGAAGTGCTTCTCGGTAAGGATTTTTATGGGTTGCTCGCCCATAATCCGGTTGGTAAACGCTTCACGGAACACGAACAGCGGCTCGGGATGATGCAGTTTTGCATTCCCGTCAATGACTGTTCGGGATGGGCTGTTGAGCTTGCTATTGAAGAAATTGTCTCCGCTTATCAGGTCGCAGCACCTGCCGAGAAGGTGGATCGTCGCCTACCTTGGAAAAAACGTGGGGAAGAGGAAGGTAAAAAATGACGACGAGTACTCCTGGATTCGTAGGGCGGCGCCTTACCGAAGGGAGGCGTGCCCGTGGCATAAGTGCTACCGATCTTGCCGGGATCGTGGGTGTGAGCGTTCAGTCAATTTCCAAGTACGAGAACGGCCACCAAAGTCCACAGCTTGATGTTATGCATACCATCGCATCAGCCCTGAATATGCCCCGTTCCTATTTTCTCCGTCCGTTTGGCAGGGAAGATTCTAAGCCAGTTTTTTGGCGTGGCCGCTTATCTGCGCCACCCGCTATGCGTGAGCGGGCGGCTGTGCGGCTGGAGTGGATGAAGGAAGTTGTTGATTATGTTGCCAGCTACTTCGAACTTCCCCCACTCGATGTACCAGAAATTTCAGTTCCCAATATCGATTCAGTGGGGTTGGATTTTCTAGAAGATGCCGCGCTCGCCATTCGGGACCATTGGTCTATTCGGCCCGGCCCGATGCCAGATGCAATCGAAAAGATGGAAACTAACGGTATTCTAGTGTCCCGCATTCATGTCGGGGCTGAAAAGCTCGACGCATTTTCTCAATGGTCTGACCAATTTGACGTGCCCTTTGTTGTTCTCTCTAGAGACAAGGCTAGCGCCGTCCGCCAAAGATTTGACGCACTTCATGAGCTTGCACACATTGTGTTGCACCAAAGCGTCTCACAAAAAAGACTTAATGACCGCGCCTCTTATAAAGCAATCGAAAAGCAGGCCGATAGGTTGGCAGGCTGCTTGTTGCTTCCGGCTCAGCAATTTACTGAAGAGCTTTATGCACCGTCTTTGGACGGTTTTCTCTCCCTTAAAGAGCGTTGGGGCGCATCCGTTGGGACAATGATAATGCGGAGTCGCGCGCTGGATATTCTGGACGATGAAGAAGCGCGCCGCATGTGGATTAATTATAACCGTCGCGGATGGCGCAACAGCGAACCTCTGGACGGCAAACTGGAGAAAGAGCGCCCTCATATGATCCGGCGTAGCTTTGAGCTTCTAATGTCGGAAGGCGTACAGTCAGCGTCCGAAATCATGGATGCCCTTCCGTTCCCAGCAATGGATCTGGAAGAAATTGCCGACCTTGAGCCTGGGACGTTAACTGGGCAAAAAGAATCGCGTGCCGCGCCAGTACTAAAAGACGAGTTTCGGCAGGGCAATGTTGTGTCTATGTTCAGCAGGAAACGCCCCTAGGGAGTGTTCTTGCCCCACCGCTTTGCTGCCGCCACCTTGGCAATCTCGGTCCGTCGCTTTTTGCTCAGCTTGGCCGCCCGCGCCTTGCCGCCCTTCCGCCCAAGCTCAACAGCGGCCTTGTTCTTGCCGTCGTCCTCGATATCTTCTTCGATTTCGCCCGTGGCGATCCTCATCACCTTGACGGCGGCTCCGATCACGTCGCCGGGGCGTTTCTCGCCTTTGGGGCCTTTAGGCATTGATTGGTTTCCACTTGCCTTTCTCGACGTAACCACGGGGCCGCTTTTGACCACCAGATTCAAATGACCAATAGCCTCCACAATAGGAGCAACGATAGGCACTGCTTACCCATGGCTCATCAACACCAATCGACCTTAGAAAATCGGCATTTGCGGCATTTTGTGTCGGCCTCGCTGCCCTGCACTGATCATAGGCAAAAGCACACTCGCTTGTGGGCACTACCATTCTCCTACATGCTTCCCGCTAAGCATATTGGAATGAGAGCGGCGAAGCGATAGGCTGTCAAGGGTCTAGGATTTCAAAGTGAGACAGTGCCCGGCGCCGGGAGGCCCGCACGTTTCGTCCGTAGACGCCGGGCAGGTCAACCGGGTAACCTGTAATGATATCAAGTTCGGCCCCTAGAGCACTATCCGATTCGGCCTTCGAACATGCCCAAGGACCAAACCGTTCTCGTGACCGGCGGCGCCGGCTATATCGGCGGCCACGTGTTATTGGCGCTGATCGAGGCCGGCATGGACGCGGTCGTCATCGATGACCTTTCCACCGGCCAAAGAGAGGCCGTGCCAGAGGGCGTTCGGCTGATCGAAGGCAGTGTCGGCGATGCCGCTTTGCTCGAAGAGGTGATGGACCGTTACCGTGTCGAGGCCGTCATCCATCTCGCCGGCTCGATCGTGGTGCCGGAATCCGTGCGCGACCCCTTGGCCTATTACCGTAACAACACGCTCCACAGCGCCACGCTCATCGAGACCTGCGTCCGCCTCGGTGTGAACCATTTCATATATTCTTCGAGCGCCGCGGTTTACGGAGAACCGGACTCGACGCCGATTCCCGAGGACGCGCCGACGCGGCCAATCAATCCCTATGGCACCTCCAAGTTGATGACCGAATGGATACTGCGCGATACCGCCAAAGCCCACGATTTTCACTATGCCGCGCTGCGCTACTTCAATGTCGCGGGCGCCGATGCCGAGGGACGGGCGGGCCAGTCCTCGCCTGTCGCCACCCATCTCATCAAGATCGCGTGCCAGACCGCGCTCGGCTCGCGGTCAGGGATGAAGATCTATGGCGATGACTACGAGACGCCCGACGGAACCTGTATCCGAGATTACGTTCACGTCACCGATCTGGCGGACGTCCATGTCAGGGCGCTCGGTTATCTGGCCGAAGGCGGCGGGAGCGTGACGCTAAACTGCGGTTATGGTCACGGCTATTCGGTCAGGGAGGTCTTG
>JADFJG010000079.1:0-6437 GCA_022566265.1 Pseudomonadota bacterium | reverse complement strand
TGCGAACCTTGGAGGATATCATCGGCCGGCCGCTGCCGGCTGAAATTTCAGCGCGCCGGGCCGGGGACACGGCCGTACTCACGGCCGCCGCCGGACGCGTCCGCGATCTTTTGGGGTGGGAGCCGAAATACGATGACTTAAGGGTCATCGTCGACACGGCGTTGGCATGGGAAAGGCGTATTGCCGCGACGGCCGCCGGCAAGCCGGTCCGGTAAGGGAATCAGTAGGCCTTGGCGTCCCTGAAAATGACCAAGAGCGTCTTGGCGATGATGCGGATGTCGAGCCAGATCGACCAATTATCGATGTAATAGAGATCGTATTCCACGCGCTTTTCGATCTCGTCGACGGTTCGGGTCTCGCCGCGCCAGCCGTTGACCTGGGCCCAGCCGGTGATCCCCGGCTTGACCCTGTGCCGGGCGGCATATCGATCGACGACATCGTAATAAAGCTGGCCCCCGGCCTTGGCGGCGGTGGCGTGGGGCCTTGGACCCACCAACGACATATCCCCATTGAGGACGTTAAAAAGTTGCGGCAGCTCGTCCAGGCTGGTGCGGCGCAAGAACCGTCCCACCGGGGTTACCCGGGCGTCATCTCTCTTCGTCAGTTGATTGGCCTCCGCGTCTTGAAGATGGTGATACATGGTGCGGAATTTCCAAACCTCGATCAGCTGGTTGTTGAAACCATAGCGTTTCTGTCTGAACAAGACGGGGCCTGGTGAGAACAGCTTGATGATCACGGGAACGACCAAAAAGACCGGGAACGACAGAATCAGGAAAAACGTCGCCAGCACCCGATCCTCGATGGCCTTGGTCAGCCGCGACCATCCCGATATCGGCCGGTCGAACAGATGCAATACGGGAAGCCCGGCGATATGGGTGAAATCCCGGCCGGTATAATCGAAGCCCGCCAGGTCCGGCGCCAGGTGAATGGGGACGGGCGTTACCGCCAGACGCCGGACCACCCCGCGCATCCTCTCGGGCTCGTTCCAAGGCAGGGCGATGACCACCCGGTCGATCGAATCGTCGCGGATCATCCGGATCACATCGGCGATGCCGCCGAGGCTTGCGGGCACCGTGTTGCCGGAAACTTCTTCACCGTCGCGATCATCGGCGAAGCCGACGATCTCGGTGCGATATTTGTCGTATTCTCTCAGGTGATCGGCGATCCTCGCCTGCGGGCCGGTGCCGACGATAGCGGTGCGCTTGGCGAACCGCCCCTCCCGCGCCGAATGGCGAATCCAGGCGCCGAGCGTTAGCCGTCCGAGGACCAGCAGCACCGCGGTGACGAAATACCAACTCACCGCCCAGACGCGCGAATAGAAGTCGGAAATCTTCAGTGCGAAGGCGACGGTCAGCAGCAGGGCGAAGGTGACCGCCCAGGCCGACAACATCCGGTCGATCCGGAGCCTTCTGGCGAAAATGTAATCTCCGGCGTAAACGCCGAACCCCTGGAAGAGGACGCCGGCGAGCGCCCCCGAGATCACCAGGATGATGAGATACCGGCTTATCGGCGTGTCCGGGGAGGTTTGGTTTACGTAGAGAAAATAGATGCCGATGCCGACGATCCCGATCACGGCGAGGTCGAATAGCCGCAGCAAATCGCCGACCAAGGCCGGCGATAGTCGTTTCGCCCGGCCCTTCGCGGCTGCCCCGCCCGTGTTTGCCACCTTGGCGTCCATGCCTGTCCTCCGAACGGCGGGCCGCGTGAACCCGTGTCGTCATCGGATCGCCCCGCCCGGCGGTCTCGTCCCGCGGACTATGCCGGCAAATCCTTAATACCATGTATATTCGGGCTAGTCCCAATAGCGGCTGTTCATGCCGAGCCGCCGCTTGAGGCCTTGCGGCAGATGACGCTCGATGTGTCCGAGGCGGTAGGCAACATACTTCGACACCGTGCGCACCAGGGCCAATGGTATGAATGCCGGCCCTTTCCGCAACAAATACGCCAGCTCCGAGACGACGAAACGCCGGCCCTCGCCTTCCGGTTTGCCGAACCGCTCGACCAATCCGTCCGCCGTGGCGTGCAAGACCCCGATGTCGAAGTAACGCCGGAACTCCTGCGCCGAGGTGTAGTCGTGGGAGTGATAGACGCGGGCATCGGCGACATAGTGCAAATTCCACCCCGCCACCAGGATAGCGGCGGCGGCCACGCTGTCCTCGCTGAGGATCAGCCGGGAACGGAAGCCGCCGGCTTCCATCAGGGCGGCGCGGCGATAGGCGGCGAAGGAGTTGGAGCAAAAGACCGTCTTGACGCCATAACGCCGGGCATCGGAGAGGGAACGGACATGGCTTTCGTCGGGGTAGTTGAACAGCCGGGCGTGGGTCGCGAGCGGATTGGCTCCGGGAGCGGGCAGTTGGCGTCCATAGGCGACGCCTACACGGTCGTCTTCGAAGGCCTGGACAAGATTGGCGAAGGCCTCCGGATGCGCCGGCACGGCGTCCTGGGTGAGGAAGATCACGAATTCAGCGTCGGGCAGCATATCCACCGCCAACTGCCGGGTGCCGCCATGGTCGAACTCGCTTGGCGGTATGGTGTGGATTCGGGCGCCGGCGTCGCCGAACCGGGCGACGGTGTCATCGCTGGAGCCGGAATCGATGACCAGGAAACGCGAGGGCCTCAATGTCTGCGCCTTCAGCGCCGTGACCATCCGATCGACATGACGCCCGGCGTCTAGTGTCGGGATGACGAGCGCAAGGTTCTCTGGGCTTGGATCAGGCATCCGGCGATGGGGTTTGGAGGGGCACGTCGGTCAGGGGTGGCAGGTCGCACGGTCATGGGGTAGCCTCACCGGCAGCGGGCAGGCATGCGGCCCTGCTAGGGTGAAGCCGCACTAACAGTCTATGCCAATACAAAGGTCCGCGCCACGCTCATCCGTGCGCGAGGGGTATCCGGATCCGAATGACCAGTAGTCCCAGTAGCCAAGGTCAGTCGTTGGAGATCGAACGCCTCTCGATTCCCGATGTTCTCGTCATCACGCCCAAGCGACACCGCGACGCGCGGGGCTTCTTCTCGGAGACCTATAAACGGCGCGAGCTGGCGGCGGCGGGTATCGAGCTCGATTTCGTCCAGGACAACCACGCCTCCTCGCCGCGGAGGGGAACGATCCGTGGACTTCACTTCCAGATTGCGCCCTTCGAGCAGACCAAGCTGGTGCGCGTGACTCGCGGGGCGATCTTCGATGTGGCGCTTGATATCCGCCAGGGATCGCCGAGTTACGGGCAACATGTGTCGACCATCATCAGCGCCGAAAATTGGCGCCAGATCCTGGTGCCGGCCGGGTTCGCCCACGGTTACTGTTGCCTCGATCCGGACACCGAGGTGATCTACAAGGTCACCGACTATTACTCGCCCGATCACGAGCGCGGGGTGCTGTGGAACGACCCGGCGCTGGGCATCGACTGGCCGGTCCCCGACGCGGAGGTCATTGTTTCCGGCAAGGACGGCGACAACCCGGTACTTGCCGAGCTTCCCGGCTATTTCGATTACAAACCAATGGTTAACGGTTGACGATTATGCTCGGCGCCGGCATGGGGGATTGGCGCTGAAAGGCGGATCGCGGCGGCATTGAGAGGGGCATGGTCTTGAAGGTACTGGTCACCGGCGGCTCGGGCTTCATCGGCTCGGCCCTCATCCGCTTCCTCATCGGCGAGACCGACGCCGAGATCGTCAATGTCGACAAGCTCACCTACGCGGCCTCGCCCGGCGCGCTGGCGGCGGTCGAGGCCGATCGGCGCTACGCCTTCGCCAAGGTCGATATCCGTGACGGCGCCGCGCTCCGGCGCGTCTTCGCCCGGCACCGTCCCGGCGCGGTGATGCATCTGGCCGCCGAATCCCACGTCGACCGGTCGATCGACAGCCCGGCCGCCTTCATCGAGACCAACGTCATCGGCACCTATACGCTGCTCGAGACGGCGAACGCCTATTGGCGCGAACTCGAGGGAGGCGCGCGGGAGCGCTTCCGTTTCCAACATGTTTCGACCGACGAGGTTTACGGCGCGCTGGGTGAAACCGGTCGCTTCACGGAGGAAACGCCCTACCGGCCGAACTCGCCTTATTCCGCTACCAAGGCGGCGTCCGACCACCTGGTAAGGGCTTGGGGACATACTTTCCAGTTGCCGGTGGTGACGAGCAATTGCTCGAACAACTACGGGGCGTACCAGTTCCCCGAAAAACTCATACCGTTGATGATCATCAATGGCTTGCTGGGCAAGCCCTTGCCGGTATATGGCAAGGGAGAAAACGTCCGCGACTGGCTGTATGTGGACGATCACGCGAGGGCCTTGTGGACGATCCTGACCCGGGGCCGGATCGGCGAGACCTATAACGTCGGCGGTAACAATGAGATGCGCAACATCGATGTCGTCGAGTTGGTCTGCGACACCCTCGACGGGCTGGCGCCGCCCGACGGCGGCCGGTCGAGGCGCGCGTTGATCACTTTCGTCGAGGACCGGCCCGGTCACGACTACCGCTATGCCATCGACGCCTCCAAGATAGAGCGCGAACTGGGTTGGCGGCCCGCCGAGACCTTTCACTCGGGCCTCTCCAAGACGGTGGCGTGGTATCTCGAGAACCGGGAATGGTGGCAACGGATCATCGGCGCGAGCTATGACGGATCGCGTCTCGGCCTGGGGACCGGCGCCGCATGAGGGGCGGCGGTGCCCAGGACGAGGCCCTGGCGCAAATGAGCGCCAAGACCGGGCTTCTGGTGTTCGGCGGCGGCGGCCAAATCGGTCATGAACTCTGCCGCGCCACGCACCGGAGCGGGCTCGGGGTAACCGGCCTCGGCCACGCCGAAGTGGATATCACACGCATCGATGACGTGCTCAAGGCGGTTGGCGAGAGCCGCCCGGCGGTGGTCGTCAACGCCGCCGCCTACACCAGGGTGGACCAGGCGGAGAGCGAACCCGACGCCGCCTTCACGGTCAACCGCGATGGCGCGCGCCACGTCGCCGAGGCCTGCCGGGAAGCCGGCGCGGCGCTCATCCATCTGTCGACGGACTACGTATTCGATGGCACCAAGCCGGCCGCCTATGACGAGGACGACGCGGTCAATCCCCTCGGCGTCTACGCCAAGAGCAAGGAAGCCGGCGAGCGCGCCGTGCGCGAGGCGCTGGATCGCCATGTCATCCTTCGCACCTCCTGGGTCTTCGGCGCCAAGGGCGGGAATTTCGTCAAGGCCATGCTGCGGGCGGCGGGGGAAGGAGATGAGTTGCGCGTCGTCGATGACCAGTTCGGTTGCCCGACGCCGGCCAAGCAGGTGGCGGAAGCGATCCTCGCCATGGCGCCGGCGGTCGCCGGCGGCAAATCCGGCACCTTTCATTTCAGCGCCGCCGGCCGCACCAGCTGGCACGGCTTCGCCAAGGAGATTTTTGTCCGGCGCCGGGAGATCACCGGGCAACCTTCCCCGTCCCTTCGGCCCGTGGCGACCGCCGACCGGCCGGCTCCGGCGCCCCGCCCGGCGAATTCCGAGCTCGACTGCTCCCGCCTCGCCGCGACCTTCGGCGTCGCGCAAAGGCGTTGGCGCCATGGCCTGGTGGATGTACTAAACGAACTTCTGAAGGCCTGATGAGGGGTTCCCCATGAAAGGCATCATCCTCGCCGGCGGTTCGGGCACGCGTCTCTATCCCTTGACCCGTTCGCTTTCCAAGCAGCTGCTGCCGGTCTACGACAAACCGATGATCTATTACCCGCTGTCGGTACTGATGATGGCGGGCATCCGCGACATCCTTGTCATCACCACGCCCGAGCACGAGGTCTTGTTCCAGGCCCTGTTGTGCGACGGCACCCAATGGGGAATTACCTTGGATTATGCCCTGCAACCGAAACCCGAGGGGCTGGCGCACGCCTTCATCGTCGGCCGCGACTTCATCGGCGAGGACAATTGCTGTCTCATCCTCGGTGACAATATTTTCTACGGCGAGGGCCTCGAGGAACTGGTGACGCGCGCCGCCGGGCTGACCAAGGGCGCCATCGTCTTCGGCTATCGGGTAAGCGACCCGGAGCGCTACGGCGTGGTCGCCTTCGATGACGCCGGACGGGCGATCGACATCGAGGAGAAGCCCAAGACGCCGCGTTCCAACTACGCCGTCACCGGCCTTTATTTCTATGACAACCGCGTCGTCGATATCGCCCGGGAGATCAAGCCGTCACGGCGCGGCGAGCTCGAGATCAGCGACGTCAACCAACGCTATCTCGAGGACGGCGAGCTGACGGTGGAACGGCTCGGCCGGGGCTATGCCTGGCTCGACACCGGCACCCACGACAGCCTGATCGCCGCCGCCCAGTTCGTGCAGACCATCGAGCACCGCCAGGGGCTGAAGATCGCCTGCGTCGAGGAAATAGCCTTCCACAAGGGATTCATCGACCGCGCCCGGCTCGAGGCACTGGCCGAGCCGCTGAGCAAGAACGAATACGGTGAATACCTGCTCAGGGTGGCG
>JADFJG010000010.1 GCA_022566265.1 Pseudomonadota bacterium | reverse complement strand
CGCCACTGTCCGAACTCCTAAACCCACCGGTCATTTCAGGTGGGATCGTTGGCTGTCGGGACAGTAACATAAAACCCCAGCGCGTCCATCGTGGCAGCCTCGATTTAACCCCGAGCTTATGTCCGCTTTGGGTCATAAGCGGACATTGGGTTAATGGCTCCAAACTAACTTTGCGCTGTCGAGCCGGAACTGAGGGAGGCCATCGAAGCATATATGCAGGCCCTACGCTCAGGCCCAGCAGGCACACCCTCACAGCGGTCACGGGCGACGGTAAGGGGTATCCAGGGCACCCCTGCCGAGGCGGCGCCAGAGTGACAGATGACTAACAACGGGGTGCATACGAATTTTACCGAAATCCGGACTGTTTATTTGATGCCGAGATCGCCTTTAATGAGCCGCCAGATGGCAAGAGCCTTTTTCTTGTCCTTTTTCGCATCGGCGATAATTTCCCGTTGATCATCCGGCGATAGGTACTTCACCATCTGGCGCTGGGTTGAGGCGCCGAGAACCAGCTGGCCCTTGCTGTTTTCAAGCATCTGATCCCACTCGGGGACTCCGTGGTGTTGGATATATTCCATGTCTCGGAAGAACTGAGGCGACCCGCCGAGCATGGCCGCAAGTTTAACGGCACTCATGGTCTCACGGAGCTTAGTGTCATACGCCCTAGACCGGCGCTTTCGCTCTGCCGCCGTCATCGGGCGATCAAATATCGGTGTTCGTCCCATGTGTCACAGTATCACGAATCGGCATATTGTGACATTGGATATTGACACCTCCCCCCACCTGAGCGCCTAATTCCCCCAGCGTTTGACAACGCTCTAGAGACGGATACCGGCCCGTCAGCCGGTTTTTGCGTACCTTCCAGTCGGGTGGCCCAGGAAATACAATACCTTCGGGGAATACCCGGGACGGTTCTATAGCCGTTGTCAACCGCCCGGCGCCAGGCCGATCCTGGCTCTGACGGAGGGCATGAAAATGGAAACAGTTACTCCCGAAAAACAGGCCGAGTACGACCGCGAGTTCAGAGACGCCTTCGGCGATCTTGAGCCCCTGATCCGCAGCATGATCCAAGGGGCCGATGCCGTCTTTACGATTGCCGAGGGGATGGCCACCGCCGGCGACGATACCCATAGCAACGCCGTTTTCTTCGTGGGCGAGCAACTGGGCGAGTGCGCGGCCAAGCTCCGGGCCAAATGGGATGAGGCCCACACCGCCATGATCGGCGGCCCGGAGATTGTCGAGCGGCAGGAGCGTGACGGGCGGCCCGATCTAGCGCAAGAGGCAGGAAACAGGCCGGGACGCGATCTAGCCGAACTGGAACGCCAGTGGAGCGCGGCGGCTGATCGCTACAACACCGACGACACAACTGACGAGACCCGGGAAACCGGGCCCGGGGCCGAGGCCGACCGCCTGGAAGCTGTGATCTTGGAAACCCCATGCCGTTCCTATGCCGACGCGGCGGCGAAACTGCGGGTGTATTCGAAGATGAAGTTTGAGTCCGACAACCCGCCGAGCCCCTTTGCACCGAAGGGCACGCTAGACCTACATGATCGGTTCGCGGTTTCGGCCCTGCTTGACCTGGAACGGCTGGCGGCGGCGCAATAGTCCCACATGTGGGACGTTTGACACTCAGGGGGCTCCGGCCCCCTCTTTTTGCCCTTTATCGGGGCGAACCCCAAAGATAATGCGTACCCATAGCGTACCCTGACGGAAAAAGGGGCTGGGCCTATTAGGCTCAACCCCTTCTCCTATATGGCTCCCCGGGCCGGACTCGAACCAGCGACATGGTGGTTAACAGCCACCCGCTCTACCAACTGAGCTACCGGGGAACAGGGCTTCAAAATTCAATGTCGAGAAATTCAGATACCGCCCTCGGCCCTTGCCGCCAAGCGGTGGCGGCGGTTTATAGCAAAGCCGTTTTGCCAATGCCAGAACTTCGTAAACATGCCCTTAAGGTAACATGCCCTCAAACGGGCAGGCCCGCGCGACGGCAAAAGGGTAAGGGGCTGGAGGCCGGAGCCGGAATCGAACCGGCGTTGCGGGATTTGCAGTCCCGTGCATTACCACTTTGCTACCCGGCCGAACGTGGCCGCCACCGCGCCGCTTCAAGCCGAGGCAGATATAGGACCTTGCCCGATAGCGGTCAAGACGGGCGTGGCGGCGGGTGAAGGGCGCTCGAGCGCCATTGTTTTCAGGCTACGGGGCAAGTATATAACCGGGAACGTTTGCCTTGGCGCCGGCCGCCGCCGCGCCGAAACCGAGCTCCAGTTCAGGAACCGTCATGCCCGATTACACCGCCGCCCGGGCCAACATGGTGAAGAGCCAGATCCGTCCCAACAAGGTCACCGATCCCCTGATCATCGAGGCCATGGGCGACATCCCGCGCGAGCGCTTCGTACCCGAATCCCATCACGGCGTCGCCTATGTCGACGAGGACATCGCCATCGCCCGGGGCCGCTACCTGATGGAGCCGATGGTGTTGGCGAGGCTCCTGCAATCGGCGGAGATCAAGGAAACGGACGTGGTGCTCGATATCGGCTGCGCCACCGGCTATTCGGCGGCGGTGATCGCGCGCTTGGCCAATATGGTGGTGGCGCTGGAAAGCGACCGCGACCTGGCGGCGGCGGCACAGCGGCTGCTTTCCGAGCTCTCCGTCGACAATGCGGTGGTGATCGAGGCCGATCCGAGGCAAGGCTACGCCGAGCAAGCGCCTTACGACGTCATCCTCTTCGACGGCGCGTTGGCGCGAATTCCCGATGACATCTGCGCTCAGCTGGCGGAAGGCGGGCGCCTTGTCGCCGTCGTCAAGAACGGCGCCGGATTGGGCAGGGCGATCCTGGTCACGCGCCACCAGGGCGTCTTGTCCCGGCGCGTCCTGTTCGACGCGGCGACGCCGCTCCTGCCGGGCTTCGCCGCCGAAGCCGGCTTCGTCTTCTAGTTTTTATTCTAGATTTCAGCATCCGCATTGTACCTCATCACATCGGATACCGGGGACGCGGAAGTTGCGCGATGGTTCCACTCATGCCTATAACGGCCGGCGAAGGCGGTTGAGGAAGATAAGGTCGTATACGGCCCGCGCCGCTTTCGGGAGGGAGACCAGGAATGATCACGAGGCGCGTTCGGTTGCGCGGGCGGGAACCGTGGGGCCGCTGCCGGGGATGGCTCGCGCGCCTGGCCATGGCGCCGTTGCTCGTGGCGGCGCTTGCTCCTGGCGTGGCCTTCGCCGATACCCTCGATCAGGCGCTGGCCAAGGCCTACAACAGTAATCCGAGACTGCTGGCCGAGCGGGCGCGCCTGCGCGCCATCGACGAGGCCGTGCCCCAGGCACTCTCCAACTGGCGACCGACGGTGACCCTGACGGCCGAGGCCGGGATCACCCGCACCGACAGCGCGACGACCACGCCCCATGTCCGAACGACCGAGCCGACGACGGCGGATATCACCGTTACCCAGCCGCTTTACCGCGGCGGGCGCACCACCGCCGAGACCGCCCGGGCGGAGAACGAGGTCCGCGCCGCCCGCGCGCGGCTTTCCTCGGTCGAGCAGGGCGTGCTGCTGTCCGGCACCCGGGCCTATGTAGACGTGTTCCGCGACCTGGCGGTGGTCGAACTCAACATCAAGAACGTGCAGAGGGTGAGGCGTCAACTCCAGGCGACCGGCGACCGCTTCCGGGTCGGCGAAGTCACCCGCACCGACGTCTCCCAGGCCGAAGCGCGCCTTGCCCGCGCCACGGCGGACCGGGTCCAGGCCGAGGGTAACCTGATATCGTCGCGCGCCATCTACCGCAATATCATCGGCGAGGCGCCGGGCGAACTTGCCCAGCCGACGCTCAAGGATCTGCCGGCGAGCGAGACGGAGGCCCAGGAGCTGGCGGGCGGCGCCAATCCGGACGTCATCGCCGCCGAATTCGACGAGAAGGCGGCGCGGGACGACATCAAGGTCATCCACGGCGAGTTGCTGCCCGAGCTCAACGTCAAGGGCACCTTGTCGGCTTCCGACGAAGCCTCGTCCCCCACCAGCAGCAGAAACCGGGGCGAGATCATGGCCGAGTTGACGATCCCGCTCTACCAGGCGGGAGACGTCTATTCCAGGCTGCGCGAGACCAAGGAAGTGGCGTCGCAGCGCCGCCAGCAGGTCCACGAGGCGAGGCGCAACGCCATCGAGGCCGCGGCCCGGGCCTGGGAATCCCTCTCGACCGCGCGGGCGCGGGTGCGGGCCTTCCAGGAAGAGGTCCGGGCCAACGAGATCGCCTTGATCGGCGTCGAGACGGAAGCGCTGGTGGGGACGAGGATCGTCCTCGATATCCTCGACGCCGAGCAGGAACTTCTCGATGCCGAGGTCAACCTGGTACGCTCCCAACGGGACGAGATCATTGCCGGCCATGAGCTGAAGCTGGCTGTCGGCCGCCTGACGGCGGTCCATCTCGGCCTGCCGGTGAAAATTTACGATTTCGAAGGAAATTACAGGTCGGTGCGCGACAGGTGGTTCGGCGCGCCGAAGGGGAGCGATTAGGTGCCGTGGTCCGGCGCGCCGGACCGGGGGAAATTTACCATCTGTTGACACTTTTGTTACATTGATAGGGCAAAATTGCCTCATATTGTGTTCATGGGGACCTCGGATGGCCGGGCGATGAGTGAAGCCAAGGATGAGCAAGAACCGACGATGGAGGAAATCCTTGCCTCCATTCGCCGCATAATCTCCGAAAGCGACGAAGAACCGGAGGGTGGCGCCGAGAAGGGGGCGAAAAAGGAAGCCGAAGCGGCGAACGGCGCCGAGGCCGAGCCGGAAGAGGCCGCCGAGGCCGAGCCGGAAGAGGCCGCCGAGGCGGCGAACGGCGAGCGTAGCGACCACGCCGAGGCCGAGGAGGATGTCCTCGAACTGACCGAAATGGTCAACGAGGACGGAACCACCACCAGTCTCACCGAGGACGCCGATGAGTCGGACGAGAAGGCGGCCGAGAACGAGGAACCGGAGGGCGGGATGAGCGAGCCCGACACCGTCGAGGAAGACGAACCCGAAGCCGCGGCCGAGGAAGAGGAAGAGGAAGAGGAAGAGGAAGAGGAAGCGGCGGGCGAAGACGAGTCCGACGACGAGGCGGAAGCCGTCGCCGCCGACGCCGTGGAAGACGCCGGGGAGGCCGAGCCGCCTGAACCGGCGGAAGAGAAGACGGCGGATACCCTTGTTTCCGAGGAAACCGCCGCCGCCTCGACCGAGTCCCTTGCCGCTCTGGCCAAGGTGATCGTCAAGGAGCCGCAAAGCAAGAACAACGTCTCCTTGGGCGCCGGCAATACGCTGGAGGATATTGTCAAGGATATGATCCGGCCCATGCTCAAGGGTTGGCTCGATCAGAATCTCGCGCCCATGGTCAAGGGGCTGGTCAAGAAAGAGATCGCCAGGATGGTCCGCCGGGCCGAGGACGATTAGCCGCACACGCCCCTTGCCGAGACGGGCGGTGACCGCCTATTAACTAACCCAGCCAAATCCGGAAGAAGGTTCAGCGATGCTGGACAAGACCTATCGGCCCAAAGAGGTCGAGGCAAAGCATTATGCGTCCTGGGAAGGCGCCGGCGTTTTCGCCGCCGGCCGGGATCCCTCCCGCCACCCCTTCACCATCATGATGCCGCCGCCCAATGTCACCGGCAGCCTGCACATGGGCCATGCGTTGAACTTCACCCTGCAGGACATCCTGATCCGCTATGCGCGCATGAAGGGCCGGGATTCGCTGTGGCAGCCGGGCACCGATCATGCCGGCATCGCGACGCAGATGGTGGTCGAGCGCAAACTGGCCGAGGACGGCGGCCCGTCGCGCCGCGAGCTCGGCCGCGAGGCTTTCGTCCAGCGGGTCTGGGAGTGGAAGAGGGAATCGGGCGATACCATCACCCGCCAACTCCGCCGCCTCGGCGCCTCGGCCGATTGGGGACGGGAACGCTTCACCATGGACGAGGGGCTGTCGGCGGCCGTCGTCAAGGCCTTCGTCGATCTCCACAAACAGGGTCTGATCTACCGCGACAAACGGCTGGTCAACTGGGACTGCCAACTTCAGACCGCGGTGTCGGACCTGGAGGTCGCGCAACAGGAGACCAACGGCCATCTATGGCACTTTAAGTACCCGATAGAAGGCACTGAAGATGAATACATAACCATCGCCACCACCCGGCCCGAAACGATGCTCGGCGATAGTGCGGTCGCGGTCCATCCCGACGACGAACGCTACCGGGATCTGGTCGGCAAGTTTGCCATCCTGCCCATC
Organism: Pseudomonadota bacterium; assembly: GCA_022566265.1. GTDB lineage: Bacteria > Pseudomonadota > Alphaproteobacteria > SMXQ01 > SMXQ01 > JACZQV01. Next base: position 46,534 of record JADFJG010000010.1, on the reverse strand, counting down.
GTCGGCCGGCGCATCCCGATCATAGCCGATGAGTACGCCGATCCCGAGCAGGGCTCGGGCGCCGTCAAGATCACCCCGGCGCACGATTTCAACGATTTCGAGGTCGGCCGCCGCCATGGGCTCGAGATGATCAACATCCTCGATGCCAGCGGCCGGCTGAACCGGAACGCGCCTGAGAAGTTCCTGGGCCTTGACCGGTTCGAGGCGCGCGATCGGGTCGTTAGCGAAATGGAATCGCTAGGGCTGCTGGCGAAGATCGAGGAGCACGTCCATGTCGTCCCCCATGGCGACCGCTCGGGCTCGGTGCTCGAGCCGTGGCTGACCGATCAGTGGTTCGTCGACGCCAAGACCCTGGCCAAACCGGCGATCGAGGCGGTGGAGCGGGGACGCACCCGCTTCATCCCCGAGAACTGGGCCAAGACCTACTTCGAGTGGATGCGCAACATCCAGCCCTGGTGCATCTCGCGCCAGCTCTGGTGGGGGCATCGGATCCCGGCCTGGTACGGGCCCGACGGCGAGATCTTCGTCGAGATGACGGAGAAGGAGGCTCTGGCGGCGGCCGAGAAGCATTACGCCAAGCCGGTCGAGCTGGTGCGCGACGAGGACGTGCTCGACACCTGGTTCTCCTCGGCGCTGTGGCCGTTCTCGACCCTCGGCTGGCCCGCCGACACGCCGGAGCTTAAGCGTTACTATCCCACCGATGTCCTGGTTACCGGCTTCGACATCATCTTCTTCTGGGTCGCGCGGATGATGATGATGGGGCTTCACTTCACCGGCGAGGTGCCGTTCGAAACGGTCTACATCCACGCCCTGATCCGCGATGCCCGCGGTCAGAAGATGTCGAAGTCCAAGAACAACGTCATCGACCCGCTGGATCTGATCGACAAATACGGCTGCGACGCGCTGCGCTTCACCCTGACCGCGCTCTCGGCCCAGGGCCGCGACATCAAGCTTGCCGAGGCCCGGGTCGAGGGCTACCGCAACTTCGCCACCAAGCTTTGGAACGCCGCGCGCTTTTGCCAGATCAACGGCTGCAAGCCGGTCGCCGGCTTCGATCCCGAGTCCTGCGAGGCCACCGTCAACAAGTGGATCGTCGCCCGGACCGTCGCCTTGCGTGAGAAGCTCGAGGCGGCGCTCGCGGCCTATCGTTTCAACGATGCCGCGGGGGCGCTTTATCAATTCACCTGGGGCACCTTCTGCGACTGGTATGTGGAGTTCTCCAAGCCGGTGCTGAACGGCCCGGACGGCGGGCCCAAGGACGAGACCCGGGCGACGGCGGCCTGGGTGCTGGACCAGGTGCTGCACATGCTCCATCCGATCATGCCCTTCATCACCGAGGAGCTGTGGCAGCAGTTGGGGGAAGGGCGCGCCAGCGCCCTGATCGCCGCCACCTGGCCGGAGTTCGACGACGGCTGGCGCGATGAAGGGGCGGAGGCGGAGATCGACTGGGTGGTGCGCCTGATCACCCTCATCCGCGCCGTGCGCGCCGAGATGAACGTGCCGGCGGGCGCCCGCACCGGACTTTTGTTGAAGGACGCCAGCGAGGCGACGCTGGCCCGCGTCGAGGATCACCGCGACATCATCTCGACGCTGGCGCGGGTCGATGCCATCGCCGCCCTCGACGGGGCGGTGCCCGAGGGCTCGGTCCAGGCGGTGCTCGACGAGGCGACCCTGGTGCTGCCCCTTGCCGGAATCATCGACATCGCCAAGGAAAAGGCCAGGCTCGAGAAGGAGATCGAGAAGATCGCGGCGGAGATCCGTAAGCTGGAAGCCAAGCTCGGCAACCAGGACTTCCTCGCCAAGGCGCCCCAAGCGGTCGTCGAGGAGACCCGTGAACGCCTGGACGAGGCCAAGGCCGCCCTGGCCAAGCTTAAAGAGGCGCTGGGCCGCCTCGCCGCCGGCTAGGCTCCCTGGTCCCGCTGCGCCCGCACCGCGATTCCGCGTGACTCCGGACCGGGCCGGGAGTAGCCTTTGGCGACGATAAAGAGAAACCGGGACGGCGCGTAAGGATCGCGGGAGGCGTTCTTGGGTCAGTTTCTCTAGGCCACCTATTCCCCCATTCGAGTCGCCATAATCATTCGGCCCCGGAGCCGCGCCGCCAGGCGGTGGCGGCGGATGAGAACATGTTTCGGGAAGGGAAGCTTCATGGTTGCATTCACTCTCAACGGCAAGCGGGTGACGGTGAACACGGCGCCGGACACGCCGCTTCTGTGGGCGCTTAGGGATCATCTCAAGCTGCCTGGCACCAAGTACGGTTGCGGCGCCGGCCTTTGCGGCGCCTGCACGGTACATGTGAACGGCAAGGCGGTGCGGTCCTGCCAGACGGAAGTCTCGGCGGTGAAGGGCGCCCGTGTCCTCACCATCGAAGGGCTGTCGCCCGATTCGTCCCATCCCCTGCAGAAGGCCTGGGTCGCCGAACAGGTGCCCCAGTGCGGTTACTGTCAGTCGGGGCAGATCATGAAGGCGGCGGAACTGCTGGCCAAGAACCCGAAGCCGAGCCGGACCGACATCGTGCGGCACATGAACGGCAACATCTGCCGCTGCGGCACCTACACCAGGATCATCAGCGCCATCCAACGCGCCGCCAGGGAGGGCTAAGCCATGACCATAGAGACACAATCGAACTCCGCCGGCCCCAGGGTCACGCGCCGTGGGTTCCTGGCGGGGACCGGCGGGCTGACCTTCGCCATCGTGCTCGGCGCCAACGGCGCCGGCCTCATCACCCCCGCCCGGGCCAAGTCCATGGCCCAGGAGATCACCGCCTGGGTCCGTATCGCGCCCGACGACGTCATCACCATCCTCACCCCCGCCGCCGAAATGGGGCAGGGGTCGATGACCAGCGTGCCGCTGATCCTGGCCGAGGAACTCGACGCCGATTGGGACAAGGTGGTCCTCGAATGGGCGCCGGCCGATCCCAAGGTCTACGGCTACACCCGCAAGCGGGGCGGGCGCGTCTCTCAAAGCATGGCCATCGTCGGCAGCCGCGCGGTGATGATGTACTACAATCAGATGCGCATCGCCGGCGCCCAGGCGCGCAAGGTGCTGCTCGACGCGGCGGCTTCGAGATGGCGGGTGCCGGTTTCCGAGTTGACCACCGAACCGAGCCAGGTCGTGCATGGGAAATCGGGCCGGCGCATGAGTTACGGCGAGATCGCGTCTTTCGCCAGGATGCCGGCGACGCTGCCCAAGGTCGGGAAGGGCGCGCTCAAGAAAAAGAGCGAATTCCGCCTCATCGGCAAGTCGGTGCCCCGCCGCGACATTCCCGCCAAGGTCAACGGCACCGCCCAATTCTCCATCGACGTCCATCTTCCCGGCATGGTCTATGCCAGCACCGTCCATTCGCCGGTGCAAAACGGCAAGCCCAAAAGCTGGAACGAGGCCAAGATCAAGGCGATGCCCGGTGTGCTCGGCACCGTCAAGCTGAAGCAGGGCGTCGCCATCGTCGCCGACAGCTTCGAGCAAGTCCTTGTCGCCCGTAGCGCGCTCAAGGTCGAGTGGAAGGGCGCCAAGGCCAAGGGCTTCGATTCCGAGACCGTACTCGAGAAGGACTACGCCAGGATCGCCGGCGATCCCAAGGCCAAGATCAAGACCCTTCAGAAGATCGGCGACGACAAGGCGGCCTTCGCCCAGGCCGCCAGGACCTATAAGGCGGAGTTCCGTTCCGATCTCGGCTATCACGCCCAGATGGAGCCCTTGAACGCCGTCGCCCGCTTCAACGCGGCGGGGGACCGGGTCGAGATCTGGGAGGGCACCCAGGCGCCGGGGCGCTCGCGTCAAATGATCGCCAAGGCGCTCGGCTTAGAGACCAGCCAGGTGATCCACCACCAGTGCTATATGGGCGGTGGCTTCGGGCGCCGGTCGCGCACCGATTACACCATCGAGGCGGCGCTGATCGCCAAGGAGATCAAGCGTCCGGTCAAGATGATCTGGACCCGCGAGGAGGACATCGCCTACGGCATGTTCCGCCCCCAGTCCTTGCTGCGGTTGGAGGCGGCGCTCGATGCCTCGGGCAAGGTCACGGGCTGGCGGCACAGCGTCACCGGGGACGGCAAGCGGCTGTTGCAATCGGGGATCAAGAACTTCTACTACCAAGTGCCCAACAAGAATATCGAGCGGCGTGGCGCCTCCCACGGCATTCGCCTCAAGCACTGGCGGGCCGTCGGCCATGTCTTCAACGTCTACGCCATCGAGGCCTTCATCGACGAGATGGCGGCGGCGGAGGGCATGGATTCCCTCGATTTCCGGCTCCAGCGCATGTCGCCTTCCAAGAAGGCGCAAACGGTCCTCGAAACCGTCGCCAAGATGTCCGACTGGCGGGCCAAGCGGCCCGAGGGCCGGGCGGTGGGACTGTCGATGTCCGAGCGCTCCGGTTCGCTCGGCGCCGGCGTGGTGGAAATCTCGCTCGATGGCAAGTCGGGCAAGATCCGGGTCCACAAGACCTGGCTCGCCATCGACGGCGGCACCATCGTCCAGCCCGACTCCGCCAGGCGCAACCTTGAAAGCGGCATCATCTACGGCCTTTCCAGCGTCTTGAAGGAACGGGCGACGATGAAGGACGGCATCGTCGAACAATCCAACTTCCACGACTACGAGGTGCTGCGCATCACCGATGCCCCCGAGGAATTGCACGTCGAGTTCATCGACAAGGACACCAAGCCGACGGGCATCGGCGAGATCGGCAACCCGTGGGTCGCCGCCGCCGTGGCCAACGCCTTCCACGCGCTGACCGGCAAGCGGCTGCATCACATGCCGTTCACCCCCGAACGGGTGAAAGCGGTGCTCAAGGCCTAAGACGGATCCGCGGGGCCGGGGAGAAGGCCCCGCCACCGAACGATCGGGCCGTGGGCCCCCGAAACGGGGTCCACGGCCCTTCTTTTATGAAACACGCCGATGTCCGAGCCAGGGAAAGACCTAGGCAGGGCGGGGCCCTCTCATTATGCTGGCGGGCCGATTGACACGGCCGGGAACAGAGTGAAGTAGGGACAGGGTGAAGCCATGCCCGATGATGTGAAGAAGACGAAATTCGATAAATCGAAGCTGCCGAGCCGCCACGTCACCGAGGGGCCGGAGCGCGCGCCGCACCGCTCGTTCTACCATGCCATGGGTCTGACCGACGAGCAGATCCATCGGCCCTTCGTCGGCGTCGCCACCTGCTGGAACGAGGCCGCGCCGTGCAACATCACGCTGTCGCGCCAGGCCCAGGCGGTGAAGATCGGCGTCGATTCCCACGGCGGCACGCCGAGGGAGTTCACCACCATCACCGTCACCGACGGCATCGCCATGGGACACGAGGCGATGAAGTCGTCGCTGGTCAGCCGCGAGGTCATCGCCGATTCGGTCGAGCTCACCATGCGCGGCCATTGCTATGACGCGCTGGTGGCGCTGGCGGGCTGCGACAAGTCGCTGCCCGGCATGATGATGGTGATGCTCAGGCTCAACGTGCCCTCCGTGTTCATGTATGGCGGCACCATCCTGCCCGGCAGGTTCAAGGGCCGGGACGTCACCGTCGTCGACGTGTTCGAGGCCGTCGGCCAGCACGCCGCCGGCAAGATGACCGACGAGGAACTCTATGAGCTCGAATGCGTGGCCTGCCCATCGGCGGGCTCCTGCGGCGGCCAGTTCACCGCCAACACCATGGCCTGCGTGTCGGAAGCCATCGGCCTCGCCCTGCCGGGTTCGGCCGGGACGCCGGCGCCGTTTGAATCGCGCGACGCCTATGCCAACGCCTCGGGCGCGGCGGTGATGGAGCTGCTGGCGCGCAAACTCCGCCCGCGCGACATCGTCACCAGGGAGGCGCTCGAGAACGCCGCCGTGGTGGTCGCCGCCACCGGCGGGTCGACCAACGCCGCGCTTCACCTGCCGGCCATCGCCCATGAGGCGGGCATCGACTTCGATCTCGACGCCGTGGTCGAGATCTTCAAGCGCACGCCTTACATCGCCTCGCTCAAGCCGAGCGGCAAATACGTCGCCACCGATCTCCATCAGGCGGGCGGCATACCGATCGTCATGAAGACGCTTCTCGATAACGGCTATTTCAACGGCGACTGCCTGACGGTGACCGGCAAGACCCAGGCGGAGAACCTGGCCGATGTCGTCTTCCCCGAGGACCAGGACGTGGTGCGCCCGGCCGACGATCCGATCTCGCCCACCGGCGGCGTCGTCGGGCTCAAGGGCAACCTCGCCACCGAGGGCGCCATCGTCAAGGTGGCGGGCATGGCCGATCTGACCTTCAGGGGCACTGCCCGGGTGTTCGAGCGCGAGGAAGACGCCTTCGAGGCCGTGGTCAAGGACCGGATCGACGACGGCGAGGTCATCGTCATCCGCTACGAAGGCCCCAAGGGCGGGCCGGGCATGCGCGAGATGCTGTCGACCACCTCGGCGATCTACGGCAAGGGCCTCGGCGAGACGGTGGCGCTGATCACCGACGGGCGTTTCTCGGGCGGCACCAGGGGGTTCTGCGTCGGCCATGTCTCGCCCGAGGCCGCCGTCGGTGGCGTCATCGGCCTGATCGAGGACGGCGATATCATCAGTATCGACGCCAATGAAGGCACGCTTGAGGTCGAGCTAAGCGATGGGGAGCTCGAGGCCCGGCGCAAGAAATGGAAGCCGCGCAAGAACAACCACAATTCGGGCGCCTTGTGGCGTTTCGCCCAGCTCGTCGGTTCCGCCGCCAAGGGGGCGGTGACCCACCCCGGCGCCAAGGGCGAGACCCACACCTATGCCGACATCTGATTTGGTGGCGTCGTCTAGCCTCCCTTGAGCCGGGCGAGGAAGGCGCGGATACGTTTGGCGTTGGTGCCAAGATCGCTCCGCCCGACGCGCGAGAGCGAGCGCACATCGACGCGGCTGCCGCCCGCCGCCGCCGGGGTGACGCGGATGACGACGTCATCGACGAAGCCGAACCAAAGGGTCCGGTCGGTGGCTTCGATCCGCCCCGCCGCCTTGTCCGCCTCGACCACCGTCCAGCCCATGTCCCTGGCCGTCGCCAAGGCGCGCTCGAAGGCTTGGGCGGGTGACAGGTCGAGGATAGCGGGGACGATGTCGGGATAGGCCCGGAGCTGCTGGATGGCGATGTCGGCGCCGCCATAGACCGCCGGATTTGGCGCCCCGGCGCGAAGCGGCAGCACCGCCTTGAACTTGGGCGGGTTTTCGCTGTCGGTGGTGATGTCGTGGATCGGCGGAACGCTCCCGGCCGTTCGTTTCATCTGCCACGGAATGGCGGCGGCGGCGAGCCCGATGACGACACCGAGAAGGGCGAAGACGAAACCCCGCCGGCCGCCGCCGGGGCGGGCGAGGACGGCGCCGAGGAGGGAGACCGAGGCGGCGCCGATGCCGCCATAGGCGGCCCATTTCAGGATCGTGATCCCCGTCCGCCAGTCCCAAAGGCCGAAACGGTGGCCGGGCCCGGAGATCGCCAGGGCGAGGGCGGCGAGGAGGGCCAGGGAGAAGCCGAGGAGCGCAAGCCTCGAGCGCGCGGCCGCGCCGCCCCGGAATGCGGCGCGGTCGGGAATGGATTGGTCGGTTCTGCTCATGGCGATGCCCGTGCGCCGGCCGGTGTTCTCAAGTCCCGCGCTTCTTCAACTCGCACCAGATCGGGGTGTGGTCGGACGGCCTTTCCCTGTTGCGCGGCTCCCGGTCGATCTCCGAAGCGGTGAGCATATCCGCCGCCTGGGGCGAGAGCAGCAGGTGATCGATGCGCAGGCCGAAATCCTTCTGCCAGGCGCCGCCCTGGTAGTCCCAATAGGTGTAGCGCCCGGCCTCGGGATGCAACGCGCGGAAGGCGTCGGTCAGGCCGAGGAACATCAGGGCGCGGAAGCGCTCCCGTGTTTCCGGCCGGCACAGCGCGTCGTCGGCGAATCTCTCCGGGTCGTAGATGTCCTGGTCTTGCGGCGCGACGTTGTAATCGCCGCCCAAGACGAACGCCTCCTCGAAGCCCAGCAATCCCCTGACGTGATCGGTGAGGCGCTCCATCCAGCGGAGCTTGTAGGGAAATTTCTCCGAGTCCACGGGATTGCCGTTGGGCAGGTAGATCGACGCCACCCGTATGAGGAGGCCATCGCTTCCCGTCACCGCCTCCAGATAGCGCGCCTGCTCGTCGGCGGGATCGCCGGGAAGCGCGCTCATGACGTCCTCGATCGGGAACTTCGACAGGATGGCGACGCCGTTATAGGTCTTCTGCCCGGCGACGGCGACGTTATAGCCCAACTCCTCGATCTCGAGCCGGGGGAAGCCCTCGTCCACGGTCTTGATCTCCTGCAACAGCACGACGTCGGGCCTGGCCCCGTCCAGCCATTCGAGGACACGCGGCAGCCGCGCCTTGATCGAGTTGACGTTCCAGGTGGCGATCTTCAACGCTCGGGCTCCTACCCGTATGGGCGCGCAAAGGAGGCCGGCGCCAATGGCGGGCCATGACCTTAGCACACGGGAGGTGTTGGATCAGCCGGGGTGTGACCCGGTTCGAAATCCCGCCGAACCAACGCCCTGGACGGCTGTTTTTTGGCGGACCATGCCTGCTTTCCGCCCAACGGCGGACATGGGCGCGGGGTCATCGGCACTTCTGCTCCTGAGCCGAGGTAGACATTCAGTAGGATACTCAGGCGAGGTGTGTCCGAATGGCCTTCGATAACGATCGAACCGAAGACGGCGGGCATCGGATGGCCGCCGGGAAAATTCACTACCTTTGGCGGCGGGTTGGGGATAGGATTTCGGCGAAACCGCTGAACCATTGGCATTGGAAAAGACGTCGACAGGGAGGGATCACTTCGATGGAAAAAGACAAAATCGATTCTCGTATCTACGATCTTTATGACCAGTATTGTCATTCCATGATGGAGCGTCGCGAATTCCTCGGACGCGCCGCGGCCATGACCATCGTCGGTGGTGGATCGGCGCTGGCGATGGCACGGGCTTTACTTCCGCGTTATGCCCAGGCGCATACGATTTCCTTTACCGACAAGCGGATCAAGGCACGCTATGTAGATTACGCTTCACCGGGAGGAAATTCCGGCAAGATGCGCGGCTATCTCGTGCAGCCTTCCGGGTCTGGTCCGTTCCCCACCGTTCTGGTCGTTCATGAAAATCGTGGCCTGAACCCATACATCGAGGATGTCGCGCGCCGCGCCGCGGTCGAGGGTTTCCTGGCACTGGCGCCCGATGGGCTGGCGCCGGCCGGCGGCTATCCGGGCAATGACGACGACGGCAAGAAGATGCAGAAGAGTCTTGTTCGCGCCAAGATAAAGGTGGATATGCTCAACGGCGGCAAGTACCTCAAATCCCATGCGCTATCGAACGGCAAACTTGGCGCCACCGGCTTCTGCTTCGGCGGCGGCGTCATCAACTTCCTGGCGGTCGAGATGGGGAATGATCTGAATGCCGGGGTGCCGTTTTACGGCCGCGCGCCCAAATCGGAAGATGTGGTAAAAATCCGCGCGCCATTGCTCATCCACTACGCCGAGAACGACCCCCGCATCAATAAGACGCGGCCGGGCTATGAGGCCGCGCTCAAGGCGAACAAGGTGGCGTTCGAGATGCATACCTACCCGGGAACCCGGCACGGCTTCCACAACAACTCGACCGGCCGTTACGACGAGGCCGCCGCGAAACTGGCCTGGGAGCGCACGATCACCTTCTTCAAGAAGCAGCTGTCGTGAGGTAGCGGGAGACGACCCTCAGCCGAGCGAGAAGGAATTTCCGCAGCCGCAGGACGAGGTGGCGTTGGGGTTCCTGATGGCGAAGGAGGCGCCGATCATCTCATCGACGTAGTCGATCTCGGAACCGGCGAGCAGCCCCATCGAGACCTCGTCGATGAGGGCCATGACGCCGTTCTTCTCGATCACCGTGTCGTCGTCGTTTTTGGTGTCATCGAAGGAGAAGGAGTACTGGAAGCCCGAACAGCCGCCACCGAAGACGGCGACACGCAGCATCTGATCCTTGTTCTCCTCCTGGCTCAGCAGGTGGGCGATCCTGGCCGCCGCCCGCTCGGTCAGGATGACGCTTGGCGCCGGGCCCTGGCTGCCGCCGCCGCCCATGCCGGTATCCTCAGATCTGCCTTCGCCGATATCCATGATCTCAGATATAGGCAGTGTGGCGGCGGTTTCCAACCGGCGTTTGGGCGCCCGGGGCCGGGCCTCGACCGGGGCAGGGATGGGCGAATGGGTGATTGCCTGGAAGGCGCCGGGACTGTACGGTTCCGGCCATGGCGCATCCCTTGCAGTACGCCCCTTATGCCTGTGCGCCCGGGCAAAGCCGTGGCCGTTTGTACGCCGAACCGGAAAGCCCGACGCGCTCCGTTTTCCAGCGCGACCGCGACCGCATCATCCATTCGGCGGCCTTCAGGCGGCTCAAATACAAGACCCAGGTCTTCGTCTATCACGAGGGCGACAATTACCGCACCCGCCTGACCCACAGCCTCGAGGTCTCCCAGATCGCCCGTTCCATCGCCCGGGCGCTGGCGCTGAACGAGGATCTGGCCGAGGCCCTGGCGCTGGCCCACGATCTCGGTCACACCCCCTTCGGCCACGCCGGCGGCGAGGCGCTGGACGAGGCGATGAAGGATTACGGCGGTTTCGACCATAACGCCCAGTCGCTGAGCATCCTGACCAGGCTGGAGAAACGCTACGCCGAGTTCGACGGGCTCAACCTTTGCTGGGAGACCCTCGAGGGCATCGCCAAGCACAACGGGCCGCTCAAGGGGCGGGGAGAGAACAAGCCTCTTCCGGCGCCGATCGAGGAATATGACCGCGTACACGACTTAGAGCTCCACACCTACCCCGGCGCCGAGGCGCAAGTCGCGGCGCTATCGGACGATATCGCCTATAACAACCACGACATCGACGATGGGCTGCGCGCCGAACTTTTCGCCATCGACGACCTGGCGGATGTTCCCCTGGTCGGGCCGGTGTTCGCCGAAGTGAAGGCGCGCTATCCCGGCATTGAGCGCACCCGGGTGATCCACGAATCGGTGCGCCGCCTGATCGACGCCATGGTCACCGATCTTCTCGAAGAGACCCGCCGGCGCATCGCCGACGCCAAGCCGGGTACGGCGCAGGCGATCCGCGATCTCGGCGCCCCGGTGGCGGCGTTCTCCGAAACCATGGCCGAAAACGATCGGGCGTTGAAATCCTTCCTGTTCGAGCGCATGTACCGCCACGACAAGGTCAACCGCATGGCGAGCAAGGCCCGCCGGGTGGTCCATGACCTGTTCGAATTGCTGTTCGACGATCCCAGCCGCCTGCCGCCCGACTGGCAGCGCGATGTGAATGGCGCCGATGGGACCCGAAAGGCGCGCGTCGTCGGCGATTACATCGCCGGCATGACGGATCGCTACGCGCTCGACGAGCACCAACGCCTCTCCGACCTTTACGCCAAGAAAGAATGAACCTTTTCAAACGCTTCCAAAGTGAAATTGTTGCCGTGGTTGAAGGCCTTGTGGCGGAACACCTGTTGCCTCCGGGGCTCGACACCGGGCGCATCACGGCCGAGCCGCCGCGCGATCCCAGCCATGGCGATATCTCGACCAACGCCGCCCTGGTGCTGGCCAAGGGCGCCAAGACGAAGCCCCGCGAGCTGGCCGAAATGTTGGCCGGGCGCCTGGGCAAACATGGCGGGGTGATCTCGGCCGAGGTCGCCGGCGCCGGTTTCATCAACCTCCGCCTCGATGACGGTTTCTGGCGCGACCGGCTTATCGACGTGCTCGTGAGCGGCACGGCCTACGGCGATTCGGACATCGGCAAGGATGCCGGCAAGGTGAACGTCGAATATGTCTCGACCAATCCGACCGGGCCACTCCACATCGGCCACGGCCGGGGGGCGGTGTTCGGCGATGTCCTGGCGTCGCTGCTGGAGAAGGCCGGCTTCGACGTGACCCGGGAATATTACATCAACGACGCCGGCAAGGGAGGGCAGATCGAGGCCCTGGCCCGCTCGGTCTATCACCGCTACCGGGAAGCGCTGGGCGAGGATCCGGGCGAGATGGCCGAGGGCCTTTATCCCGGCGACTACCTCATTCCCGTCGGCCAGGCGATTGCCGAGAGGGACGGCAAAAAGTGGCTCTCGAAACCCGAGGCGGAATGGATGGAGCACTGCGCGAATGTCGGCAGTGACGCCATGATGGCCCTGATCCGCGATGATCTGGAGGCGCTAAGCATCCATTTTGCCGAGGAGGAGTTCATTTCCGAGCGCGAACTTCATCGAAGAGGCAAGGTGGATAAAGCGTTCAACTGGCTGGAACAGAAGGGACTGATCTATACCGGCGTGCTCGAGCCGCCCAAGGGCAAGATTCCTGATGACTATGAGGAGGGCCGGGAACAACCTCTTTTCCGGACCACCGACTTCGGCGATGACGTAGACCGGCCACTCAAGAGAGCGAACGGCAATTGGACCTACTTCGCCGCCGACATCGCCTATCACCGGGACAAGTTCGACCGCGGTTTCACCACCATGATCGACGTCTGGGGCGCCGATCACGGCGGCTACGTCAAGCGCATGAAGGCGGCGGTCGAGGCGATCACCGAAGGCAAGGGTGAGTTGGATGTCAAGATCTGCCAGCTGGTGAACCTGTCGGATGGCGGCAAGCCGGTCAAAATGTCGAAGCGCGCCGGCGATTTCGTCACCCTTCGCGAGGTCGTGGACCGGGTCGGCAAGGACGTGGTGCGCTTCATCATGCTGACCCGCAGGAACGATGCGCCGCTCGACTTCGACCTCGAAAAGGTCACCGAGCAGTCCCGCGACAACCCGGTATTCTACGTCCAGTACGCCCATGCCCGGGCCCATTCGATCTTCCGTCACGCGCACCGGGAATTCCCCGGAATCGACATTTCTCCGCATAATCTTGCCAAGGGGCCGTTGGAACGCTTGACCCGGGACGACGAGATTGCTTTGATCAAACTTCTCACGACGTGGCCCCGTCAGGTGGAAAGTGCAGCCGAAACACATGAGCCCCACCGCATCGCCTTCTTCCTGTTGGAATTGGCGGCGGCCTTCCACGGCCTGTGGAACAAGGGCAACGACGACGCCAGCCTGCGCTTTCTGGTCCCCGGAGATGAAGCCTTGACCGCCGCGAGGCTGGCCCTCGTTCGCGGGGTCCAGCTGGTCATCGCCTCGGGGCTTGGGGTGCTTGGCGTCGAACCGGTCGAGGAGTTGCGCTGATGCCCGCCGACGTGGAACCCCGGTTCTCGGTAGCCAAATTACGCGAAATTTACGACAGCGAACGGCGCGCGATGCTGAAGCGCCGCACCCTGGCGGCCTTCGCCGTCGCCGTCACCCTTGGCGGCTTTTCCGCCATCGTCTGGTACAGCTTCACCAAGGGCCAGGATGGCGGCGCCGAATCCCTGGTGCCTCTGATCAAGGCGGAGAACAAGCCGATCAAGGTACGCCCGGAGAAGCCGGGCGGCATGGAGGTGCCGAACCAGGACAAGCTGGTGTACAGCCGCATGAACCCGGGTGAGCGGCCGCCGCCGGTGGAAAAGCTGCTGCCGCTGCCCGAGACCCCGGTCGCCAAGCCGTCGGCGGCGCCCGAGACCCCGGTCGCCAAGCCGGCGGCGGCGCCCGAGGACGGGACCGCCGGGAAGGCGAAGAAAGTAGTGGAAGCGCCGCCAACGGCGCCAAAAGGGCAAGGGCCGGCGGCGACGAAGGGCACGGCCGAATCGCCACCGGCGGCGCCGGCGCCGACGATCGCCGGGCGGGAAAAGGGCAAGAATGAGGAAGCGATGGCCAAGGCGGGCGCCGAGCTCGCCCTCATCGCGCCGGCGCTCGGCGGCTACTCCATCCAACTCGTCGCCTTGCGTTCGCGCGACAGGGCGCGGGAACATTGGCGCAAGCTGCGCGCGGCCCATGGCGATATTCTCGGCGATCTGACACCCACGGTGGTGACCGCCGATCTCGGCGACAGGGGGACCTTCTACCGCCTGAGGGCCGGACGCCTGCCCGACAGGGCGACGGCCGAACGGCTTTGCGCCAAACTGGCGGCGCGGAAGATAGGGTGTCTGGTTGTCAAGCCCTGAGACGCCCCGGTCTCAAGTCCCGGCTTCACCGGAGGAGGCGGCAACGGCGCCAAAGGCGGTCATCTTCGGTTGCGCCGGATTGACGCTCGGCGAGGCGGAACGCGACTTTTTCCGGACCGCCAATCCACTCGGTTTCATCCTGTTCGCCAACAACTGTGAATCGCCGGATCAGATCCGCGCCCTGACCGCGGCGCTCAGGGCCTCGGTCGGGCGCGACGATGCCCTGGTGCTGATCGATCAGGAAGGGGGCAAGGTGGCCAGGCTCAAGCCTCCCCATTGGCGCGCCGCCCCGGCGGCGGCGGCCTTCGGCACGCTGTTCGAACGGGACAGGGAAGGGGCGCTCGAGGCGGCGCGGCTGAACGCCCGTCTGCTCGCCGCCGATCTCGACGATATCGGCATCAACGTCGATTGCGCCCCGGTGCTGGACGTCCCGATGCCCGGCGCGCATGACGTCATCGGCGACCGCGCCTTCTCGGCCTCGCCCAAAACGGTGGCGGCGCTGGGCGAGGCTTTTTGCCACGGTCTGCTCGAGGGCGGCGTCATGCCGGTGCTCAAACACATCCCCGGCCATGGGCGGGCGATGACGGACAGCCACTTTGATCTGCCGGTGGTGAACGCGCCGCTGGAGGAGCTGAGGTTACGGGACTTCGTCCCTTTCAAGGCGCTCGGCGCGCAGCCCTTCGCCATGGCCGCCCATGTCGTCTACCAAGCCATAGACGCCAAAGCCCCGGCGACGGTTTCCCGCGCGGTGACCGATGGCGTCATCCGCGGCGAACTCGGTTTCGAGGGGGTCTTGCTGTCGGACGATCTCTCGATGGAGGCGCTCAAGGGAAGCCTACCGGAAAGGGCCGAGGCGGTGCTTGCCGGCGGCTGCGACGTGGCGCTCCATTGCAGCGGTAAGCTCGACGAGATGGAAGCGGTGGCGGCGGCCTCGGGCGCCATGAGCGAGACCGCCCTGGCGCGCCTGGCGCGGGGCCTCGGGATGCGGCGAAAACCCGAACCGGTGGATCGGGCCATAGTCGAGAGACGCATCGATACCCTGTTCGGCGGCGGAGGATCGAACGGCGCATGAGCGGGTTCTGGTCCGGCCTCTATACCGCCTCCGTCTGGGTGATCCCGGTGCTCCTCGCCATCACCCTGCACGAGGCGGCGCACGGCTATGTCGCCCTCAAGCTCGGTGACGACACCGCGTTGAGCGCCGGGCGCGTCACCTTCAATCCGCTCAAACATATCGACCGTTTCGGCACCATCCTCCTTCCCGCCCTTTTGTTGCTGGTGAAGAGCCCCTTTCTTTTCGGTTACGCCAAGCCGGTGCCGGTCAACTTTTCCCGCCTCAACAATCCGAGGCGGGACATGGTGTGGGTGGCGGCGGCGGGGCCGGCGACGAACTTGATCCTGGCCACGGTGTCGGCATTGCTTCTGCACTTGGTGGACCTGCTGCCCCGCACCGCGGCCTTATGGTTCGACGATAACCTGAGTAATTCCGTCCTCATCAATGTGTTGCTGGCGATCTTCAATATGCTGCCGCTGCCGCCGCTCGACGGCGGCCGGGTCGCCGTCGGCCTGTTGCCCGATGCGCTCGCTTTTCCGCTGGCGAGACTTGAACGATGGGGACTGTTCATTATCATAGGGGCACTTTTCCTTTTGCCTTGGCTGGGTGGCCGCCTGGGGGTCAACCTCGAAATTTTCCCTTGGCTGATCGGCGCGCCGGTGAATTATTTGATTCATTTGATCGCCACCTTGACCGGACATGGTTGAGCTATACCAATGACAGACCAAGAACAATTCGACACGGGCGCCGCCCCACGGGCACCGGAAGGCCAGTTGTACCTGGACCTCGATGGGTTCGAAGGGCCGATCGACGTCCTCCTCGCCCTGGCGCGGGAACAGAAGGTCGATATCACCCAGATCTCCATCCTCGAGCTCGCCGATCAGTATCTCGCCTTCATCACCCGCGCCCGGCGGGTGCGCCTGGAACTGGCGGCCGACTATCTGGTGATGGCGGCGTGGCTCGCCTATCTCAAGTCGCGCCTTCTGCTGCCCGAGGTCGAGGACGACGAACAGCCGAGCGGGCAGCAGATGGCCGAGGCCCTGGCCTTCCAGCTGCGCCGGATCGAGGCGATTCAGGAAGTCGGCGCGCGGCTCATGGCGCGTCCGCTGGTCGGGCGGGACGTGTTCCGCCGGGGCCGGCCGGAAGAAGCCGAAATCATCACCGAAAACATCTTCGCCGCCAATCTTTATGGGTTGCTCAAGGGTTATGGGGATCTGCGGGCACGCCTCGCCGACAGCACCCTCTACATCGCTCCGCTCGATTACTATTCCGTCGAGCAGGCCCTCGAGCGCCTCCAGGATCTCCTCGGTGAGACCCCCGATTGGGAACTGTTGAGCAAGTTCCTGCCCCAGGGCTTGAAGAAGGGTCCCCTCATGCGCTCGGCCGTCGCCTCCACTTTCGCCGCCTCGCTCGAGGCGGTGCGCGAAGGCCAGGCGGAGTTGCGCCAGACGGTGCCGTTCGGACCGATATATCTACGTAAAGCGCGAGAGAAGAAATGAACGAGGTCGACAGCCAACATTTACGCCTGATCGAAGCGGTGCTGTTCGCCGCCGCCGAGCCCCTTGACGAGGTGACCATCGCCACCCGTCTTCCCGACGGGGCCGATGTCACGGCTCTGCTCGCCAGGCTCGCCCGGCTCTATGAGAACCGCGGCGTCAACCTGATCCGCGCCGGAGGGCACTGGGCGTTCTGCACGGCGCCCGATCTCGCGGCGCAACTCAGGGTGCACACGTCGGTGCCCCGCAAGCTGTCGCGCGCGGCGATCGAGACGCTTGCCATCATCGCCTATCACCAGCCGGTCACCCGGGCCGAGATCGAGGAGATCCGCGGTGTCGGCCTTTCCAAGAGCACGCTCGACATCCTCTTCGAGGCGGGCTGGATCGGGCCGAAGGGCCGGCGGCGTTCGCCCGGACGGCCGGTGACCTGGGGCACGGCGGCGAGCTTCCTCCATGATTTCGGTCTCGATAACCTCGACGATCTGCCGGGAATAGACGAGCTCAAGGCCGCCGGGTTACTGGATAAGCGTCCGGCGATCGATATCGCCGGGCGCCAGGGGGCAAAATCCGGCGACGATGATCCGTCCGAAACCGACGACGAGGCGCCGGACCCGGAGGAGAACACGCCTTCCCAAGGGCGCGAAGCAGAAGCCCAGGTGCACGAAGCACAAGCCCAAGTGCGCGAAGCACAGGCCCAGGTGGGCGAAGCGCCGGCCCAATTGCACGAAGCGCCGGGCCGGGCCGGCGAAGCTCCCGCCGATCATCCCCATGCGGAATGATCGAGGGACGGGGTGATCCGGAAGCTCACCCATCGGCCAAGCCGACGCCGGCAAACCGCATCGCCGGTTGACCGCCCCGATGACGCCACCTGGTGATCGAGGAGGGGAGGCGGCCGAGGCACGGTCCTTCACAACGACATGGCCGCTTAATCGCTAATTAAGGCTTTGGCTCTAGTCCAGAGCGATAGCAACTCGACAAATCAGAGTGTTTTCATCACATTAGGATGTTTGCATTGCGGCCCGATTGGGCTTAGAAGATACTGAGGCGGTAGTTGCGAATGATTATCAGTCGCAATAACCGCCTGAAATCAGGGAAAGGCGATGGACAAAGGAAAAAAGATATGAACAAATTTTCAGCTCGAGCGAAGGCGGGGATCGTAGCCGCGTCCGCGCTCGTGGCGGTCATGACCGGCTCGGTGGGAACTTTCACGGCGGCCGCATGGGCGGCGGAAGTCAACATCTATTCGTCGCGCCATTACGATGTCGACCAGACACTCTATGACCAGTTCACCGCCGAAACCGGAATTAAGATCAACCTCTTGCAAGGCAAGTCCAATGCACTCTTCGAACGGCTGAAGCGCGAAGGCAGGTACAGCCCGGCGGATCTCCTGATCACCGTCGACGCCGGGAACCTGGGGCGAGCCCAGGCCGCGGGGTTGTTTCAGCCCGTCCGATCTAAGGTGTTGGAGGCGGCGATACCGGCCCGTTTCCGCGAAAGCGGCGGACATTGGTTCGGCCTGACCATGCGGGCACGGGTGATCATGTACCACATAGACCGCGTCAAGCCCTCCGAACTCTCGACCTACGAGGGCCTTGCCGATAGCAAATGGAAGGGACGCATTCTTATCCGTTCCTCCAACAACATCTACAACCAGTCCCTGGTGGCCTCGCTGATCGCCGCCAATGGTTTCGACAAAACCGAGGCCTGGGCCAGACGCCTGGTCGCCAACATGGCGCGCCGGCCAAAGGGCGGCGACAGGGACCAGATCCGCGCCGTTGGCGCCGGCGAGGGCGATATCGCCATCGCCAACACCTACTATCTCGGCCGTCTGGTCGCGTCCAAAAAGCCGAGGGAACGCAAACTGACGGCCAAGATCGGCGTCTTCTTCCCCAACCAGAAGGGGCGCGGGGCGCACGTCAACATCAGCGGCGCCGGTGTCACGAAATACGCGAGAAACAAGGCGGGCGCCATCAAGCTCCTGGAATTCCTGGCCGCCCCGGAAGCGCAAAAGCTGTTCGCCGAAGCCAATTACGAATACCCGGTCAACCCCAAGGCCGCCCGATCCGCCATCGTCGCTTCATGGGGAGCGTTCAAGGCCGACAGCCTCAATGTCGCCGTGCTCAGCCAGCATAACGGCGAGGCGGTCCGCCTGATGGACCGGGCGGGATGGCGGTGAGGGCCCAAATTGGCTCGGCGGGCGGGCGCGGACCCGAAAGGGAGTGGCGTTGAGCGCCGATACATTGGTCTCCCGGAAGTGGACCGGGCGTGGCGCCGGGCTCGGTTGGCTCGACGGATGGTCGGTCTTCACCATCGGCGTCGCGGCGCTGGTTTCGGTGCCGGTCCTGGTGGTGCTCTCCCATTTCTTCATCCCCGCGGGCGACGTCTGGCGGCACCTGGCGGAGACCGTGCTTACCGGCTATGTCGTCAACTCGCTGTGGCTGATGATCGGGGTCGGCACCGGCACCCTCGTCATCGGTGTCGCCACCGCCTGGCTCGTCACCATGTGCCGGTTTTGGGGGCGGCCGATCTTCGAATGGGCGCTGCTGCTTCCCTTGGCGGTGCCGGCCTACGTCATCGCCTACACCTATACCGGCCTGTTCGAGTTCGCCGGTCCGGTCCAGGGATACCTCCGGGACTCCCTGGACCTGGGGAAAGGCGATTACTGGTTTCCCGAGATTCGCAGCATCGGCGGCGCCATCGCCATGATGACGCTGGTGCTCTACCCCTATGTCTATCTGCTGTCGCGGATCGCCTTCCTCGAGCAATCGGTCGCCGTCCTCGAGGTCAGCCGCACGCTTGGCTGTAACCCCTGGCGGAGCTTTTTTTCCGTCGCCCTGCCGCTGGCGCGGCCGGGAATCGCCGCCGGGGTGGCCTTGGCGCTGATGGAGACGCTCAATGATTTCGGCACGGTGCAGTACTTCGCCGTCGACACCTTCACCACCGGCATCTTCCGCACCTGGTTCGGCATGGGCGAGGCGCAGGCGGCGACGCAATTGGCGGCGACCTTGATGATCTTCATTTTCGCCCTGGTCCTGATCGAACGCCTGTCGCGCGGCCGGGTCCGGGTGCGGCACACCACCAGCCGTTACCGGGCTCTGCCGCGCTACCGACTTACCGGCGCCTCCTCGGCCGCCGCGTCCACCGCCTGTGTCCTGCCCATATTCCTCGGCTTCGCGTTGCCGGGCGCGGTGCTCCTCGACTGGACGGTGGAGACCGCCGATCGGATGATCGACGCGCGTTTCTTTGCTTACACCGCCAACAGCTTCTCGCTCGCCGCTATCGCCTCGTTGCTCGCCGTGGCGATCGCGCTGGTGATGGTCTACGGGCTGCGTCTGCACCAACAGAACAAGGTGTTGGTGTTCGCCGCCAGGGTCGCCAGCATGGGTTACGCCGTCCCCGGCGCCGTCATCGCCGTCGGCGTCCTGCTGCCCTTCGCATGGTTCGACACCGTCCTCAACGACTGGCTGCGGGCCGGCTTCGACGTCTCGCCGGGTCTGGTTTTCAGCGGCACCATTTTCGCCGTGATCTTCGCCTATCTGGTGCGCTTCCTGGCGATCTCGCTGAATACGGTGGAAGCCAGCCTGGATAAGGTCACCACCGGCATGGACGACGCCTCGCGCACGCTCGGACGAAAGCCCGGCAACACGCTCTTGAACGTCCATTTGCCGATGATCTACGGTTCCCTGCTGACCGCCGGAATCCTCGTCTTCGTCGATGTCATGAAGGAGCTGCCGGCGACCCTTTTCCTTCGTCCCTTCAATTTTGATACACTGGCGGTCCGGACCTATCAGTTGGCGTCCGATGAACGCCTGGCCGACGCCTCGAGCTCGGCGCTGGCGATCGTGCTGGTCGGGGTGATCCCGGTGGTGTTGCTCTCCATCGCCATCGCCCGTTCCCGGCCGGGACATGGAAAGGGATGAGATGAGCGAGACGGCCGTCCTGGAGCTGGAGAATGTGAGCCACGCCTTCGATCGCGTCCGGGTCATCGACGAGGTGAGCTTCACCGTCGCCCCTGGCGAGCTGCTCGGCCTGCTGGGGCCGTCGGGCAGCGGCAAGACGACGCTCCTTCGTCTCGCCGCCGGGCTCGAGGAATTGCAGGAGGGCCGCATCCTGATCAACGGCCAGCCGGTCGCCGACGGCGTCGTCCAGGTGCCGCCGGAAAGCAGGGGCGTCGGGCTGGTGTTCCAGGAAGGGGCCCTGTTTCCCCACCTCACGGTGGTCGGGAACGTGGCCTTCGGGCTGGCGCGACTCAAAGGGGCGGAGAAGCGCCGCCGCGCGCTTGAGGTGCTCGAGCTGGTCGGCATGACGGCCTTCGCCGAAAGCTATCCCCACGTCCTTTCGGGCGGCCAGCAGCAGCGCGTCGCCCTGGCCCGGGCCCTGGCGCCGTCGCCCCGGCTGTTGCTGCTGGACGAGCCGTTCACCGGCCTCGACGCCAAGCTGCGCAGCCAGATCCGCGACGAGACGCTGCATATCCTGAAGGACAGCGGCACCACCACCCTGATCGTCACCCACGATCCCGAGGAGGCCATGTACATGGTCGATCGCATCGTCCTGCTGAACGATGGAGCGATCGCCCAATCGGGGGCGCCGGAGGAGCTCTACTGCCATCCCGTCAACGCCTTCGTTACTGAATTCTTCAGTTCTATCAATAGGATAACAGGTGTTGTTAAAGGAAATTCCATAGAGACTCCCTTCGGTTCCATCGCCGCCGGCGAAATGCCCGACGGCACCGCGGTCGATGTCCTGATCCGTCCCGAAGCCGTCCGCGTCACCCCCTTGGGAACGGACGGCGGAGAGGTGGACGCCGTGAAGGCCCGGGTGATCACCGCGCGCCGGCTGCGCCGGGCCAGCTTCATCCATCTCTGCATCGGCAATTTCGAGGGCGAACATCTGCACTTCCATTCCCGGGTGCCGGCGCGATACCTGCCGGGCGACGACGAGACCGTCAACGTCCGCCTGGACCACAGCCAAATCTTCATCTTTCCCGCCGATGGGGCGGAATAGGGCCCTGTCGACGGACGTTGCCCCGCTTCTTGCTTTCTGGCATGATCGGCCTAACTTTATGATAGGCCTTAGATTTCGGAGATAGGCAGATGAGTATTGGTGTCTGGCAGGTCGTCCTCATCCTGGCAATCGTGCTGATCATTTTTGGCGCCGGCAAACTGCCGAAGGTGATGGGGGATGTCGCCAAGGGCGTTAAGAACTTCAAGTCCGGCCTCAAGGATATCGGGGCCGATGACGACAAGGAATCCCTCGAACAAGAGGCCGAGACCACCGCCAAATCCAGCGTCGAGGACGACAAGCCGGCCAAGAACTGAGCCGCCGGCAGGGTAGACTTCTACGCCCCGCAACGAGTTCTTACTTTCACTGGCCCGTGAGCCGCGATGTTTGATATCGGCTGGACCGAGATGGCGGTGATCGCCCTCGTGGTGATCATCTTTATCGGACCGAAGGAGCTTCCGGGAGTGCTGCGCACCCTCGGCCAGTGGGTGTCGAAGGCCCGGGCCATGGCGCGTGAGTTCCAGGACGGGCTCGAGGACATGGCGCGGGAGAGCGGGATAGACGAAGTCAAGAAGGAGATAGAATCGGCGACCGGCAATATCGGCGGCATGATCGAAAAATCCATCGATCCGGACGCCGAGTTGAAGGGCGCCTTCGATCCCGACTATTCCCCGCCCGACGAGGCCGAAGAAGGGCCCCTGCCGGCGAAAGCCGAGACAAGCACCGCCGAGGACGAGATCGAGGCCGGCGCCGAAGGCGATGCCGGGACGGAGGCGGAGGCCGCGGAGGACGAGGAGCCGGGGGAGAAAGAGTCCAAGGCGGACGAGCATAGAGTGCCCGCCAAGGGCGGCGGCTGAACGGAGCCGAAACGGTGACCGAAGGCGCCGAAGACCAGAAAATGCCGCTGCTCGATCATTTGGTCGAGTTGCGCAACCGGCTGATCTATGCGGTGGCGGCGTTGCTGGTCGGGTTCCTCGCCAGCTACTTCTTCGCCGAATATATTTTCGCCTTCCTGGTCCAGCCCCTGGCCGACGCCATCGGCCAGCAAGAGGGCCGGCGGATGATCTTCACCGGCCTGACCGAGACCTTCTTCACCTACGTCAAGGTGGCGTTCTTCGCCGGCGCCTTCCTTTCCTTTCCCTTCATCGCCATCCAGCTCTGGATGTTCATCGCGCCCGGACTTTACCGCAACGAAAAGGTCGCGTTCCTGCCCTTCCTGATCGCCACCCCGATCCTGTTCTTCCTCGGCGGGGCGCTGGTTTATTATTGGATCTTCCCCCTCGCCTGGCAGTTCTTCCTCAGTTTCGAGACCACCGGAGCCGGCGGCGGCTTGCCGATCCAGCTCGAGGCGCGGGTCGGCGAATATCTTTCCCTGGTGATGAAGCTGATCTTCGCCTTCGGGCTTTGCTTCCAGCTTCCCATACTCCTCACCCTCATGGCCCGGGTCGGGCTGGTGACCGCCACGACCCTCAGGAAAAAGCGGAAATATGCCCTGGTCATCGTCTTCATCGTCGCCGCCGTTCTCACCCCGCCCGACCTCATCAGCCAGATCGGCCTCGCGCTTCCCATCATTTTCCTTTACGAGGTCTCCATCGTAGCCGTGTGGCTGGTGGAGAGAAGCCGCGCCAAGCGCGAGGCGGCGGACGCGGGCGAAGACTAGCGGCTGAACCACGGTGGTTTAGCGCTACCCTGTGGACGGCGCGCCCACCAGGGCCTATAAACACGCGCTTTGGAATCGTCACGGCCATCCCATGTTCGACATTAAGTGGATTCGCGACAACCCGCGGGAATTCGACGCGGGACTGACGCGGCGGGGCCTTGCTCCGCAAGCGGCCGAGATCGTCGCGCTCGACGCCGAACGGCGCAAGGCGGTGACCGCGGCGCAGGATATCCAGTCGCGGCGCAACGCCTTGTCGAAGGAGATCGGCGCCGCCAAGTCGAAGGGGGATGACGCCGCCGGGCTGATCGAAAAGGTGGCGAGCGAAAAGCAGCTCCAGGCGGCGGCGGAGCGCCAGGCGGCGAGCTTGTCCAAGGAACTGGACGATGTGCTCTCCGGCATTCCCAACCTGGCGGACGCCGACGTTCCCGACGGCGCCGACGACACCGCCAATGTGGAAATCAGGAGCTTCGGCGAAAAGCCGGCCTTCGATTTCACCCCCAGGGAGCACTTCGATATCGGCGAGGGGCTGGGTTGGATGGACTTCGAGGGCGCCGCCAGGATGTCGGGATCGCGCTTCGTCGTGCTCAAGGGCGCGCTTGCCAGGCTCTCGCGCGCGCTCGGCGCCTTCATGATCGATCTGCAGACCGATGAGTTCGGCTATACCGAGGTCATCCCGCCGCTGCTGGTGCGCGACGCCGCGCTTTTTGGCACCGGCCAGCTTCCCAAATTCGCCGAGGACCTGTTCCGCACCACCGACGATTACTGGCTCATCCCGACGGCCGAGGTGCCGCTGACCAATCTCGTGCGCGAGAGCATCCTCGAGGAGGCCGACCTGCCGCTCCGTTATACCGCGCTGACGCCCTGCTTCCGCTCCGAGGCCGGGGCGGCGGGCAAGGACACCCGCGGCATGTACCGCCAGCACCAGTTCGACAAGGTGGAACTGGTTTCCATCACCACGCCGGAGGAATCGCCGGCCGAGCACGAGCGCATGACGGGCGCGGCGGAGGAGGTGCTGAAGCGTCTCGGCCTGCACTACCGGGTGATGGTGCTTTCGACCGGCGACATGGGCTTTGGCGCGCGCAAGACCTATGACATCGAGGTCTGGCTTCCCGGCCAGGGACGCTACCGCGAAATCTCGAGTTGCTCCAACTGCGCGGACTTCCAGGCCCGGCGGATGAACGCGCGCTTCCGCCCCAAGGAGGGCCCCAGGGATGGCAAGGGAACCCGCTTCGTCCATACCCTCAATGGCTCGGGGCTGGCGGTCGGGCGCGCCCTGATCGCGGTGCTGGAGAACGGTCAGTTCGGCGATGGCACGGTCGCGGTGCCCGACGCGCTTCGGCCCTATATGGGCGGGCTCGGGGTGATCGAGGCGGCGGCATAGATCCCGCTATGCCAAAAGCGCCGCCCAGCTTGAAGAACGCCAGGATCCTGGTTTCCAATGACGACGGCATCAACGCGCCGGGCCTGAAAATCCTGGTCAGGATCGCCAAGTGTCTCACCGACGACGTCTGGACCGTGGCGCCGGAAACCGAGCAAAGCACGGCGGCCCACTCGCTCACCGTGCGTTCGCCGCTGAGGATCCGCAAATTATCGGCCAGGCGCTTCGCCGTCACCGGCACGCCGTCGGACTGCGTTTTGCTCGCGGTGTGCCATTTGCTCAAAGACCGGCCGCCGGACCTGGTGCTTTCGGGCGTCAATAACGGCGCCAACCTGGCCGAGGACATCACCCATTCGGGCACCGTCGCCGCCGCCATGGAGGCGACGCTTCTCGGCATCCCGGCGATCGCGCTGAGCCAGATGCGCGATGGCGGCAAGGCGGTGAAATGGCCGACGGCCGAGCATTTCGGACCCCGCCTGGTCGCCAGGCTCTACCGTGTCCCGAAGCCAAGAGAGGTCCTGTTCAACATCAATTTCCCCGCTCTTGCGCCCGGCGAGGTCAGCGGTATCGAGATCACCCGCCAGGGCCGGCGCCGTCAAACAGAAGTCATCACCGTCGCCACCGATCCCCGGGACGAACCTTATTACTGGCTCGGCGGGCCGCGGCTGAACGCCGCCTCGGGCCGGGGCAGCGATCTGACCGCCGTCAGCGCCGGCGCCATATCGGTGACGCCGCTCGATCTCGATCTCACCGACGGGAAGATGATCCGGGTGTTGAAAAGGGCCTTCGCATGAGTGTGGAGCCGCGCCAGATCCGCCTGATCATGGAGCTCCGCCAGCACGGCATCGGCGACGCCAAGGTGCTTGGCGCCATAGAGCGGGTGCCGCGCGAGATGTTCGTGCCGGAGCCGTTCCGGGACCAGGCCTACGAGAACACGGCGCTTCCCATCGGCGCCGGACAGACCATCAGCCAGCCCCTCGTCGTCGCCTTGATGACCCAGGCGCTCGAGCTCGGCGAACGCATGCGGGTGCTGGAGATCGGCACCGGGTCCGGTTATCAGGCGGCGGTGCTGTCCCATCTTTGCCGGCGCGTCTATACCATGGAGCGCCACTCGACGCTGTTGAAGGAGGCCGAAGCCCGGTTCAAGGAGCTTGGCCTGCACAACGTCACCGCCATGACCGGCAACGGCATCGCCGGCTGGCCCGAGCAGGCGCCGTTCCCGCGCATCCTCGCCACCGCCGCCGCCGTCGAGACGCCGCCGGCGCTCCTCGATCAGTTGGAGGTCGGCGGGATCATGGTGATCCCGCTGGGCGCGAACGCATCGGACCAGAACGTCGTAAGGCTTACCAAGCGCGAGGACGGCTTCGAGAGCGAGACCCTGTGGCCGGTCCGTTTCGTGCCGATGATCGACGACTGAAGGACGCGCCGATCGGCGATGAGGGCTTCACGGCGCGTTAATCCCGTGATATGGGGCGGCATTGATGGGGGCGAATACGGCGAATACAATGCCTAAATGTTCCAACATGTCGACGGTCCACGCCCGGCGCCAATATCGGCCGACCTTCCTGGCCACCACCGCCGTGTTCGCGGCGGCGGTGGTGTTGGCGGGGTGCGGCACCGCGCTTAAGCCGGCGCCTGTCGACAACAGGACCTACCCCGAACCCGCCGCCTCGCGGCCGGACGCGGCCGAGTCCGCGGCGCCCGAGCGGGGTGCCTTGACCGTCGAGGTTCGGGCCGGAGATGGGCTTTACGGCATCGCCAAGCGCGCCAAGGTGGCGTTGCGGGCGATCATCGACGCCAACGGCCTCAAGCCCCCCTATACGCTCGAGCCCGGCCAGAGGCTCATCCTGCCCCGTCCGCGCGTCCACGTCGTCGGCGCGGGCGACACCGTCTACGGCGTCGCCAAGCGCTACGATGTCGGCATCCGAAACCTGATCAGGGCCAACGATATCCGCCCCCCCTTCAGGATCGTCGTCGGCCAGAGGCTGCGCCTGCCGGCATCGCCTGGCATCGCCGCTTCACCCCGGCCGGCGCCGGCGCGGCCAACGGCGATGGCCAGGCCGTCTTCACCGGCGAAGGATGCAGCCAGGTCCGCCCCGTCGAGAGGCGTCGCCAAGCGCTCCGCGCCGCCTTCCAAGCGGGGCCGGAGCCTCAGGGTTTCGCCGCCGCCGATCGATCCGCCGCCGCGAACCGCGCAAGCCTTCCTGTGGCCGGTCAAGGGCAAGCTGGTCTCGGCGTTCGGGCCCAAGCCGGGGGGATTGCACAACGACGGCATCAACATCGCGGCACCGAAGAACACCGAGGTGCGGGCCGCCGCCAACGGGGTCGTGGCCTATGCCGGGAACGAGCTTCGCGGCTATGGAAATCTGTTGCTGATTCGCCATCGCGGCGGCTGGATAACGGCCTATGCCCACAATGACCGCCTGCTGGTCGGCCGCGGCGACGTGGTCAAGCGCGGGCAGGGCATCGCGCGGGTCGGCGATTCCGGACGCGTCACGACGCCCCAGCTGCACTTCGAGATCCGCCGTGGCTCCCGCGCCGTCGATCCGGCGAGGCTGCTCCGCCGCCTCAAGAGGTCGTGAGACTCAGCCGAGTCGCTGGCCCAGCCGGCCCGCCAGATCCTGGATGAACTGCCACGCCACCCGGCCCGAGCGGGCGCCGCGGGTGACCGACCACTCGATCGCCTCCCCGTGCAATCGGTCGCGGCCGACCTCGAGGCCGTAATGGCCGGCATAGCCGTCGACGATGGCGAGAAAGACGTCCTGGTCGCAGGCGTGAAAGCCGAGCCACAGCCCGAACCGGTCCGATAGCGAGACCTTCTCCTCCACCGCCTCGGCCGGGTTGATCGCGGTCGAGCGCTCGTTCTCGATCATATCCCTCGGCATCAGGTGGCGGCGGTTGGAAGTGGCGTAGAACAGGACGTTCTCGGGACGCCCCTCGATGCCGCCCTCGAGCAACGCTTTCAGGGACTTGAAACTGGTGTCGTGACCGTCGAACGAGAGGTCGTCGCAAAACAGGATGCAGCGCCGCTTGACGGCGCGCAGCGGCGCCAGCAGATGCGCCACGCCGTTGATGTCCTCGCGGTGGATCTCGACCAGCACCAGCGGCTCCTTGGCGTCCTCGTTGACCTTGGCGTGGACCGCCTTGACCAGGGAGCTTTTGCCCATGCCCCGCGCGCCCCACAGGAGGGCGTTGTTGGCCGGCAGGCCGTTGGCGAACCGTTTGGTGTTATCGAGCAAGATATCCCGCTGGCGGTCGATCCCCTTGAGGAGGGCGATATCCACCCGGTTGACCTCCCCGACCCGGTGCAAGCGCTTGTCCTCGGCCTGCCAGATGAAGGCGTCGGCCGCCGCGAGATCGAAGCCGTCGGCGCTTGGCGGCGCCAGACGGTCGAGGGCCTCGGCGATGCGTCTCAAGAACGTTTGGTCGGGCGTATCGGACATGGCTCACTCGCCTGAAAGGGGCTACCCAGGCACCGGAGAGGAAGCGCCGGCATGGGCGGCGCGAGACCCTAGCATACGAGAATTCGCCGTCAATCGGCTTGAAACCGGGCCCAAGGCGCGCTGAAACCGGGACTTTTGTCGGTTTGCCGAGCTTTGGATTTGCAAGTAACGTCGGGTTGACTATATTCCGGCAGGCCTCAATCGACGATAAGAGGAGAATTAGATGCTGATTTCACCGGCTTACGCCCAGGATGCCGGCGGTGGGGGCGGTTTCGACATCGGCTTCCTGTTGCCGATGGTTCTCATATTCGGCGTCTTCTACATGCTGCTGATCCGCCCGCAGCAGAAGAAGGCGAAGCAGCACAGGGAACTGCTCGAGGCCTTGCGACGGGGGGACCGCATCATCACCAACGGCGGCCTCATCGGCCTGATCATCAAGGTGGTGGACGCCAACGAGTTGATCGTCGAGATCGCCGATGGGGTCCGGGTGCGCGTCGCCCGCTCCATGGTGTCCACCGTCATCGCCAAGACTGAACCGAGCCGCGACGACGATGACGGCGATGACGGCGATGACGAGGAGGAGCGGCCGCGAAGCCGCAAGAGAAGGCGTCGCCGGCGCGAGGCCCCCGACGACGATGAATGACGATTATCGGTAAAGCGTAGGTCCTGCCCTTCCATGGTCTATTTCGCCAAATGGAAAGTCGTCATGGTCCTCGCCATATGCGTCCTGGGCCTGGTCTTAAGCGCGCCTAATTTCCTCACCACCGAGCAGGCGGCGAGTATTCCAACCTGGCTTCCCCACAAGCAACTTCGCCTCGGCCTCGATCTGCAAGGGGGATCGCACCTGCTGCTCGAGGTCGACCTCAAGACGGTGACGCGCGAGCGCCTCGACAATCTGGTCCACTCCCTTCGCGGCATTCTGAG
This sequence comes from Pseudomonadota bacterium, assembly GCA_022566265.1. Classification (GTDB taxonomy): domain Bacteria; phylum Pseudomonadota; class Alphaproteobacteria; order SMXQ01; family SMXQ01; genus JACZQV01. Next base: position 17,581 of record JADFJG010000010.1, on the reverse strand, counting down.
AGGAGGAAAGATCGGTTATCGCGAGCTCGGCGTCGAGGGCGAGACGGCCACCTTCCGGGTGCGCGATCTCGCCGATGTGGACCGCGCGGCGAGCATGGCCAAGCAGGCCGAAGCCGGCACCGTGGTCGAGAGCGATGGCAGCGGCAAGATCAGTGTGCGCTATACGGAAGAGGCGATAACCGAGCGCCGCAACCAGGTCATCGCCCAGTCGGTCGAGATCGTGCGCCGGCGCATCGACGAATTCGGCACCTCCGAGCCTTCGATCCAGCGCCAGGGCCGCGACCGCATCATCGTGCAGCTGCCGGGCATCGACGATCCGGAACGGGTCAAGAGGCTGCTGGGCCAGACCGCCAAGATGAATTTCCGTCTCGTCGACACCACGGTGTCGGCGGCCGAGATACGGGCGCGCGGAGGCCGGCCGCCGCCGGGCTCCGAAATCCTGCCCTCCGACGACGAGATCGACCCGACGACCGGCCGCCCCGTCGAATATGTGGTGAAGAAACGGATCATGGTCCCCGGCGATAACCTCGTCGACTCCCAGCCTACCGTCGAACAGGGCCGGCCGGTGATCAGTTTCCGCTTCGACATCACCGGCGCCAGAAAGTTCGGCCAGGTCACCAAGAAGAACGTCGGCCGGCCCTTCGCCATCGTTCTCGACGGCAAGGTCATCAGCGCCCCGATCATCCGCGAACCGATCATGGGCGGCTCCGGCATCATCTCCGGCAGTTTCACCACCGTCGAGGCGAAGGATCTGGCGTTGCTGCTTCGCGCCGGCGCCTTGCCGGCGCCGCTCACCATCCTCGAGGAACGCACCGTCGGTCCCGATCTCGGCGCCGATTCGATCCGCGCCGGCAAGATCGCCTGCATCATCGGCCTCATCCTGGTGCTGATCTTCATGGTCATCTCCTACGGCATCTTCGGCGCCATGGCCAACGTCGCCCTGCTGTTCAATCTGGCGCTGATCGCCGGCGCGCTGTCTTTGCTGCAGGCGACCCTCACCCTGCCCGGCATCGCCGGCATCATCTTGACCATGGGCATGGCGGTGGACGCCAACGTCCTGATCTTCGAGCGCATCCGCGAGGAAGTGCGGGCCGGGCGGACACCGATTTCGGCCGTCGACGCCGGCTACCGGCGGGCGCTGACGACGATCATCGACGCCAATCTCACCACCTTGTTCGCCGCCATCATCCTCTTCATGTTCGGCACCGGTCCGATCCAGGGCTTCGCGGTGACGCTGTCCATCGGCCTCATGACGTCGATGTTCACGGCGATCATGCTGACGCGCCTCATGGTGGTGTTCTGGCTGCGCCAGCACCGGGCGCAAGTCCTGCCGCTCTAGAGCGGTTCTTGGTAGATAGGAATCAATTTGATGGGTGCAAATCGGCTCATTCGGCTAGGCGCGGCGCGCGGCGCGATGCTTGAGCATCGGGCAAGCGTCGCAACGACGTCGAGGGGCCGATTTGCCCCACCGAAGGCCGGGTTCTTTTGCGCCCTGGCGTCGTTGCGAAACGCTTGTGATGCGCCAGCATCACCGCGCATTCCGCGCCTAGCCAGGACGCAAAATAATCCCGGTCAAATGGTTCCTATCTACCAAGAACCGCTCTAAGGGAGAATCGCTGACCATGGCCCTCATTCCCCTAAGGATCGTCCCCACCGACACCAAGATCGACTTCATCGGCAAGCGCAAACTTGCCTTCGTCTTCTCCGCCGCGCTCATGTTGCTGTCGGTCGGTTTCTTCGCCTTCAAGGGACTGAACTACGGCATCGATTTCAAGGGCGGGATCCTCATGGAGGTGAGGACGCAGGGACCGGCCGATCTGCCGGAGTTGCGGGCCAAGCTCTCCAGCCTCGGGCTCGGCGAGGTGGCGCTCCAGGAATTCGGCGAGCCCACCGACGTCCTGATCCGCGTCGAGCGCCAACCCGGCGGCGAGAAGGCGCAACAGCGCGCCGTCGATACGGTCAAGCAGGCGCTCGGTTCCGATATCGCCAGCTACCGCCGGGTCGAGTCGGTCGGACCCAAGGTCGGGGACGAGCTGATCCGCGCCGGAATCATCGCCGTCATCCTCTCCATTTTCGTCATCATGGTCTATGTGTGGTTCCGCTTCGAATGGCAGTTCTCCATCGGCGCCGTCGTCGCGTTGATCCACGACGTGATCTCCACCATCGGCATATTTTCGGTCCTCGGACTGGAGTTCAACCTCTCGACCGTGGCCGCGATCCTGACCATCGCCGGCTATTCGATCAACGACACGGTGGTGGTGTTCGACCGCATTCGCGAGAACTTGCGCAAATACAAGAGCATGGGCGTGGAGGATCTGCTGAATCTCAGTGTCAATCACACCCTGTCGCGCACCATCATGACCAGCGTCACCACGTTGTTGGCCCTGGTCGCGATCTTTTCATTCGGCGGCGAGGTCATCGCCGATTTCAGCTTCGCCTTGATCTGGGGCGTATTGATCGGCACCTATTCGTCGATCTGGATCGCTTCGCCCATCCTCCTGTTCCTCAATATCCGCGGCCAGATCAGCCCCGGCGTGGTGGCGAACTCCGACGCCGGGGGTTGAGCCTTTTCAAACCCTGGGGCGCGTCCAATGGAGCTTACCCCCTCCGATCCCCGTGGCCGGCAGCTGATCCAATCCTATGGCGCGGACGGCTTCACCATCGCCGGCCGGCGTCACGACGGCGCGGTGCTGGTATTCCCCGACCGTACGCTCCCCTGGGCGGTGAGCGACATTGCCAAAATCGTCGAAGAAGATTTTGCGGCGGTGCTGGCCGCCGATCCGCCGGTCGAAATCCTGCTCATCGGCTGCGGCGAAAAGGCAGAGCCGGTGGCGCCCGATCTCCGCGCCCGGATGCGCCAGGCAGGGGTCGTCATCGAGGCCACCGACACCGGGGCGGCGTGCCGCACCTTCAACGTGCTGGTCATCGAGAACCGGCGCGTCGGGGCCGCCCTGATCCCGGTTCCTTGAGTGCGCCGAGGGCAAAAAAGTGGGGCCCGCGGGGGCCCCACATAGAGAATCAGGCTCTGTTCCTCAGCCCGACATCTGGAAGAAGTGCACCGACACCATGGCGTATAACATCGGTATCGACAGCATGGTGTTGGTGCGCGAGAACAGCATCGCCATTCGCGCCGCCGCCGCCTTCTCTTCCGCCGGTACCTCGACCATGCCAAGCGCTTTCTTCTGGTTCGGCCAGATGACGAACCAGACGTTGGCCGCCATGATCAGGCCCATCCACATGCCCAGCCCGATCATCATGTGATAGGGGCTGTTCGAGGCGATGCCGAGCAACAGGCCATCGCGTAAGAAGCCGAGTTGCATAGCCTGGATCAGGCCGAAGATGATGGTCGATAGCGCCGCCCAACGGAACCAGAACAGGGCCTCCGGCGCGATCACCTTGGAGATCGCCGGTTTCTGCTCGTCCGGTATCTTGGGCATCGACGGGATCTGGACGAAATTGAAGTACCACAGCAGGCCGATCCACATGATGCCGCTGACGACATGGAGCCAGCGGACGAAGAATATGATCCAGGGACCTTCTAGGATTTCCATTGCCTTTCCTCCCTGAAAATCAGAACGACAGTTTGACGATGAGGACCATCACGACGGTAATGACGATCCCGGCGATGATCGTGCCTTGCAGGGTCAAAAGCGGATTTTTCATTCTTACCCCCCTCCTCGGTTACGGATTTCGTAAGCATCCTGGCACTCGGCGACCGAGTGCGCCCGGAGCGGTGGATGCCACGGATTTGCAAACTGGAATCAATCACTTTTACTCGCGGCGCCGCCGGCGCGCAAGGATGATCGCGCGCCGATGCCGGCCGAAAGGGGTCGAGCCGACATTCACCGCCGAAGGATCCCACGGATGGCGCCGCTAAGCCCGGCGCTCAGCCGCTCAAGGCCCGAAAGCGTCACCGGCCGGCGTAGCGGGTCGCGGCGGGCGAGTTTCGCCGCCAGCCTCTCGGTGCGGCTCAGCATCAGCGCCGCCTCCATCCGCAGGCCCCGGTCGTCGATCGAGCCGACGACGGGCGCCGCCGTCCTCAGCAAACCGGCGATTGCCGCCGAGGCCTGATCGAACACGGCGCGGAGCTCGGGCGCGGCCGAGCTCCCGCCGAGCGCTCCGGCCTCGGCGTTGGCGCCGGTGAACCAGCTCTGGGGCAGGTAGACGCGGCCGCGTTCGAGATAATCGCCCCGGCAGTTGTTGAGAAGATGGACCATATGCGAGGCCATGCAAAGCGCCTCCGCCGGCGCCAGGCCCGATCGCGACTCGCCATGGAGTTCGAGCATGAACCGTGCCGCCGGCGCCGCCTTGAAGCGGAGATATGAGAGAAGTTCGCTCCAGTCCCGGTAGCGATCCTTCACCGCCTCCAGTTGGCAGGCCTCGAGCACGAGGCGGGCATGAAGGGCGGGGATGGCGCGTTCCTCGCTTAACCGACCGAGCGCCCTGGCCGCTTCCAAAAACGCCGCCGGGATATCGCTCGACCGGTCTTGCGGGTTCCCCCCCTCGCGCCCCTCGAGCGCCGATCTCAGCGCGGCGATGCGCGCGCTCTTGGACCGGGCGCTCAAGTCCGGATCGCCGGCGATCCCGTGGGCGAGCAGCGCCAGGCGGTAAAAGGCGGCGATGGGGCCATGAAATCGCCCGGCTATGAGGCGCGAGGGAACCGCCGATCCATGGATCGGAGAAGTCCCGTCCCGGCCCGCGGCTGGAGCAATCGCCGGCTCTTCGATACGAACGCCGAGGAGGAGCGGCGCGTCCTTGGAATTGAAGTAAGCCACGTCACCGGTCGATATTGGGCACCCTTCGAGAACCGGCTATATATGACACACAATGTCCATCGAATCCGCGCATTCCTTTTGCGCCCAACTGGTAAGGGCGCATGATTACGACCGCTACCTCTGCGCCATGTTCGCGCCCGAGACCGCGCGCGCCGGCCTCATGGCGGTCTACGCCTTCAACCAGGAGATCGCCAAGATCCGCGACGTCATCTCCGAGCCGCTCTCGGGGCACATCCGCCTGCAATGGTGGCGCGAGACCCTGGACACCCTATATGCCGGCGGCAATCCGCGGCATCAGGTGGCGGTGGCGCTTGGCGAGGCGGTCGAACGTTTCGCTCTCGGCCGTTCTCATTTCGATCGCCTGATCGACGGCCGGGCCTTCGATGTCGAAGACCGGAGGCCGGGGAATCTGGCGGCGCTGGAATCCTATGCCGACGCCACGTCGACGCCGCTCGTCAGTCTGGCGCTCGAGGTCCTGGCCGAACGCGGCGCCGCCGCCCATGCCGCCGGACGCCATATCGGCGTCGCCTGGGGCCTCATCGGTCAGCTTCGCGCCACCGCCTTCAACGCCCGCAAGAAGCGCACCTTCCTGCCCGTCGAGGAGCTGGCGAAGGTGGGCCTGGCGCCGGAGGATGTGTTCAATGTGCGGCTCTCCAGCCACAGATCGAGTTCCTCGGACACCAGGAAGGCGCTTGCCCGGGTGGCCAAGGAGATCGCCGCGCTGGCCAAGGATCATCTGGTCGGGGCGCGGAATTTCAGGAGCGAATTCAAGAAGAAGACCCTGGTCCGGTTCCTTCCGGCCTATCTGCCGGGGATTCTCGCGAACGGCTATCTGGGGCGCCTTCACGCGCATGACTATGACCTGTTCGCGCCCGGGCTCGAGATCGCCAGACCAATCAAGCTCATCCGCCTCGCCGTCGCCGTGATGCTCAAGCGGTTCTAGGGTTCGACCTGCCCCGGACCGATAACGGCGCATAGGGAAAGAGACATGTCGATCGTCGTGGCGTTCCTGTTCATCCTTCTCGCCACCGTCGTATTCCTCTTGGCCGAGGTTGCCGTGCCGAGAAGCTTGTTCCAGAAAATCTCGGGCCTGATAGATGATCTACGACGAAGACCCGTTCCGGCGTAGGCCGAGGAAATCCACGGCGAGGTAAAAACGATGGGAGAGGTGCGTCTGGCTGACGAAAAATGTGGACAAATGACCTTCTGGACACTGCCAACCGACGAAAATCGGGTTATCTGGAAGGCTACGGAGGACAACCATTCCAACGGCGTTGCAATCTTGGTACGATTACCATGAATTCGTAGGTTATCCGCGAAATGTCGGGTTAGGAAATTTTCGTTGATTGGAGAAGCAAATGAACCAGTTGGATGGAGATCGACAAGGTGTCTCTCGTAGAAATTTCCTTTCAGGTGCAACCGCCGTCGGCTCCGGATTGTTGGCAGCCAAACTGGGCGCGTCATTCGCCCATGCCGCCACCCCGGATTCGGCCAGCCAAATGGCGGACCTGCCCCGAGTGAGGCAGGAATTGGTCCCGCCGCCATTTGCGCCCAAACATCAGCAGGTTGCCAAGGGCGGCCCAAAGGTCGTCGAAATTCGTTTGGTCATCGAAGAAAAAATTATGGTTCTTGATGAAGACGGCGCTGAAATCTGGGCGTTGACATTTAATGGTTCGGTTCCCGGTCCACTGATTGTCGTACATGAAGGCGACTACGTCGAACTGACGCTGGTTAACCCCGATACGAGCGCCATGGAACACAACATCGATTTTCACGCCGCCACGGGAGCTCTTGGCGGAGGTGCGTTGACGCTTGTTTCACCCGGTGAAGAAGCTGTTTTGCGCTTTAAGGCGACGAAGCCTGGCGTATTTGTTTATCACTGCGCTCCTGGCGGCGTGATGATCCCGTACCATGTGGTCCATGGCATGAACGGCGCCATCATGGTTTTGCCGCGCGATGGCCTCAAGGGAAAAGACGGAAAACCTATTCGGTATGACCGGATTTATTATATCGGCGAACAGGACTACTACTTGGCCAAGGATGAAGACGGAGAATACAAAAAATACGAGAGCGCTGGCGAAGACTATGCCGATTCAATGGAGGTTATGGCCACGCTAACGCCCAGCCATATTGTTTTCAATGGCGCGATCGGAGCGCTGACTGGCGCCAATTCCCTAAAGGCGAAAGTTGGCGAGACGGTCATGATCGTTCATTCCCAAGCCAATCGCGATACGCGCCCGCATCTGATCGGCGGGCACGGCGATAACGTCTGGTCCACGGGCTCGTTTACGGACGATCCGCAAACGGGGCTGGAAACCTGGTTTATCGCGGGTGGCGCCGCGGGTGCGGCAACCTATACGTTTAAACAGCCGGGGATATACGCCTACGTCAACCACAACCTTATTGAGGCTCTCCTTAAAGGAGCGGCGGCTCACTTTGAGGTCGATGGCATTTGGGACAACGATCTGATGATGCAAATCAAAAAACCAGGCCCCATTCGGTAAATTCGGCCCCAACATGATGAAATCGGATTGTTCTCCAGAAATGTTTGATTGACTGCGTTAGCAAGTCAGGAGGTCGCAGTGAAATTCACAAACTTGATTTCCCCTTGCGCGGCGATTGTCGTCTTTATCGCTGCATCCGGGGCGATGGCGGCGGGGGATATTGCCAAGGGCAAACGCTTAGCAAAAAAATGTACACCTTGCCACACCTTGGAAGAGGGTGGAAAAAACAAGCTCGGCCCGAACCTGTTCGGTATCTTGGGCAGTTTCGCCGCTTCCGTTAAAGGCTACAAGTATTCGAAGGCCATGGCGTCGTCTGGAATTATCTGGGACGAAGCAGCTTTTACAGAATTTATGACCAGACCGAAAAAATTTATTAAAGGCACGAAGATGAGCTTTTTTGGCCTAAAAAAATCCACGCAAAGAGCGGACCTTCTCGCTTATTTCAAAACATTGACGAACACAGAGCTAAAACCGATGGGCATGGGCGACGCAGCCAAGGGCAAAGTCGCTGCGGTTAATCAATGCAAAGTCTGCCATAGCTTCGATAAGGGTGGGAAAATTGTATTTGGCCCCACTCTTTTTGGCGTTTATGGCAAGGCTGCGGGTGCCGTTGAGGGATATAATTATTCGAAAGCCTTGTTGGAGTCGGGTCTTACTTGGACTGACGCAAATCTAATCGAGTTTTTGGCCAACCCGGAACAATTTATCAAAGGAACCAAGGCAAAATTCCCTGGCGTTAAAAGCGCCAAAATGCGAGCCGACATTATCGCCTATTTAAAAACCCTGAAATAGTCCTGAAGTCAACCGCGCCGCCAAAGGCCTCATTGACAATGCGCAGGGCGCCGTCCTCGTCATTCTTGTTTCCGCGCTTGTTCTTTTCTAGGGGCCAACGCCCGGCCTATTCCGCCGCCGCCCGGTTGGCGCCGAGCCAGGCGTCGAGATCGCCAAGGGCGCGCCGGGCCATCGCCTGCTTGCGCGCCCGGCCCTTCAGGGGCCGCCCCTTGTCGGGGGTCTCGATCAAGGGCGGGAAGAGGCCGAAATTGACGTTCATCGGCTGGAAGCTTCGAGGCGCGCTCTCGACCGTTTCGGCGCCGAGATGGCCGCCGGTGATGTGGTTGAGCAACGCCCCCATGGCGGTGCTCGCCGGCGGCGTCGATGGTATCCCGCCGCCGATCTCGGCGGCGGCGAAGCGGCCGGCCAGCAGCCCCATGGCGGCGGACTCGACGTAGCCCTCGACGCCGGTGATCTGGCCGGCGAAGCGGAGCCTTTCATCGACCTTGAGGCGCAGCGTCGGGGAGAGCAGCTTGGGCGCGTTGAGGAAGGTGTTGCGGTGGATGCCGCCGAGACGCGCGAAGCGCGCCTTCTCCAGCCCCGGGATGGTGGTGAAGACTCTGGACTGCTCGGCGTATTTCAGCTTGGTCTGGAAACCGACCATGTTGTAGAGCGTGCCGATGGCGTTGTCCTGGCGAAGCTGGACGACGGCGAATGCCCGCTTGCCGGTATTCGGGTCGGTCAGGCCGACCGGCTTCATCGGCCCGAAGGCCGGGGTCATCGGGCCGCGCTCCGCCATCACCTCGATCGGCAGGCAGCCCTCGAAATAGGGCGTCGCGCTCTCCCATTCCTTGAATTCGGTCCTCGTAGCCGCGATCAAGGCGTCGATGAAGGCGTGGTATTGCGCCTCGTCCAGGGGACAGTTGATGTAGGCCGCCTTGTCGCCGCCGGGGCCAACCTTATCGTAGCGGGACTGGAACCAGGCCTTGGTGAAATCGATGCTGTCCTTATAGACGATCGGCGCGATGGCGTCGAAGAAGGCGAGGGATTCCTCGCCCGTCAGCGCCCGGATGGCCTCGGCCAGCGCCGGCGAGGTGAGGGGGCCGGTGGCGACGATCACCGAGGACCACTCGGCCGGTGGCAGGCCGGCGATCTCGCCGCGCTCGATGGCGACGAGCGGCTCGCCGATCAGCGCCGCCTCGACGGCGTCGGCGAAACCTTCCCGGTCGACCGCCAGCGCCCCTCCCGCCGGCACCTGGTTGGCGTCCGCCGCCGCCATGATGAGGGAGCGGGCGCGGCGCATCTCCTCGTGCAACAGCCCGACGGCGTTGTTCTCGGCGTCATCGGAGCGGAACGAGTTGGAACAGACGAGCTCGGCGAGCCTGTCGGTCAGGTGCGCCTCGGTGCCCCTGACCGGGCGCATCTCGTGCAGCGTCACCGGGACGCCGGCCTTGGCCAACTGCCACGCCGCCTCCGACCCGGCAAGCCCGCCGCCGATGACGTGGACCGGTTTCGTTTGGCGCCCCATTGTGACCTCAAGCCCGTTTGCGGGCGGGTTGGGAGCCGTCGAAATACATCCGCAGATACTGGCCGGTGTAGCTTTCCGCCACCTCCGCCACCTGCTCCGGCGTGCCGGTGGCGACGACGTGTCCGCCCTCGTCGCCGCCCTCGGGGCCGAGATCGATGATCCAGTCGGCGGTCTTGATGACCTCGAGGTTGTGTTCGATCACCACCACCGTGTTGCCCTGATCGACCAGGGAATGGAGGACTTCCAGGAGCTTGCGCACGTCATGGAAATGCAGACCCGTCGTCGGCTCGTCGAGGATGTAAAGGGTCTTGCCGGTGGCGCGCTTGGCGAGTTCCTTGGCGAGCTTGACCCGCTGGGCCTCGCCGCCCGAGAGCGTCGTCGCCGGCTGGCCGAGCTTGATGTAGCCGAGGCCGACCTTTTCCAGCGTCACGAGCTTCGAACGGATCGCCGGAACGGCCTTGAAGAATTCCGCACCTTCCTCGACCGTTAGATCAAGAGCATCGTATATCGTTTTGTTCCTGAAGGTTATTTCCAGGGTTTCGCGGTTATAGCGCTTGCCCTCGCAGACGTCGCACTGGACATAGACATCGGGCAGGAAATGCATCTCGATCTTGATCACGCCGTCGCCCTTGCAGGCTTCGCAGCGCCCGCCCTTGACGTTGAACGAAAAGCGCCCGGGCTTGTAGCCCCTGGCGCCGGCCTCGGGCAGGGTGGCGTACCACTCACGCATCGGGCCGAAGGCGCCGGTGTAGGTCGCCGGGTTGGAGCGCGGCGTGCGGCCGATGGGGGACTGGTCGATGTCGATGATCTTGTCGATAAAGGCGGCGCCCTCGATGGCGTCGTGATCGCCGGGGTAAAGCCGCGCCCCGTTGAGCCGCCTCGCGATCGCCTTGTACAGGGTCTCGACGATGAGCGAGGACTTGCCGCCGCCCGATACGCCGGTGACGCAGGTGAAGGTGCCCAAGGGGATATCGACATCGATATTTTTCAGGTTGTTGGCGCGCGCGCCCTTGATCGAAAGCTTCTCCGGCCCGGTGCCCGGCCGGCGCCGATCGGGCACCGGGATCGCCATGGCGCCGGTGATGTATTGGGCGGTCAGGCTGTCGGCGACGGCCATCACCTCTTCGGGCGTGCCCTCGGCGACCACGTAACCGCCATGCACGCCGGCGCCCGGCCCCATGTCGATGAGGTGATCGGCGGCGAGGATCGCTTCCTGATCGTGCTCGACCACCAGCACGGTGTTGCCGAGATCGCGCAACCGTTTGAGGGTCTCGAGCAAGCGCCGGTTGTCGCGCTGATGGAGGCCGATGGACGGCTCGTCGAGGACGTAGAGCACGCCGGTCAGCCCCGAGCCGATCTGGGAGGCCAGGCGGATGCGCTGGCTTTCGCCGCCAGAGAGCGTGGCGGAAGCGCGCGACAGCGTCAGATAGGAAAGCCCGACATCGACGAGGAAACCGAGGCGCTCGTTGATTTCCTTCAGGATCCGCGCCGCGATCTCCCGGTTCTTGGGCGTCAGCTTGCCGGCCAGCCCCTTGAACCAGGCGCCGGCCTCGCTGATCGACATTTCGGTCACCTCGCCGATGTGAAGCCCGGCGATCTTGACGCAAAGCGTTTCCGGCTTGAGGCGGTAGCCGGCGCAGGCTTCGCAGGGCTGGCTCGACTGGAAGCGTGACAGCTCATCGCGCAGCCAGTGGGCGTCGGTTTCCCGGTAGCGCCGCTCGAGGTTGGGGATCACCCCTTCGAAGGGCTTGGTCACCGAATAGCTCCGGATGCCGTCGTCGTAATCCATCTTCACCGGCTCATCGCCAGAGCCGAAGAGGATCGCGTCGCGCGCCGGTTTCGGAAGCTCGGCGAAGGTCGCGACGGTCGAGAACTTGAAGTGCCGGGCGAGGGAATCGAGGGTCTGGACATAATATTGCGACGACGCGCTGGCCCAGGGCGCGATGGCGCCGTCGCGCAAGCTAAGCCCGTCGTCCGGCACCACGAGCTTGGGGTTGAAGTAGAACTTGGTGCCGAGCCCGTCGCAGCCGGGGCACGCCCCGTGGGGGTTGTTGAAGGAAAACAGCCTGGGTTCGATCTCATCGAGGGTGAAGCCCGAGACCGGGCAGGCGAACTTGGCGGAAAAGGTGGTGCGCTCGCCCGAATCCGCGTCCTCGGCGATGGCGAGCCCGTCCGATAGCGCCAGCGCCGTCTCCAGGCTGTCGGCCAGGCGGTTGCCGAGGCCGCCCTTAAGCACGATGCGGTCGACCACCACCTCGATGTCGTGCTTGACGTTCTTGTTCAGCGCCGGCGCCTCGGCGATCTCGTGGACCGACCCGTCGATCTTGACCCGCTGGAAGCCCCGCTTCTGCAAGTCCTTGAGCTCCTTGCGGTATTCCCCCTTGCGCCCGCGCACGATCGGCGCCAGGAGATAAAGCCTCGTGCCTTCGGCCATGGAAACGAGGATATCGACCATCTGGGAGACGGTCTGGCTTTCGATCGGCAGGCCGGTCGCCGGCGAATAGGGCACGCCGACGCGGGCGAACAGCAGCCTGAGATAATCGTAGATCTCGGTCACCGTGCCGACGGTGGAGCGCGGGTTGCGCGAGGTCGTCTTCTGCTCGATGGAGATCGCCGGCGACAGCCCCTCGATCGAGTCGAATTCGGGTTTTTTCATCAGTTCGAGGAACTGGCGGGCATAGGCCGACAGGCTCTCGACATAGCGCCGCTGGCCCTCGGCGTAGATGGTGTCGAAGGCGAGAGAGGACTTGCCCGAACCGCTGAGCCCGGTGATCACCACCAGGGAATCGCGCGGCACATCGACGTCGATGTTTTTGAGGTTGTGTTCGCGCGCGCCCCTGATCGAGATCATGGCGACGCCCTTGGTCCTGCTCATTGGGGTCTACCGCCGATTCGCGCCATCGCCGCCCGATCCTACACACCTTCGCTCCATCGCCGCCCGATCCTACACCAAAGCGGTGGTCCGTTGGCGGCTTTGGGTGTAAAGTGATGGGCCGGAAAAACTCGTTCAAGGGAAACTCCATGGCTGGCAGCGTAAACAAGGTCATCCTCATCGGCAATCTGGGCCGCGACCCGGAGGTCCGCCGTACCCAGGACAACAAAAAGATCGTCCATCTGTCGCTCGCCACCTCCGAGACCTGGCGCGATAAAAATTCGGGCGAGCGCCGCGAGCGCACCGAATGGCACCGGGTGGTGATCTTCAACGACCACCTCGGCGATATCGCCGAACAATATCTGAGGAAGGGCTCCAAGGTGTATATCGAGGGTCAGCTCCAGACCCGCAAATGGACCGACCAGTCGGGCCAGGAAAAATACAGCACCGAAGTCGTCCTGCAACGTTTCCGGGGCGAGCTTACGATGCTCGATTCACGCGCCGATTCGGCCGCTCCGGTCGCCGGCGCGGGCGATGTTTCCCCGGCCGAACCCGCCGCCGCCCAGACCCCTGAAAGCGGCCAAACCGACCTCGACGACGAGATACCTTTCTAGCCTCAATTCCACACTATATTGTTGTTAGCGAACGGCCAACCTGCTATATTTTGAAAAAGCTCGTGGGTCCCCCGGGGTCGTTCCCGGGCCGCCGCGGGTGTCATGATGCGCCGTCATCCAGCTGTTTCGCCGATCCACTGTTTTCGTGCCTGAATCCGACCCGATAACAACCTGAACCCGTGGGCAGAAACTCGTGACCACAGAACTCACGCCGCCGACACCGCCGAACCCGCCGGGTCAGTCCATCACGCCGGTCTCCATCGAAGACGAGATGAAGAGGTCGTATCTCGATTACGCCATGAGCGTGATCGTCTCGCGCGCCCTTCCCGATGTCCGCGACGGGCTCAAGCCGGTGCATCGGCGAATCCTATACGCCATGAAGGAGTCGGGCTACGACTGGAACAAGGTGTTCCGCAAGTCGGCCCGGATCGTCGGCGAGGTCATGGGGAAATACCACCCCCACGGCGATACGGCGATCTACGACGCCATGGTGCGCATGGCCCAGGAGTTCTCCATGCGCCTGCCGCTGATCCACGGCCAGGGCAATTTCGGCTCCATGGACGGCGACCCGCCGGCGGCCATGCGCTACACCGAGGCGCGCCTCGCCAAGGTGGCCCATGCGCTTCTCGAGGATTACGACAGGGACACGGTCGAGTTCCGGGAGAATTACGACAACACCTCGAGGGAGCCGACGGTGCTGCCGGCCCAGTTCCCCAATCTGCTGGTCAACGGCGCCGGCGGCATCGCCGTCGGCATGGCGACCAACATCCCGCCGCACAATCTGGGCGAGGTGATCGACGCCAGCCTGGCGCTGCTCGACAATCCGGAGATGACGATCGATGAGCTGATGGAGCTGGTGCCGGGGCCCGATTTCCCCACCGGCGGCATCATCCTCGGCAAGTCCGGCATCCGCTCGGCCTATCACAACGGCCGGGGCTCGGTCATCATGCGCGGGCTCACCCATATCGAGGAGGCGGGACGGGACCGCCAGGCCATCATCGTCACCGAGGTCCCCTACCAGGTGAACAAGGCGAGGATGCTGGAGCAAATCGCCGACGCGGTGCGCGACAAGAGGATCGAGGGCATCGCCGAGCTGCGCGACGAGTCCGACCGCGACGGGGTCAGGGTGGTGGTCACGCTGAAGCGAGACGCCATGCACGAGGTGGTGCTGAACCAGCTCTATCGTTTCAGCCCCCTGCAATCGAGCTTCGGCGTCAACATGCTGGCGCTCGACGGCGGCCAGCCGACGATGATGAACCTCAAGGATATCCTCGTCGCCTTCATCGACTTCCGCTACGACGTCATCACCCGGCGCACCATCTTCGATCTCAACAAGGCGCGCGAACGGGCCCACCTCCTCGTCGGCCTCGCCATCGCCGTCGTCAACCTCGATGCCGTGATCGCGCTGATCCGCGGCGCCCGCGATCCGGCCGTCGCCCGTGCCAAGCTGATGGAGAACCCTTGGCTGGCGGCCGACGTGGAGCCGCTGGTGGCGCTCATCGACGAGCCCGGGCGCGAGGTCGTGGACGGGGCCTATTCCCTTTCCGACGCCCAGGCGCGGGCGATCCTGGAACTCCGCCTGCACCGCCTCACCGGGCTCGAGCGCGGCAAGATCGCCGATGACCTCAAGGGAGTGTGCGCCGAGATCGGCGATTATCTCGAGATCCTCGGCTCGAAGGAGCGCCTGCGCGCGATCTTCAAAGGCGAGCTTGGCAAGATCAAGGAGGCATTCGCGACGCCAAGACGCACCGTTCTCCAGGAATCCGAGGTCGAGTACGACCTCGAGGACCTGATCCAGCGCGAGGAAATGGTCGTCACCGTGTCGCACAAGGGCTACATCAAGCGGGTGCCGCTGTCGACCTATCGCGCCCAGCGGCGCGGCGGCAAGGGCCGGGCGGGGATGAGCACCCGCGAAGAGGATTTCGTCGACCAGGTCTTCGTCGTCAACACCCACACGCCGGTGCTGTTCTTCTCCTCGCGCGGCATCGTCTACAAGCAGAAGGTCTACCGCCTGCCCATGGGCACGCCCCAATCGCGCGGCAAGGCGCTGGTCAATCTCTTGCCGTTGCAAGATGGCGAGACCATCTCCACCCTGCTGCCGCTGCCCGAGGACGAGGAAAGCTGGGCCGAGTTCGACGTCATGTTCTCGACCACCCGGGGCAGCGTGCGCCGCAACAAGCTCTCCGACTTCGCCAACGTCATGACCAACGGGAAGATCGCCATGAAGCTCGGCGAAGACGACAGCCTCGTCGGCGTCAAGACCTGCACCGAGCAGAACGACATCTTGCTGGCGACGCGCATGGGCAAGTGCATCCGCTTCCCGGTCAAGGACGTCCGCGTGTTCCAGGGCCGGAACTCGACCGGCAACCGTGGCATCCGGCTGATGGAAGGCGACGAGGTGATCTCGATGTCGATACTCGGCCACGCCGATTTCGCCACCGAGGAGCGCGACGCCTACTTGCGGATCGCCTCCGCCAAGCGCCGAGCCAACAGCAACGGCAATAGCAACAGCGAGGTCGACAACGGCGGCGTGACCATCAGCGAGGTGCGCGCCGGCGAACTCGAGGGCGGCGAACAGTTCATCCTCACCATCGCCGATTCGGGCTACGGCAAGCGCTCATCGGCCTATGAATACCGGATCACCCGGCGCGGCGGCAAGGGCATCGAGCTGATGAACCTCGGGCACGGCGACAACCACGTGGTGGCGGCGTTCCCGGTCACCGGCGGCGATCAGATCATGCTGGTGACGAACGGCGGCAAGCTGATCCGCTGTCCGGTGGAGGGCATCCGCATCGCCGGGCGTTCGACCCGCGGCGTGACGCTGTTCAGGGTCGCCAACAATGAGCGGGTGGTTTCGGTTGCCCGCCTGATCGATGTCGGCGACAATGGCGATAACGGCGATGGGGGCGATAACGGCGATGGCGGCAACGGGGCCGGCGCCGATGAGGCCGATCCGGAGGTAGAGGCCGAGGGCATGGATTCCGGCGGCGAAGAGGGCGCCGGAGACGAGACCGGGAATATCGCCCCCGGCGGCGCCGAGACCACGAACGGAGACGGGCGCGATGACGGATGAACGCACCGGCGTTTATCCCGGCACCTTCGACCCCATCACCAACGGCCATGCCGACATCATACGCCGGGCCACCAAGGTGGTGGACCACCTCGTCGTCGCCGTCGCCGAGAACGCCGGCAAGACCCCGTTGTTCGACGCCGCCGAACGCCTCGATCTCGTCAAGCAGGAGGTCTCGGCGCTGGGAGCCGAATACAGCGAACAGATCGAGATCATCCCCTTCGACAACCTGCTGGTGAGCTTCGCCCAGTCGATCGGCGCCACGGTCATCATCCGCGGCCTGCGCGCGGTTTCCGATTTCGAGTACGAGTTCCAGATGGTGGGGATGAACGCGCGCCTCAACCCGGAGATCGAGACCGTGTTCCTGATGGCGTCGGACAGGTACCAGTTCATCTCGTCCAAGCTGGTGAAGGAGATCGCCGAACTCGGCGGCGACATCACCCAGTTCGTCTCGGCCCGGGTCGCCGTCGGCGTCACGGCAAGGCTCGCCGGCGGCGAGGGAGAGGGCGCGGTGCTCCGGCCCGCGCGCCCGGCCGGCAAGGGCTGACGGGCATCATCGGCTAACCAAGACGACCGGTCGTCGGCTAGCGTTTGTGCCGCCGCTCGCGGCACCGGATTCAATCAAGAATAGGGCCTATTGACCGGGCATGCGCGCCCACCATATGTTGAGCCGCCCCCCATCGCGCCCGTAGCTCAGTCTGGCAGAGCAACGGACTTTTAATCCGCAGGTCGAAGGTTCAAATCCTTCCGGGCGCGCCATTCCCGGGGAGGCGGTTAGGCGGTCTTCAGGACCGCCGTTTGTTATTTACAAACTAGGTCCGCGAAAGCCCCGCCGAAGCCGGTTGGGCGGCGGCGTGCGCCACTCCTCTTCGATCCCGAGGCCCGCCTGATCGACCGTATCCGCGATCCCGATATCGCGACCTTCAGGATCACCATTCGGGAGGTGGCGCGGCGCGGCCTCGGAACCGTCACCAACTGGCCGCCGCGGGTGCCGGAGAGGGGGCTGACCCCATCGAGTGCCTATCAATACTCAGACACGCACTTGCGACTCTTTGAATTGCAAGGTTTGTCATTTCCATGACCCCCTCCCGATTTGCCATTATCTGTTACGGTAACAATAACATCACGACTATCCGCCGCGCCCTCATTATCTACTACGGTCAAAATAACGGTGTGTATGCCCTTTTCCAATTCAATTGTTGGAGTCTGCCCTGCTCCGACTACTGTGCCAGCAATTTTCCATTGGTATGATGTTATGTAACCCACGGGACTATCTGGATCGAAGGACCCGCTTCCATCAAGAGTGACATCGGTTGATCTTCCTTCCTCAATTTCAGCGGTAAAATCCGATCCCGCATCGGCGACGGGAGACTGATTGCCTTCCTCGACGATGACGGGCTCCTCGGCAACCACGGGTTCATCGACGACGACGGGCTCCTCGACGACG
>JADFJG010000078.1 GCA_022566265.1 Pseudomonadota bacterium | reverse complement strand
TCGGAGAGTCAGTCTGTCTGTGCGCCATCCTAGGGGCGGAAGCCAACAGCCTGCCGGGGCGGATCAATGCCGGCATCCAGGCTTTCTTCCAGGCGAATACGGAATGGCTGACGGAGATTCATAGACGAATACCGTCATCGACGATGCTTATGACGCCGATTGAGATCGTATCCGCGCTGGAGGGCGCCATGATTGTGTCGACTGCAATGAAGAGCAGAGAGGCATTTGATGCCACGGCTCAACGAATCATGGCGAACTACAAGGGACGCTAAAAGGATCTGCAAATCATCGCTTTTGCGAGCTTTCGCGACTGACCCGTTTTCGACCGGTGACGAAGCTCGAGACTTGGCGGCAGCAGCGCCAGAGGCCGTTTAGGGGAGTCGAAAAATTCTCTTGGCGTTTGAATAGGCAAGCTTCTCCTGAACCGGCGGGGACAACGAGCCGATCATTTTCCGGACGCGGTCGATATGTTTCCGGTAGCTTCGGCCACGGTAGCCCCTTTTTCGACCCTCTTTCCAATCCGAACCGAAGATAAACCGGTCGGGGTATTTCTCGAATATCGCCGCCCAGGGCTTGAAGAAGCGGAAATCGAGGTCATTGATGCCATGAAGGTCGGCAAAGCCTTTGGTGGCGCCTTCGCTGTGCAGGACCTTGAAATCCGCGAGCATGTTCGGACAGGAGAGTAGCAGCTCTTCGAGATCGGCCGGGCTCATCATGCCGGTATGGGCGGCGACCAGCCAGAGCCGTGGGTATTTCACGCAGACCTCTTTGTACCAGCGCTTGACCTCCGCCAGATTATCGATGGAGCGCGGCTTGTATACCGGCTCGATATGCAAAACGACCGGCACGGCGTAAAGGTTGGCGGCGGCCAGGACTTGGTGCACGAGTGGGTGATCCAGAGGCACGAAAACCTCATGCTGCCCCCCGCCACGGCTCCACCTCTTGTCGTAGTGCCGAAGACCGACCTCGCCGACACCCGCGCAGCGGCCGGCATCGAGGTCTTGTCCGATCCTGGCAACCTCCCTTCGGGCACGCTCGATTTGCCCATCATGTATGTAACCGACGAAATCGGCGGAACACAGGATCGTCACATTGGCAAATCGCGCGTTCCGGACGAGCATCTTTTCTCTCTTCGGCTTGCGATAATCGTTGGGCGTCCGCATGACGATGATTCTTTCGACCCCCGCTTTCGCGGCATCCGCATAATGGCTTGCAAGTTCCTCTCTGTTTTGCGTCCTGGGATGGCTTTCGGCATCGATGATCCTGCCCTCATAGGCGCGTGCCCCATAAGGCCGTTCGTTCTCGTCGGCCGCGAGAACTGGAAAAGACAGCAAAAGGGCCGTTGCCAGTGTCATCGAGGGTGCAAAAATCGAAAGCATTGCCGGTGGTCCCGTCATGAGTTGCCCTCTGGCTCCAACTGAACCGAAGGATAAGGCCAAGCCGAGCAGAGACACCCCATGCCGGGCGCGGTAAAACCTGGCTCATAATTGGGCCTGGCCCTTAACCGGGATAGAGCTCCTTGGGATCGATCTCGACCTCGGCGATGGTCTCGAGCCTGCCGGCGCGCGGCGCCCGGAAAAAGCAGTTGCGCCGGCCGGTGTGACAGGCGACGCCCTTCTGATCGACGAGGAGAAGCAGCGTATCGCCGTCGCAATCGAGACGCAGCTCGACCAGCTTCTGGGTCTGGCCGGAGCTTTGCCCCTTGCGCCAAAGCTCGCCCCGGGAGCGCGAGAAGTAGTGGACGTCGCCGGTGCCAAGGGTCTCGGTCACGGCGTCGCGGTTCATCCACGCCAGCATCAGCACCTCGCCGGTGTCGTGCTGCTGGGCGATTGCGGGGATCAGCCCATCGGCATTGAAGTCGATCTCGTCCAGCACCTGTTCGAGGACGTTGGTCGCATCGTCTGACATCGCCGGGGCCTCCGTAAGAGCTTAAGGCGCCGGAAGAATTGGTCCTTTGGGTCCCCCCTGTCAACCGCCAAGCGAATGCTTTAGGGAGCGGAAAGACAGCGGACAAAAGCCCGGGTGTTGGTCCGCATCAGCGTGAAATACTGGTCCGGTCCCGGCGCCAGGCCGACGCCGAGCGGATCGAGGACGGCGCTTGGCACGCCGGTCTCCCCCCTCAGCGCATGGATCAGGGACGCCGGCGTGCCGGGCTCGGCGAATATGCACCCTATGCGGCCCGCTTCGATCGTCGCCCGGAGTCGAAGCATCCGCTTCGGCCCGGGTTTTCGATCCGGATCACGGGCGACGGCGCCCCGGGCGATGAGGCCGAAACGCTTTTCGAAATACTGAAAGCCGTCGTGATAGACGAGATAAGGAACTCCCCGGACCGGGTTGATAAATTTGCGTAATGTGCCGCTCAGGGTGTCGAGACGGCGTCGCAGTGCCCGGACATTGGCGCCATAGCGCGCGCCGTTGGCCGGATCCCTGGCCGCGAGGGCGGCGCCGATGGCGCCGACCATGATCCTGGCGTTCCAGGGATCGAGCCAGATGTGCGGATCGGCGTTGCCCGGTTCGGCGCGCCGGGCAGGGGGCGCGCCATCGCCGGCCCAAAGCCCGGCCTTGCGCGGCGCCAATAGTTCGAGCCCCGGGGTTTCCACCATCGTCACGATGGTGGCCTTGCCGGCGAGGCTTTTTATGGGCTTGGCGAGGAACGACTCCAGCGCCGGTCCGATCCAGATGACGATTTCGGCGCGGTGAAGGGCAAGCGCCTCGGAGGGGCGGAGCGCGCGATGGTGCGCCCCCCCGGCGCCCCTGACGATCAAAGCCGGCGTGCCGACCCCCGCCATGACGCCCGAGACCAGCGAATGGAGCGGCGGGATGCTCGCCACCACCTTGGGCGCCTCGGCGGCGTGGCTTGCCGCCGCGGCGCCCGCCGTCAAGATTGCCGCCGCGATGACGATGTGATGCGCCTTGATCATTCCCAGCCGCCGTTTATCCATAGCTCGGGAGGACTCCCCTTTTCCGGTGATTATGTTATATTATAACGTACTAATTTGGAAAACCAACCCGGACCCGCCGATAGCGGACCGGTCAAGGAGGTGAGGTCAGGCGGGATGGCGGGAAAAGAAGGAAATCTGCCGGCGGCGATGCGCCTCGGTCACGACCACGCGCGCTGCATCGAGGAGGCCATGACGCTGGCGGCGGAGCTTTGCGCCAGACGCGGGGCGCGGCTGACCGAGTTGCGCCGCGCCGTGCTGGAGTTCGTCTGGCAGTCCCACGCGCCGCTTGGCGCCTACGCCATTCTCGACATGTTGAGCGCCGAGGGCCGAAAACCCATGCCGCCGACGGTCTACCGGGCGCTGGACTTTCTTCTGCAACAGAAGCTCATCCACCGCATCGCCTCGCTCAACGCCTATATCGGGTGCATCGACCCGGGCCGGCCCCATAGCGGCCAGCACCTCATCTGCCGCCTGTGCGGCACCGTCGCCGAGGTCGATGAGGAAGCGATCTCCGGCGCCATCGCGGCGAGCGCGCGGGATCTCCAATTCTCGGTCGAGCACCAGACCGTCGAGGTGACGGGGATCTGCGTGAACTGCGTCCCGGACTAAGGATACGCCATGTCCATCGATCCCGCGCCGGCAAACCCGACACCCAGGGAAGGCGAGACCGGTACCCTCGTCGAGGTCAGGGGGATTTGCCTCTCGTTTGGCGCAACAGAGGTGTTGAGCGACGCCGGGCTCACGGTGAGAGAGGGCGAGGTGGTCACGCTGGTCGGCCCCAACGGGGCGGGAAAGACGACGCTGATAAGGGTCCTCCTGGGTCTCCTTCGGCCCGATTCCGGCACGGTGTGGCTGCGGCCGGGCCTCTCCATCGGCTATGTGCCCCAGAGCCTTTCCGTCGATCCGGTCCTGCCGCTGAGCGTGCGGCGCTTCCTGGAGCTCCCCCGGCGGCCTCGGCCCGGCGGCATCGAACGGGCCTTGGCGGAGGTCGGCGCCGGGCACACGCTCGATCTTCCGCTGCAAACGCTTTCGGGCGGCGAGACCCGGCGCGTGCTGCTGGCCCGGGCGCTGCTCCGCGAGCCCGACCTCCTGGTGCTGGACGAGCCGGTGCAGGGCGTCGACCTGACCGGTCAGGCCGAGCTTTACGGCCTGATCGGCCGCATCCGCCATGAACGGGGATTGGGCGTGCTGTTGGTGTCCCACGATCTCCATCTGGTCATGGCGGCGACCGATGAGGTGATCTGTCTCAACCATCACGTCTGCTGCGCCGGACGCCCGGAAATGGTCAGCCGCCACCCCGAATACATCGCCCTCTTCGGTCCCGCTATCGCCCAATCCTTCGCCATCTATGCCCATGCGCACGACCACGAACATGACGCCGCCGGCAGGGTCATCGCCGTCCCCGGCCCGGAAGAAGCCGGCGACAACGGGGAGGGAGGCGGCGGGGATGGATGATTTCCTCATTCGCGCATTGGCGGCCGGTTTCGGCGTCGCCATCGTCGCCGGCCCCATGGGCTCCTTCGTCGTCTGGCGCCGCCTCGCCTTCTTCGGCGAGACCCTCGCCCACTCGGCGCTGCTCGGCGTGGCGCTTGGCCTCGTCCTACATTTCAGCGCAACGCTTGGCATCATCGCCGTCGCGCTGCTGATCGGGGTGCTCCTGGTCATCGGGGAGGGACAAGGGGGGCGAGGCCGTCCCGGGCTTCCCACCGACACCCTTCTCGGCATCCTCGCCCATACGGCGCTGGCGGCGGGACTGGTCGCGCTCGCCCTGCTCGATCCCGTCCGCGTCGATCTCATGGCCTATCTCTTCGGCGATATCCTCGCCGTCGGGACCGCCGATATTTTGTGGATCTACGGGACGGGCGCGGTCGCGCTTGGCGTCTTGATGGCGATCTGGCGGCCGCTCTTGGCCATCACCATCGATGCCGAGCTGGCGCGGGTCGAAGGGGTGAAGGTGCGGGCCGTCCGTCTCGTCTTCGTGGTGCTGATGGCGCTGGTCATCTCGGTGTCGCTCAAGATCGTCGGCATCGTGCTGATCACCTCGCTGCTGGTCATTCCGGCGGCGGCGGCGCGCCGCTTCGCCCGGACGCCGGAGCAGATGGCCGTAGGTGCTGCGCTTATCGGCTGTGCCGCCGTGGCGCTCGGCATGGCGGGCTCGTTCCATTGGGACACGCCGTCCGGCCCGTCCATCGTCCTTGGGGCGGCGCTGATATTCGCCGTGGTTTCGCTTTGGCCCACCAGGCGTCCCAGGCGGCGGGCCCGTGGGTCGGGAAAAATCAGCCGTTCCGGTTGAGGCGTTCGAAACCCTTCTCGAGGTCGGCGATCAGATCGCCGGCGTCCTCCAGCCCGGGGTGGAGACGGATCAACGGCCCCTCGGCCCGCCATTGGGTCGCCGTCCGCAACGGCCCGGGGTCGGCGGGCAGGATCAGGCTCTCGTAACCGCCCCAGCTATAGCCCAAGGCGAAGCGCTCCATGCCGTCGAGCATGGCGGCGACGGCCTTGGCGGAACAGGGCTCAAGCACGATGGCGAAGAGGCCCGAGGCGCCGGTGAAATCGCGTTTCCAGATCTCATGGCCGGGACAGTCCTCGAAGGCGGGGTGGAGGACGCGCGCCACCTCCTCCCGATCTTTCAGCCAATGGGCGAGGGCGAGCCCGGTCTCCTGGTGGCGGGCGAGACGGACGGCGAGGGTCCGCAATCCCCTGAGCGCGAGGTAACAGTCGTCGGGGCCGGGACAGCCGCCCATCAGGCCGGAGGTGAGGCGGACCTTGTCGAAGGTCGCCTCCGTCGTCGTGACGATGCCGAGCATGAGGTCGGAATGACCGGCGAGGTACTTGGTCGCCGAGTGGATCGAGATATCGACGCCGAGCTCGAAGGGCGCAAGATTCAACGGCGTCGCCCAGCTGTTGTCGAGCACCACCACGGCGCCCCCGTCATGGGCGGCGGCGGCGATGGCGGGGAGGTCCTGGACCTCGAAGGTGAGGGAGCCCGGCGATTCGGTGAAGACGACGCGGGTGTTCTCGCCCATCAGCTCGCCGATGCCGGCGCCGATCATCGGGTCATAATAGGTGGTCTCGATGCCGAAGCGGGCGAGCACCAGATCGCAGATCTTGCGCGTCGGGCCATAGGCGCTGTCGACCATCAACAGATGGTCGCCGGAGCCAAGAAACGCCAGCAGTGTCGCCATGATGGCGCCGAGGCCCGAGGCGCAGGCGATGGCGCGGTGCCCGCCCTCGAGCTCGGCCATGGCCTCTTCCAGCGCGAAGGTCGTCGGCGTGCCGTAGCGGCCGTAATAGACCTTGTTGAACGGATCCCGGGTCGCCGCCTCGAGGGCCTCGACGGTGGGAAAGGTGACGGTCGAGGCGTGATAGACCGGCGGGTTGACGATGCCGAAATTCCTCTCCGGATGGCGGCCGGTGGCGGTGATCAGCGTATCCTTCTTCATCATCCTTGCCTCTCGCGTACCGCCCCTGCCAGACCCTGCAGCTTAAATGAAAGCCGCTCTCAGGTCTCCACCGGGGCGTCGTCGCGCCCGCCCCATTCCGACCACGAGCCGTCATAGACCGCGGCGTCGTCCTTGCCGAGGAGATGGAGCGCGAAGACGAGCGCCGCCGCGGTCACGCCCGAGCCGCAGGTGGTGATCACCGGCCGCGTCATATCAATGTTGATTTCGGCGAATTTTTGCGCGAGGTCCGGGGCTTCCAACAGCGTCCCATCCCCGCGCTTCAGGATATCGGGATAGGGCAGGTTGACGCTTCCGGGGATATGGCCGCCCCGGAGCCCGGCGCGGGGTTCGGGGATGGAAGCGGTGAAGCGGCCATGCCCGCGGGCGTCGATCACCTGGGCGTCGCGGCTTTCGATGTTGGCGAGGACCTGGTCGAAATCCTTGACCATGGCGGGATCGAGCCTGGCGTCGAACCGGGCCGGGGGTGGTTGGGGCGCGCCCGGCTCGATCGCGCGATCCTCGCGCACCCACTTGGGGAAACCGCCGTCGAGGATGGCGACGTCATCGTGGCCGAAGGCGCGGAACATCCACCACGCCCGGCCGGCGGAAAAAAGGCCATGGGTGTCATAGACCACCACCCTCGTTCCATTGCCGATGCCGAGCGCGCCGACGGCGGCGGCGAAGGTCTTGGCATCCGGCATCGTATGGGGGAGGGGGCTGTCGCGGTCGGCGATCTCGTCGATGTCGAAGAACACCGCGCCAGGAATGTGACGCGCGGCGAACTTGGCCTTCGCATCGCGCCCCTCATCGCCGGCCGGCGGCAGGGAGGCATCGACGATGCGCAGCTTGGTGTCCGCGAGGTTCGCCGCCAGCCACCCGGTGGAGACCAGGGAATCGGGATTGACGTAGTCCATGGCCTTGACCCCGCCCGTGCCGTTCGCCATTTCAGCTCAGCCAGTCGGGCAGCGGCAGGTCGTGCTGGCGCAGGAATTCGAGGTTGAATATCTTGCTTTGGTAGAGCTGGCCGTAATCGGCGAGGATGGTGACGATGGTGTGCCCCGGCCCCATCTGTTTGCCCAGGCGTATGGCGCCGGCGACGTTGATGCCGGTCGATCCGCCCATGCACAGCCCTTCATGCTTCAAGAGATCGAAAATGATGGGCAGCGCTTCCCCGTCCGGTATCTGGAAGGCGTCGTCGATCGGCGCCCCTTCGAGGTTCGCCGTCACCCGCCCCTGGCCGATCCCCTCGGTGATCGAGGTGCCTTCCGCCTTGAGCTCGCCGTGCTTGTAATAATGGTAAAGCGCCGCGCCCATGGGATCGGCGATGGCGATGACGATTTCGGGGTTGCGCTCCTTAAGCGCCATGCCGACGCCGGCGACGGTGCCGCCGGTGCCGATGGCGCAGATGAAGCCGTCCACCTTGCCCTGGGTCTGCTCCCAGATTTCCGGCCCGGTGCCCTCGAGATGGGCCTGGCGGTTGGCGACGTTGTCGAACTGATTGGCCCAGATGGCGCCGTTGGGCTCCTTTTCGTTGAGTTCCTCGGCGAGGCGGCCGGAATATTTGACGTAGTTGTTGTCATCGGCGTAAGGCACGGCGGGGACCTCGATCAGCTCGGCGCCGCAGAGCCTCAGCATGTCCTTCTTTTCCTGGCTCTGGGTTTCGGGGATGACGATCACCGAACGGTAACCGAGCGCATTGCCGACCAGCGTCAGTCCGATCCCGGTATTGCCGGCGGTGCCCTCGACGATGACGCCGCCCGGTTTGAGCGTCCCCCGCTTCTCGGCGTCCCTGACGATGAAAAGCGCCGCCCGGTCCTTCACCGAACCGCCGGGGTTGAGGAACTCCGCCTTGCCGAGGATCTCGCATCCGGTTTCCTCCGAGGCTCTCTTCAGCTTGATCAGCGGCGTGTTGCCGATGGTGTCGATGAAGCCGTCGCGTATGTCCATCGGGGGGTCTCGTATTCTTGCTCTGGGCGTCGGCGGAGACTAACGGGGCGTCGGCGGCCGATCAAGGGGACAGCCGCCGGACCGGGGGCCGGTCTTAAGTGCCTTACCCCCAGCGCCGGCGTAACCCGTCGTGGTTCAGCGCCAGCCATTGCAGGGCGATGATGCTGACGGCGTTGTTGATCTCGCCGCGCTCGAGCCTGGCCATGGCCTCGGTGAAGGGCACCGGGAAGACGCGGATGTCCTCATGCTCTTCCTTCTTGCCGTGGATGCCGCCGGCGCCCCTGGCGTCGACGCGGCCGCAAAAGAGCCTGACCGATTCGGATGCGCCGCCGGGCCCGGGGAGATAGGTCGTGATAGGCATCAATTCGGTGACGGAGCAACCGGTCTCCTCCAAGGTTTCCCGCCGCGCCACCTCTTCCGGTTCCTCGCCCGCCTCGATGATTCCGGCGACGATCTCGGTCAGCCAGGGCGCGAACCCGGCGGCATAGGCGCCGATGCGGAACTGCTCGATCAGCACCACCCGGTCCTCGATCGGATCGTAAGGAAGGACGCCGACCACATGGCCGCGCTCGAACACTTCCCGGGTGATGGGCTCGCTCCAGCCGCCGGCGAAAAGCCGGTGGCGCAAGCGGTATCGGTCGATGCGGAAATAGCCCTGAAAGGCGGTTTCCTTGTCGATGATCTCGACGTCGTTTTCGTTCATGGCCCCCTCACGCAACGTTAGCCGGTTCGTCCGCGCCTTCTTCGAGCGATAGGGCGACAAATTCCAATCGCCGGATGGCCCAAGCCCAGGCACCTATACACAGCACCGCGCCGCCGGCCACCGGCAGGCGCAACCCCAACTCCGAGGCGATCCAGCCCATGGCCAGGGCGCCGAAGGCGGGTCCGCCCCTGAAGACGATGCCGTATAGGCTGACGACGCGGCCGCGCATATTGGGCGCGACGGCGGTCTGCACCAGGGTCAGCACGCCGATGGCCGAAACCGCGATGCCGGAGCCGGTGATGAACAAGGCCGGCAGCGCCACCCAGAAGATGTCCGTCGCGGTGAAAATGAGGAGGCCGAGCGCGGCCACCAGCACGAAACCGACGGCGATGACGGTGAGGCCCTTGATCGAATCGCGCATCGCCAGCCAGAGCGCGCCGCAACCGGCGCCCAATCCGACGACCGAGACCATCCATGCCAGCGCCTCGGCGCCGCGGCCGAAGACGTCGGCGGCGAAGCCGGGCAGCAGGTCGATGAAGGGGCGGGCGAGGATGGCGCTGGTGATCAACAGCCCCATCACCGGCCCGATGCCGGGATGCGATGCGATGTAGCGAAACCCCTGGACGACGTCGGCGAGGAGTGGGCCTTTTGCCTCCCTTGCCGGCTCCGTCTCGACGCGCAGCATGGCGAGGGTCAGGGCGAATACGACGTATGTCAGCGCGTTGACGACGAACGCCATGCCGAGGCCGGCGGTGGCGATGATCACGCCGGCGGCGGCGGGGCCGGAGAAGCGCGACAGGTTGAAGACGACGGAATTGAGCGCGATGGCGGAGGAGAGGTCGGCGCGCGGCACCAGGGACGGCACGATGGCGAGCCGCGCCGGCAGGCTGGCGGCGTTGATGACACCGTGATAAAGGCTGAGCGCCAACACCCACCAGATGTTCATGGCGCCGGAAAAATAGAGCACCCCAAGCGCCACGGGCTGTAACAGGGTGAGGTTTATGGTCAGCTTGATGAAGCCGAGCCGGTCCACGCGGTCGGCATAGGCGCCGGCGATGGGGCTGACGATCAGCGCCGGCGCCAGGTCCATGAAGGCGATAACGCCGAGCCAGGTCGCCGATCCGGTGAGTTCCCAGGTCAGCCACCCCACCGCCACCCTCTGCAGCCACGAACCGGTCTGGGAGACGAAATCACCGGTCATGAAGACGAGGTAATCGCGGTGCCCGAGGGCGCGTGGCAGACCGCGTGGAAAGAGGGATGGTAACATCGAACCGGTATCTCGTTGGCCCTGGAAGGTGGGGCCGAGGTTGGCGTTGGCCCCGGAAGGGAGGGGCGAGGTCGGTCCCGGGCGGTTCCGCCGGCGCCCGAGGGCGGGTCTCGGGCGATGCCGGGGAAGGGCCGGGCGGGATTCGCTTGAACTCTCGAGGATCAGGCCGGCAATATCGCGCGTTCCCAGGCCCGGGGCAAGGGATCAGGGCGCGATGGCGCGTTTTCACGGCCGGTCTCGGGCCCATGCTTGAGGAGACCATCATGGCAATCGGCACTTCCAAGGTCACCTTCGAGGGCGCCGACGGCGACGCCTTGGCGGCGAGGCTGGATCGGCCCGAGGGCGCGCCCAAGGCCTTCGCCCTGTTCGCCCACTGCTTCACCTGTTCGAAGGACATCTTCGCCGCCCAGCGCATCGCCGGCGCGCTGGCGATGAGGGGCTTCGGCGTTCTTCGCTTCGACTTCACCGGCCTCGGCAGCAGCGAGGGCGAGTTCGCCAACACCAATTTCTCCTCCAATGTCGAGGATCTGGTGGCGGCGGCTGATTTTCTGCGAACGGAATACGAGGCGCCGAAGATCCTCATCGGCCACAGCCTCGGCGGCGCGGCGGTGCTGGCCGCCGCCGGGCGCATGGCGGAGGTCAAGGCGATCGCCACCATCGGCGCGCCGGCGGACCCCTCCCATGTCAACCATCTCTTCGTCGGCGACATCGCCGAGATCGAGGCGGCGGGCGAGGCCAGGGTCGAGATCGCCGGCCGGCCCTTCACCATCAAGAAGCAGTTCATCGAGGACATCCGCCAACAGAACCTTTCCGCCGCCATCGGCGATCTCGGGAAGGCGCTGTTGATATTCCACGGACCCCGCGATCAGACCGTCGCCATCGATAACGCCGCCCTGATCTTTGCCGCCGCCAAGCACCCCAAGAGCTTCGTCTCGCTCGATGACGCCGACCATCTGTTGAGCCGCAAGGAGGACGCCATTTACGTCGCCGATGTGCTGGCCGCCTGGGCCGGGCGCTACCTCGACGCCGGCGCCGGGGAGCCGGCGGCGGCCGAGGCCCCGGCGCCGGCCGAGGCCCCGGCGGGGCCTTTCGCCGTGACCGTGGCGGAGACCGGCGCGGGAAGATTCAGCCAAGCGATCGCCGCCGGCAAACACCGGCTCGGCGCCGATGAGCCCGACGCCCACGGCGGCAACGATACCGGTCCGACGCCCTATGATCTGCTGCTGGCGGCGCTTGGCGCTTGCACCACCATGACGCTTCGCCTCTATGCCGAGCGCAAGGGCTGGGAGATCGAAGGGATCAGGACGGCGCTCAGGCACCAGAAGATCCACGCCCGGGACTGCGAAGACTGCGAGACCACGCAAGGCAGGATCGACCGCATCGAGCGCGAGATTTCCTTCACCGGCGATGTCGATGGCGAGCGCCGCGCCAGGCTTCTCGAGATCGCCGATAAATGTCCGGTGCACCGCACCCTCGCCTCCGAGGTCGATATCGTGACCCGGCTCGCCGGGTGAGCGCGAGGGTCGAACGCGCGGTTGAAGATCGCCGGTATCGGCGCTAGCTTTTGCTCCCGGCACCGAGATGCCGATGACGTTGCCAGGGCGGCCCGTTCCACGTGAAACGGCGCCTTGCAGGCGAAGCCCGGTTCGAGCGGGCGGATGAGAGCGATGAAGGGCGATTTATCCCTCGACACCATCCTGGTCTATGTCGGCTCCAACCGGGATGACGCCATCGGCGAGAACGTCATCAAGCTGCCGCTCCTGCGCGCCCTTGGCGACGCCTTTACGGGCGCGCGCATCACTTGGATCGCGGGGCTGGGCCCGGCCCAGTTCGACGGCATCTTGAAGCCGCTGGCGGGCGGCATGATCGATGAGTTCATCACCGATCTCCATCTTTCCGATAATCCGTTGGCTGTTCTCGGGATACGCCCGCCGCTGGCCGGCCGGCGCTTCGGTCTCATCATCGATACCCAGCACCTTCCGGCGCGGACGCTGAGGTTGCGCCGTATCCCCCATGAATGCTTCGTCTCGCCGGCCTGGCGCTATGCCTTCTCCGACAGGAAACCGCCCGGCGGCGCCAAGGATGGGGGCACCCTCGCCGAGCGTTTGCTGGCCCTGGCGGCGGCGGCGGCGGGGCGGCCGCTGCGCCCGTCGCACATCGCGCCGCTGCCCGACGCGTGGCACGCCGCCGCGCGGGCCTTGCTGCCGGAGGGGCCGGTCTATGTCGGTCTGGCGCCCGGCGCCGGGCGCCAGGGCACCGGCAAGTGTTGGCCGCTCGCCCGTTTCGTCGCGCTGGCGCGGGATCAGTCGGCCAAGGGCCGGGTGCCGGTCTTCTTCCTCGGCCCCGACGAGGCCGGCTGGCTCGCCGATCTGCGCCAGGGCGTGCCGGGGGCCGAGTTCCCGGAATGGGAGCGCGCCGGCGTTCCCGGCCCTATCGAGGGACCGCCCCTGGTCGTCGCGCTCGCCCATCGACTGGCGGTGGCGGTGTCGAACTGCTCGGGCACCGGCCATCTGCTGGCCGCCGGCGGCGCCCCCATGGTCAGCCTGTTCGCGCCGACCGATCCCGCCAAGTTCGCTCCCTACACGCCCGATCTCACGGCCATCCGCGCCCAGGATTTCGCCGCCGATGGGGCCGGCGTTGGCATCGAGGCGATACCGCTTGACGCCGTTAGCGGCGCCATCGATGCTCGACTCTCGGCGCCCAAGAGCCCGGTGTAACCGAAGGTGAGGATGATGACGGCGGTCAAGGTTGAAATCTCGCCGGGGGAATTGATCGACCGGATCACCATCCTCGAGATCAAGGCGGCGCGCATCGGTGATGAGACCAAGCGCGCCAATATCGGGGTCGAGCTCTCGGAGCTGACGGCGGCGCGCCAGGCGGCGGTGCCGTTATCTGACAGGCTCACGGCGCTGACCGGCGAGCTCAAGGAGGTGAACCAGGCGCTGTGGGATATCGAGGACGAGATCCGGGCGCTCGAGGCGGCCATGGACTTCGGCCCCGCCTTCGTCGAGCTCGCCCGCGCGGTCTACAAGACCAACGACCGGCGTTCGGCCCTCAAGCGCAAGATCAACGAGCTCCTCGGCTCGCGCCTGATCGACGAGAAATCCTACACCCCCTACTGATCCGGATGGGTGGGGCCGGGGCGGCTATTTGCCCTTGTCCTTGGCCGAGAGCGCCCGCCTGGCGCGGGCGGCGCGGACCTTGTTGGCGGCGCCGCCAAGCCTGGTCAGGCGTACGCCCGGGCTGTCCTCGTCGGCGAGGAACTCGACGCCGACGCGCTCCAGCGCGTCCTGCACCCGGCGCACGGTCTCGACATTGCCGCCGACCGGGCCTTGGTAACGCTCCATGCGTTGCACCGTCGAAAGATGGACGCCGGCCTGCTCGGCGAGGATCCGCGCCGACCAGCGCAACAGACCCCGTGCCGCCCGGATCTGGTTGGAGATCAGCATCCCCCGCGGCCCCGTCGCCGGAGTGCGGGGCGCGGCATCGCCGTCGTCGCGTTGTCGGTGTTTGCGATCATCTGCCGTTGCCCCTCGATCCTTGCCGTTCCTGAACCGTGATGGCCGGCCCCGCGATACCTTAAAAGTTAACGGCGCGGGGCGAAAAAGGGTTAACGGCCATCAGGCCTCACGCCTGTCTATTGTTATACGGCAATTGAGCTAAGTTTGCAATAAAAAACGCAAAAAACTGAGAAGAGAAATCCATCTTTACTGTTTGTTAACCATGTTTATTCAAGTTCCTTGCCTTTTTTTTAACGAATAAGCCGCAATCTTTACTGTCTATTAACTACAGATATTAACTATTTTTACCAGGGTTTCGGTGCGATTGTCGGGCAAAAATTCAAAAATCGACGCGGCCGCGGGGCTTTGCCCGATCGCGCGAAACCTTGTGCGTTGGCGGCCGGGCACGGTGTCCCAAGGCCATGGCGACCGGTCGTTCGGGTGAGGGTGAGATGGCGGGCAGTGGAGGGGGGGGTTAGAGCGGTGTCCCGTGGCCTAGAACAGGCTGAAGGAGAGGATGCCGGCGATGAGGTCGCGGACGACGCTGATCTGGCGCAAAAGGAAGAAGCCGGTCTCCCGCGCCATGTAGACGAAGGGCCCGTCGCCGGAAATGGCGTAGACCGCCGCCGACACCGCGGCGATGAAGCCGATGACGACATTGGCGGCGAGCAACATGACGCGGGTCCTGGCGCCGGTATCCGCTTGCCTGTCCGCCGCCGTCTTCGCGACCGGGCCGACGCGGAGGAGGTAGAAGCGCCCGAGCAGCGGCAGGCAAAGACGCAGTTCGCCCGCCGGCATGCCTATGAGGCGGGCGGCGTTGGCGTCTCCGTTCACCCGCTTGGCGTTCATGCCGCCGCGCTTGGCCGCCTGCTGGATCTCGGCGAAACGGCGATCGACGGACGCCTGTTCCCCGCCGTTGGTGGGGGAAAGGGGCGCTTCGTGATGGGCTTCAAACTCGTCCATGATAGCCAACGTCCGGGCTTACTAAGCCGTTTGCAAAAATGCAGTTTCCGGACCGGCTGGCAAATTATTTCTGGAGCAAATTCCCGTCCGGAAAACTGCCCATATTTAGTGCAAAATTACACTAAAATAGGGACTTCGTCAAGTAGTATTGACAGGTATTAGGGATAGATCTTAACCTTTACTTTTAACCCTTCCGGTTAACTATGAAAAAGCCCCGATTCAAGTGGTTCAATGCGCCGGTTTATTGGAGTTTCTCAAGGTTGTATTTAGGCCTCGGACGAGGGGCCGGAGATCAGGAATCAGAGGTCAGAGGTCAGAGGTCAGAGATGACAGATTTGTTGTCTGATAGCCGATCCCTGGCGTCTGTCCTCTGATCTCTGATCCCTGATCCCCGGCCACCCTTGCCATCGCCGCCACGAGGGCCTAAGGATCGGGGGCATGAGAAGGATAAGGCGAGACTGGGGTTTCAGGGACCGGCGCGGCATCGCGCTGGTGATCGTGCTTTGGGGGCTGGTGCTGTTGGCCGTGATCGCCGCCGCCTTCACCACCGAGACCCGCACCGAGGTGACGCTGGCGCGCAACCTGGTCGAGAACGCCAAGGCCAAGGCGCTGGCCGATGCCGGGGTCCACGCCGCCATGCTGGGGCTGCGCCGCCGCGAGGTCGAGAAGCGCTGGCGGGCCGACGGCACGCTCTATTCCATGTCGTCGGGCGAGGGCGAGGTTAGCATCGTCATCGATGATGAGGCCGGCAAGATCGACCTCAACGCGGCGCCGGACGAGCTCATCCAGGGCCTGTTTACCGCCGTCGGCCTCGCCGAAGCCGAGGCGCAAGCGCTGACCGCCGCCATCGCCGATTTCCGCGATCCGGACGATTTGACCCACATCGGTGGCGCCGAGGATGCGGAGTACCGTGCCGCCGGCCTCGCCTGGGGCCCCAAGAACAGACCGTTCGAGGCGGTCGAGGAGCTGCACCAGGTGCTCGGCATGACGCGGGAGATATACGCCCTCGCCGCCCCCGGCCTGACCGTCCATTCGCGCTCGAGGGGCGTCGATGTGACGGTGGCTCCGACGATCGTGCTGCTCGCCCTTCCCGGCGTCGATCCGGCGGCGGTGGAGGCCTTCACCGAACAAAGGAAGTTCCGGACGGGGGAGGGCGAACAAGCAGCGGGGCAGATGGCCGGGGCCGAACTCGGCGGCGCGCGGGTGACGACGCTACCGGGGCTCGGTCGCAAATACGCCTCGCGCTCTCGCGGCCGGGTGTTCACCGTCCACGCCGAGGCGCGGGTGCGATCCGGCGCCATCTTCGTCCGCGAGGCGGTCATCAGCATGACTCGCGACAGCGAGCGGCCGTTCAAGATCCACGCCTGGCGCCGGGGAAATTAACCAGAGGTCAGAGATCAGAGGACAGAGGCCAGGGATCAGGTATCGGCGATCTGTCGTCTGTTCTCTGACCCCTGTCCTCTGGTTAATCAGTCCGGCCTCATCGCCTTCAATAGATCCAGAACGCGCTTGCGCGTCCCGGCGTCGCCGATCCGCCAATAGGCGCGGACCAGATCGGTGGTTTCGCGTTTGCCCAGGGCATCGGGCGCCGGCGCCGCCGCCGCGGCAAGGCCCTTGGACCCGCCGCCGCGGGCGTTCTTGGCGGCGGCGGGGAGGTCCTCGAAGAAAAAGGCGACCGGAACCTCCAGCGCCCGGCCGAGGGTGAACAGCCTCGAAGCGCCGACGCGGTTGACGCCGCGTTCGTATTTCTGCAGCTGCTGGTAGGTGACCCCGACCGCCTTGGCCAGCGTTTCCAGGGTCAGGCCGAGCAGGTTGCGGCGCAGACGTACCCTGGCGCCGACATGGATGTCGATGGGGTTGGGACCACGTGAGGAATAGTGCGTTTTAATGCGCCGGCGAGGAGGTGACTTGGTGCCCCCGCCTCCCGAAGTCTTACGGAGGGTAGGCCGGCGCGGACGTGACGGTGTTGCCATGGGGGGTGTTTCCCGGTGTTTGTTGCCTGACGGATGCGGCCCGGCGACCGGCCGGCGCCACGGCAATAACTAGCATGGGTTGTCTGATATTTTGTATAAGTAACATGCCTTATAAGTAGAACTACGTA
>JADFJG010000077.1 GCA_022566265.1 Pseudomonadota bacterium | reverse complement strand
ACGGCGCTCGATTTCCACGACCAGACCCTGCCGGCGGAAGGGGCGAAGGTGGCCCATTTCTGCTCCATGTGCGGGCCGAAATTCTGCTCCATGAATATCACCCAGGAGGTGCGCGAATACGCCGCGCAGGGCATGGCGGAGATGGCCAAGACCTTCCGCGAATCGGGTGGCGAGATCTACCAGGACGCCGAAAAGCTCAAACAGCAGGCGAAAAAGCCGCTCCACGCCGCCGAGTAAACGGGACAGAGAGCCCCCTAGACCGAGAAGTATTTGGCCTGGGGATGGAGGATGACGATGGCCGAGGTGCTTTGCTCGGGATGGAGTTGGTCCTCGTCGCTCATCACGACGCCGATGCGCGAAGCGTCGAGCAGGCCGAGGATGTGGCGCTGGTCGGCGAGATTGGGGCAGGCGGGATAGCCGAAGGAAAAGCGCGAGCCGCGATAGCCCTGTTGTAGCAATTTGTCGATGTCGCGGTCGTCCTCGCCGGCGAAACCGAGCTCGGCGCGGATGCGTTTGTGGACATATTCGGCCATCGCCTCGGTGATCTCGACGCCGAGACCGTGCAAGTAAAGATAGTCCTGATAGCGGTCCTCGGCGAACCACTGGCGCGCCACCTCGGACGCCCGCTGGCCCACCGTCACCACCTGGAGGCCGATGACATCGCGCCCATCGGCGTCGATCGGTCGGACGAAATCGGCGATGCAAAGCCCCCCCGCCTTGGCCTGGCGCGGCAGCGAGAAGCGCGCGACCTCGGCCTTACCGTCGTCGGCGAACAGCACGATGTCGTCGTCCTCCGAGGCGCACTTCCAATAGCCGTAGACCGCCTTGGGCGCCAGGATGTTCTCTTCCGCCGATTGCTTCACCAGCCTATTCAGGATCGGCCGCAACTCCTTGCGCGCCCATTTCATATAGGCGTCGAGCCGGCGCCCCTCCTTGCGGTAGCCCCAGTGGAACTGATAGAGCATGCGCTCATTGAGGTACGGCGTCAGCGCCTTGAGCGGCACCTCCTCGATCGTCCGCGCCCCCCAGAAGGGCGGCTCGGGCGGCGGCGCGCCGGCGGCCAGCTCGGCGCGCTTGAGGCGGATCTCTTCGAGGTCGGCGGCCCTGGCGGCGGTGGTATCGACAATTTCGGCGGCTTCGCCGGGAGCCGGCGCTTTGGCCTCGCCCCGGCGCTTCCTCGACGGCCGGTCCCGGCGCTTCTCGGCGAGAGCGGCGATATGGTCGTCGAAATCCTCATCCATCACCTTGTTCATCAGGCCGAGGCCGTCGAAGGCGTCCCGCGCGTAGGCGACCCGCCCGGCGCCATAGGCGTTGACGCAGTCCTCCTCGACATAGCCGCGCGTCAGCGCCGCGCCGCCCAGCAACACCGGCACGTCGAGTTCCTCGCGCGTCATCTCTTCCAGGTTCTCGCGCATCACCACGGTGGATTTCACCAACAGACCCGACATGCCGATGGCGTCGGCGCCGTGCGCCCTCGCCGCCTCGATGATGGCGCCGATCGGCTGCTTGATGCCGAGGTTGATCACCTTGTAGCCGTTGTTCGTCAGGATGATGTCGACCAGGTTCTTGCCGATATCGTGGACGTCGCCCCTGACGGTGGCGAGAATGATGGTGCCTTTCTCCTGGCCTTCGGTCTTGTCCATGAAGGGCTCGAGATAACCCACCGCCGCCTTCATGGTCTCCGCCGATTGCAGCACGAAGGGAAGCTGCATCTTGCCGGCGCCGAAGAGTTCGCCGACCACCTTCATGCCGTCGAGGAGATAGGAATTGACGATCTTGAGCGGATCATGCTTGGCCAGCGCTTCGTCGAGGTCGGCCTCGAGCCCCTGACGGTCGCCGTCGACGATTCGCTCGCTGAGCCGCTCCTCGACCTTCTCCGGGCGCGCCTTGGCCGCCTTCTTCTCCACCGTGCGGTCCTCGAACAGGGCGAGGAAGGCATGGAGCGGGTCGTAGCCGTCCTTGCGCCGGTCGTAGATCAGATCCTCGGCCACCCGCGCCTCTTCCTCCGGGATCCGGTGCAGCGGCATGATGCGGGTGAAATGGACGATGGCGCCGGTCAGCCCGCGCTTCAGCGCATGGTCGAGGAACACCGAATTCAGCACATGGCGCGACGCCGGGTTGAGGCCAAAGGAGATGTTGGACAGGCCGAGGATGATCTGGCATTCGGGTAACTCCGTCGCCAGCCGCTCGATCGCATCGAGGGTGTTGAGCCCCAGCTTGCGGTCGTCCTCGTTGCCGGTGCAAATGGTGAAGGTCAGGGGATCGATCATCAGGTCCGACGGCGCCAATCCGTAACGCCCGCAGGCGAAATCGTGGAGCCGCTTGGCGATCTCGATCTTGGCGTCGGTCTCCTTCGCCATGCCGTCTTCGTCGATGGTGAGCGCGATGACGCCGGCGCCGAAACGCCGGGCGAGCTCCAGACGCTTGGCCGCCGGCTCCTCGCCGTCCTCGAAGTTGATCGAATTGATGATTCCCTTGCCGCCATAGAGCGCCAGCGCCGAGCGCAGCACCCCGTACTCGGTGGAATCGAACACCAGCGGCGCGGTGACGGAACCCCGCATGCGCGAGATCACCTCGGTCATGTCGGCGACCTCGTCGCGGCCGACGAAGGCGGTGCAGACATCGAGCGCGTGGGACCCTTCATCGACCTGCTCGCGGCCGATGGCGACGCAGCCGTCCCAGTCACCTTCTTCCTGCAAGCGGCGGAAGGCGCGGGAACCGTTGGCGTTGCAGCGTTCGCCGATGGAGAAGTAGGCGTTCTCCTGACGGAACGGCACCTGGGCGTAAAGCGACGCCGCCGATGGCAGCCAATGGACGCTCCGCCGATGGGGCCGGGGGCGGGCGGCGTTGCCGCCGAGCCGGCGCAACATGTGGTCGAGGGCCTCGATATGCTCGATATCGGTGCCGCAACACCCGCCCACCATGTTGACGCCGTCCTCCTCGATGAAGCGTTCCATCCACTTGGCGAGCTCATCCGGGCCGAGGGGATAGGAAGGCTTGCCGTCCACCAGTTCCGGCAGGCCGGCGTTGGGCTGGATGGTGATCCGGTCGGGCCAGTTCTCGCCCAGCCACTTGACGTGCTCGGCCATTTCCTGGGGCCCGGTGGCGCAATTCAGCCCCATGACGGGGACATCCAGCGCCCGGATCACCGTCGCCGCGGCGGCGATGTCGGC
Organism: Pseudomonadota bacterium; assembly: GCA_022566265.1. Classification (GTDB taxonomy): domain Bacteria; phylum Pseudomonadota; class Alphaproteobacteria; order SMXQ01; family SMXQ01; genus JACZQV01. The sequence goes on along the minus strand of JADFJG010000077.1, from coordinate 13,756 downwards.
GCCGACGAGCAAGGTTCCGGTGGTCTCCACCGTCACCTGCACGATGATGGGGATGTCGATCTTGGCCTCGTCCCGCGCCCGCTTGGCGCCGTTCACCGCCGCCTTTATCTGCAGCGGGTCCTGGCAGGTCTCCACCAACAGCGCGTCGACGCCGCCGGCGATCAGCCCGGACCCCTGGGCCGCGTAGGCGTCCTCGAGGCTCTGATAATCGATGTGCCCGAGGCTCGGAAGCTTGGTTCCCGGCCCGATGTCGCCGAGGACGAACCTTTGCCGTCCGTCGTGGGCGAACTCGGCGACGGCCTCTTGGGCGATCTCCGCGGCCCGCTTGTTGAGGGCGAATGCATCGTCCTCGAGCCCGAACTCACCGAGCGTGATCGGCGATCCGCCGAAGGAATTCGTCGTCACCGCGTCCGAACCGGCGCCGAGATAGCCCATATGGATGTCGCGCACCAGATCGGGGCGGCTCCGGTTCAGGATCTCGGTGCAGTTCTCCTTGCCGAGGTAATCCTCCTCGATGTCGAGATCGGTGGCCTGCACGCGGGTGCCCATGGCGCCGTCGCACAGCAACAAATTGGCGGCGAGGAAGTCGAGAAGGGCGCTCATCCGCCGGTCTCCCCGCTTGCGTCCTTGCTGGCGTCCTTGCCGGCCTCCTGGGGCCTGATGCCCAGGATGTGGCTGATGGCGTAGGAGAGATCGGCGCGGTTGAGGGTGTAGAAATGGAATTCGTCGACTCCCGCCGCCTGTAGCGCCCGGCATTGCTCCGCCGCCACGGTGGCGGCCACCAGCTTGCGGGTTTCGGTGTCCTCATCGAGGCCCTCGAACAGCCGGGCCAGCCAGTCGGGAACGGTGGCGCCGCACATGGCGCTGAATTTGACCACCTGGGCAAAGTTGGTGACCGGCAGGATTCCGGGCACGATGGGGACCGTGATGCCGGCCTTCCGGGCGCGGGCGACGAACTCGAGATAAACCTCGGCGTCGAAGAAATACTGGGTGATCGCCCGGCTCGCCCCGGCGTCGATCTTGCGCTTGAGGTTATCGAGATCGGCCTCTGGACTGGCGGCTTCGGGATGGGTTTCGGGGAAGGCGGCGACACTGATCTCGAAATCACCCACCCGCCTGAGCCCGGCGACCAGATCGGCGGCGTAGGCATAGCCCTCGGGATGGGGCTCATAACCATCGGCGCCGGCGGGCGGATCGCCCCTGAGGGCGACGATGTGGCGCACGCCCGCTCGCCAGTAGCCGCGCGCGACCTCGTCGACCTCGGCGCGGCTCGAGCCGACGCAGGTCAGGTGCGCCGCCGGCACCAGCGAGGTTTCGCGCAGGATGCGGGCGACGGTGGCGTGGGTGCGCTCGCGCGTCGAGCCGCCGGCGCCGTAAGTGACCGATACGAAACGCGGGCCGAGCGGTTCGAGCCGCTTGACGGACGCCCACAGGATCTCCTCCATCTTCTCGGTCTTGGGGGGAAAGAACTCGAAGGAGACCTCGGGCATCGCCAGGTTCCCCCGTCCCCCGGAGGGCTCCCGGTCCGGGGCGGCATGGCGCGGAGAGGACGATTTATCGGTCATTTACTCGACCTCCTTGGGGCCGGGATGGCTTCGCCGGACGGTCCAAATCGTGACGGTCAGGGGATCGCCCGGAAGGTGCACCGTGCTTGCGGGCACCAGACCGGCGGCGCGGCACCAGCCCTTGACCTCGTCGTCACTGAACCCGAGACGCCTGTGGGCGTGGTCGCGGCGCAAGAATTCAAGATCATGGGGTGCGAAATCGACGATTACAAGCCGCCCGCCCGGGCGCAGCACGCGGGCCGCCTCGGCGATGGCGGCGGCGGGGTCGTCGGCGTAATGAAGCACCTGATGGATGACGGCGGCATCGAAGGAGGCGCTCGGCGCCGGCAATTTATACATGTCGCCATGGCGGACCCGGCAGTTGCCGAGCCCCGCCCGTTCCAGATTGGCGCGGGCAAGCGCCAGCATCTCGCGCGAGAGGTCGATGCCGAGCCCGCGCTCCACCTTGTCACCGAATAATTCCAGAATCCGCCCGGTACCGGTGCCGATATCGAGGAAATCAGCGACGCCCTCCATCCCCATGGCCTCGATCAGCGCCTTCTCGACCTCTGCTTCGGCGACATAGAGCTTGCGAATCTCGTTCCACCGCGCCGCGTTCTTGCGAAAGTACGCCTGGGCGCGCCCGGCGCGCGCCTGCTTGACGGCGCCGAGCCGCTCGCGGTCAAGCGCCAGCGTTGCGTCATCGGCGGGGATCATGTCGAGGAGTCCGCGGCCAAGCCGGGTGCCGCCGCCGCCGCCGGTGAGCCGGTAAAAAGCCCATGTGCCCTCGCGGATGCGATCGAGCAGCCCGGCCTCGACCAACAGCTTCAAATGGCGCGAGACCCTGGGCTGACTTTGGCCCAGGATTCCGGTCAGTTCGCTGACCGTCAACTCGCCCTCGGCGCAAAGGGCCAGCAATCTGAGGCGGGTCGGCTCCGCCGCCGCCCGCAGTCCCGCCAGATATTCGTCCAATCCCGTCATCGCGGAAGACCGCTTCCATGCCGTTGCAATCGGAATAGATTACAATATAAATATATACATATGTTTAATGGTCAACCTCCAAAACAGCCTTTCGGCCGTCATCGGCGTTGTGGTGGCAAATCTGCCGCGCCATCTCCCTCCGGCGAAGGTGGAATCACCCGGATTCGCGGGGCTTCACGCCGTTTGGCCAATGTGGGACAAATTTACAACAGTGCTTCCCTTCGGCCTCTCCCGACAACTTTTCGTTACTGGTTTTTTCCTCCCGCCTGTGTTAGTGAATCTGCAAGGGAAGTTTCTTAATTGGGTCATACCGGACGCCACGGGAGAGAAGCTTAAAATTAAGCATAGATTTTAAGTAGCCCTTCACATCGAAACGATATCGTGGAGGGCTGCCCAGGCACCGGGGCCGCGTAAGCGGCAAGTGCGTTTGTGTGACGCCGAGGGAGGCGGCACATCGCGTTTTCGTCGGCACGATGGTCGATAAAGTAAACGTTTTCGTTACGCAAATTGGTAGATCCATGTTGAGACGACTCTTTGCTTCCATGCCTTCACGCGTTGTCGTGATTTTCGCCGCCGCCTTCCTGTTCGCGGGGTGCGCCACGCCACCCAAGGACGATCCCGAAGCGCTGGCCGAATTCGAAAAGGCCAACGACCCGATCGAGCCCTTCAACCGGGTGGTGTTCGACTTCAACATGTTCATCGACAAGTTGATCTTCAAACCCATCGCCACCATGTACGACGGCGCCATGCCCGAATATGGCCAGGAGAGAGTGCATAACGTGCTGGCGAACATGCGCGCGCCCCTCGTTTTCATAAACGACGCCTTGCAGGGCGAGGGGAAACGCGCCGGGGTGACGGCCGGGCGTTTCGTGATCAATACGACGGTCGGCGTGCTCGGCATCTTCGACGTCGCCGGGGAGTGGGGCCTGGAGCCGCACAGCGAGGATTTCGGCCAGACTTTCGCCGTCTGGGGCGCGCCCGAGGGTTTCTACCTCGTTTTGCCGATATTCGGGCCGTCCAATCCGCGCGATGGCCTGGGGCTTCTCGCCGAGACCATCCTCGATCCGGTCAACTATTGGGCCCGCAGTGAGAATATCGACGAGTTGCCGATCTCGCGTATGCTGGCGACCGGCGTCGACATCCGGTCGCGCAATCTCGATACCCTGGACGAGATCGAGCGGACCTCGCTTGATTTCTACGCCGCGATCCGCAGCCTCTATCGCCAGCGCCGCGCCGACGAGATCAGAAACAGCAGACCGTCCGCTATCGAGCCGGCGCCGGGGATTTCGACCATCCCCAATCCCGCGCAACGGGCTGAGTCGGCGGCCCTTCTCGACTGACCCCGTCATGTTTGCCCCACGGTCCTTGCTCGCGGTCGGACTGGCACTGGTCCTCGTCGGTCCCTGGGCCGCGCCCGAGGTCCAGGCCGCGCCCGCCGACGCTAAATCCTTCGTTGCCAATATCGGCGAAAGAGCGCTTCGGGAACTGACGCCGAAGGACATCAGCGAGGCCGAGCGCGTCAAGCGCATGCGGGCGCTGCTGGCCGAGGCCTTCGATGTCAAGGCGATCGGCAAGTTCGTCCTCGGCATTTACTGGCGCCGGACGACCGAAGATCAGCGGACCGAGTTCCTCAAGCTGTACGAGACGGTGGTCTCCCACAGCTACGCCGGGCTGTTCAAGAAATATTCCGGAGAGACCTTCGAGGTCATCAGGCAAGTGCCGGTGGCCGGCGGCGGCAGCATCGTCTATGGCCGCATCAAACGCATGAACGGCCCGCCGGTAGCCATCGAGCTACAGGTCGTCAAGGACTCCGACACTTACAAGGCGGTGGACATCAAGATCGAAGGCATCTCCATGCCGCTGACGCATCGCAAGGAGTATTCCTCCGTCATTCGCCGCAACCGGGGAAGCGTAGCGGGCCTTTTGGATGTCCTGCGCAAGAAGGCCTCGATCCTCGAGGACTCGATTTCCGAGTGATAGAATAGGCCGGCCCGGCGGCGCTATGGTTCGCCGCCGGCGTTCACCGCCGGACCAGGGGTTTGTAGCGGATGCGGTGGGGTTGGTCCGCTTCGCCGCCGAACCGGCGCTTCTTCTCGGCCTCGTAATCGGCGTAATTGCCTTCGCACCATATCACCCGGCTGTCGCCCTCGAAGGCGAGGATGTGGGTGGCGATGCGGTCGAGGAACCAGCGGTCATGGCTGATCACCATGGCCGAGCCGGCGAACCGGACCAGCGCCTCCTCGAGCGCCCTCAGGGTGTCGACATCGAGATCGTTGGTCGGTTCGTCCAAAAGCAGCAAATTCGCCCCCGACTTGAGCACCACGGCGAGATGCACGCGGTTGCGTTCGCCGCCGGAAAGCTGGCCGACCTTTTTCTGCTGATCCGCTCCCTTGAAGTTGAAGGCGGCGCAGTAGGCGCGGCTCGCCATTTTCCTCTGGCCGAGCACGACTTCGTCCTCGCCGCCGGAGATTTGCTCCCACACCGTCTTGGCGGGGCTGAGGATATCGCGGGACTGGCCGACATAGCCGAGCCTCACGGTATCGCCGATGCGGATGGCGCCGCTATCGGGGCTTTCCTCGCCGATGATCATGCGAAACAGCGTCGTCTTGCCGGCGCCGTTGGCGCCGATAACGCCGACGATGCCGCCCTTCGGCAAACGGAAGGAAAGATTCTCGATCAGCAGGCCGGCGCCATAGCCCTTGCTTAGTTCCTTGGCCTCGACGACGAGATCGCCGAGCCTGGGGCCGGGCGGAATGATGATCTGCGCGGTCTCCGGCGCCGCCCTCGCGCTCTCGCCGAGGAGTTCCTCATAGGCGGCGATCCGCGCCTTGCCCTTGGCGCGGCGGGCGGAAGGGGTGGTGTGGATCCATTCGAGTTCGCGCTTGAGCGTCCGTTGGCGGGCGGTCTCGCGGCTCTCCTCGTGGGCCAGGCGGCGTTGCTTTTGCTCGAGCCAGGCCGAGTAGTTGCCCTCGAAGGGTATGCCGCGGCCGCGGTCGAGTTCGAGTATCCAGCCCGCCACGTTGTCGAGGAAATAGCGGTCGTGGGTGACGGCGACGACCGTGCCCTCATAGTCCTTGAGGAAGCGCTCGAGCCAAGCGACCGATTCGGCGTCCAGATGGTTGGTGGGCTCGTCCAGCAGCAGCAACTCGGGGCGGCTCAGCAACAATCGGCATAACGCCACCCGGCGCCGCTCGCCGCCCGAAAGGGTCGCGACATCCGCCTCGGGCGCCGGACAGCGAAGGGCATCCATGGCGATGTCGATGGCGCGCTGCAGGTCCCAGGCGTTCGCCGCCTCGATCTTCTCCTGCAGCTCCCCCTGCTCGGCGATCAGCGCCTCCATCTCCGCCGCCTCGAGATCCTCGGCGAAGCGCGCGCTGACGGCGTCGAAACGATCGAGCAGCGCCTTGGTGTCGGCGACGCCGTCCATGATATTGCCGAGCACGTCTTTTTCCGGGTCGAGTTCCGGCTCCTGGGGCAACATGCCGGCGCGGGCGCCCTCGGCGGTCCAGGACTCGCCGCCGAAATCGGTCTCCTCTCCGGCCATGATGCGAAGCAGCGTCGACTTGCCGGAGCCGTTGTAGCCGAGGACACCGATCTTGGCGCCGGGCAGGAAGGCGAGGGTGATGTCGCTCAAGACCGGCCGGCCGCCGGCAAAGATCTTGGTCAGGTTCCTCATCACATGGACGTATTTATAGGTGGTCAAGAGCTTGATATCTTTACAGAAATATTGATATAAAAGCGCTGTGTATCGGCTGTGTAGCCATTTTAGGCGAATCAGTGCGATGCTCTGCAATGTGCTGCTGCTAGGGCGGTCTGCCGGGTGTTTTTATAGAGGATTGAGCCTGTCATGGCTACGGGTTGTCGCACTGGCAGGGAGTAGTCAGCTTTTCCGGCCCGGATTATTTATCAGTTTGGTGAGGCAGGTGGGTTACAGCTCCTTATAATGAGGGGGTTTTTACTCTTTATACGTGTATGAATTTCATGTAAAACTACTTAAGGTAGGTTTTTTTGAGGAGGGCGGTTATCAGAATTATTGGGAACATAGCAACTTATGTGTCTGTTGTTTTGTGGTCTGCGGTTTGGGCGCTCGCCCTACAATGCGGGAATGTGCCGCTGCTGCTGTTGGTAGGGATTATCGCCGTGGTTTGGGGGGGCCTGGCGGCGGCGGAAGAACTGATAAAAGGGGAGGGGATCAGGTCTTTCAAGGTATCAGGTGGAGCCTGCTTATTCGAGGCGTTTGGCGCGACCGGCTTTAGACTCATGGTTTTTCCGGCGCTCCTGATGGTCGATGCGATAGATGTGGCGAATTTAAGCAGTGTATGGCTTGGGAGCGCCATTGTCGTCGGCCTGGTGGCTATGGGCGGGAAGCTGTCAGCGCGGCATGTGGCGGGTATTTTATGCTTTGGCGCGGGAGCGCTTGTAGTGGTGCTCGACGGGCTGGCGGTGGGTCATGTGCTGGCGCTTTGTGGTGGTCTGATTTGGGGTTGGCACGTTGGCAGAAGTTCGGTGAGATCAGGGGCCGGGCGTCAGGCCGATGCGATAGGGAGTTTAGTTACGGGGGGCGTATTAATTTACCTGTCGTGGCTGATAGAACCGCCGTGGCGTATGGGCGCGGGTGACGTGCAGTGGATTTTCTGGCTGGTCTTGACGGAAAATGTTGGATACGTGCTGTGGAGATACGGGGCGCGGCATGGGGGGCGGCGTACGGAGAAAGTCAGCGTGTTGTTTATGCCGGTGGTGGGCGTGCTGTGGATTTGGGTTTTGGGCGGCGTGAGTTTGAACGCGGGGCATGTTGTGGCGACGGCGGCGGTGACAATGGCGGGGCTGATCTTGTCGCCGCATGTTTTCAAAGAGGGGAGAAAGGCACGTCACGGGGAGGAGGCGGGTCGATTGTCGTAATTTTCGGTTCCAGGGTTTGGGCGCTGTCGAATGCGGCCTTGGCTTCGTAAAAATCTGCGGCGGCGTGATAGGCCCCTTGGCTGGTGTAGTGGTCTATTCGGATTCCACGTTCGTTGTGCAAACTCACGGGGTTGCCTCGGTTGTCGCAGAAATGAAGCTCAATCGTTGCTTGCTTGATTTGCAGGTTGGCGGCGTAGCGATCGATGCAGTCGTGGCGGAATTGCCAGAGTGCCTGGAAAAAATCATCGTTGGGCATGGGGCCGTCGAAATGAGCTTTCATAATAACCTTTAGCTTGTATTCCTTAGTATATCATACAACCAAAAGTATTAACAAATTCGATAGGGGGTTAGGTGGTTTTTGGCCGGGGTTGAGGCTTTTTACGGGGAGTCTTGCCGCCGCCTTTCGGGCGCGTGCGGTTTCGTGGGTCGGCTTTCTGGTTGAAAGTCCAGCTCAGTCCGTAAATCCGTTCGTATCGGCGGCGCAGGTCAAGCAGATGTGAATGGAGCCGGTGTATATCCTCGTGTTCGTGATCGTACCGGGGCATAAGGCTGCGGGAATGTGTTTCGGTTTCGGTGATCTTGCGCCGCAGGGCTTGTTCGAGGGCTTTGATCTCGCGTGTCTCAACCGTTGCCATGGAACGCTTTTCGCGCTCGATCGTGATCCGTTCCCGGTCGTGGCGTTCCTGCAGGGCGGTGTTTTCAAGGGCGTGTCGTTCATTCGGATTCAGACGCGGGTTTTTGGTGATGTGCGCCAGGATGGAACGCAGGGCAGGGGTGCGGGCGATCAGGCGGAGAACGGCGGTCTTGATCCGGTAATAGAAGGAGTGGGTTTCCTGTTTCTGTGCGGCGTGCAGGCTCATGCGCTCGGCTGCATGGGTGACGAGCAATTGCTGCTCTTTGGATGTTAAGGGTCGTCTGCGGGCTTTCTGACGAGCTTTGAGGGCGTTTATGGACCTGTCCTTGGTTCTGTCCACCTGTTCGCGTCGGCGGTCCTCCGTGGCCTGCTGATGCTGCCGTATGTAGTCTTTTGCCCGGTCAACGGTCGGGAGATCGGCAAAAGCGATCGCGGCAAGTTTCAATTTTATATCTTTGGTCTTGTAGCCTTTGATGTGGCGCGTGAGGCTGTGGACCTTGCCGAAACGATCGACGATGACGTACCGCCTGCGGTCGCCCTGTGCGAGGATATATCCTGCTTCCACGAGAGCGGCGTGAAACGCTTTTACCGTGTCGGACTGCCGGTAGGCGGTGGTGATCTCTTGCTGGCGCTGCGCGGGGGCGATGCCGGTTTCCCTGGCGATGGCGTTCTCTGCCATGGTCGCTTCAAGATCGTCCTTGCCGGTGCGGCGTTTGGCCTCCCAGGCTTTCAGGCCGGGCGGCAAATTTTGATCAAATTTGTGGGCCAGTTCGCAGGATAGATCGCAGAGTTTGGAATGGTCGTAGGCCATGTGGATCGCGGTCATGCTGTCGGTGTCGATGCGGGACCAGACAACATGGGCGTGCTCGCGGCCGTCTTTGATGTGAAAGACGATGGCGCGGGGCTGGCCGGTCAAGCCCTGGCGGTCCTCGATCAGGGCAATGGCTTCATAATACTGTTCGCGGGTGAGCGGGATCGATGGATTGATCGAGAGGCTGTAGAGGTAATTCACGGCCCTGGTTCCTGCCGCAACGGCTTCCATTTCGGCAAAGGCCGCGTGCAGGTCGGTGGCAACGGTGCCGGACACTTCGGCAATGTCTACGCTCTCATTGTCGAGGGCCTGCATAAGGTGGGTGGCCAGGTCGGCGCCGTTTGCCCTTTGGCTGCCTTTCAGGATCATGGGCTTCGTCCGAGAGCCTTGAAACAGACATAGCGTATATCGGCAATATCGCGGTGGCTGGCCTCGATCAGGGCAGTGATTCGGTCCCGATCGGCGGCGGCGGTGGCGTCTCTGAAGGCGTGCGCCAGTTGACCGATTTTGCCGATAAGCTGGCAAAGTGCCTGACGGCTGGCGGGAGGTCGGCGGGATGCACGGGGCGGCTTCTGGTTTAAGAGCGCGTGGCGGATAAGGGCGGAAACTGAGGTTCCGGCCTGAGCTGCCATGGCACGGATCGCGGCGGCTTCTGTTTCAGAAACCCGCGATTGCAGTGTTATCGGGCGCTCTCGTTTCTCCTGTTTTCCCATGTCGCTCCCTGGCCTGCCCGGCGAAGCTTTAGCAAAGCCAGGTCGTGATCCAAAGGCGAAGCGTTGGGGCATGGTTCGGTCCCGGTGGAGAGGTCAAGTCTCCAAGGCCGGGTCGATGGGGTTTCAAGGGGAGAGCGGAAGGCTCCCTTTGATCCATGAGTTTCCAAAGAGAGAGGTGAAGTCTCTCAGTGGTCGCAATCCAACGGCGAAAGGTTGGTGTCGGGGATGGAACGGGGGATGACAATGATCCCCCTTCCCAGGATGGCGCGGTGGTATTACCGCGCACATCTTGTATTCCTCGTTATTCGCCCTTTATTTTATTATGGGATAACAGTATTAGGATAAGATTAACGGCTATAAATACCGTAACGTCTATAACTGTACTGCTCATATACCATTATGATATTTCGAGCGTCAAGCTCTTGATTAGTCGCGGTCCCGATCGTCAGGGGGCCGGCGCGGGCCTCGCGTCCGGCCCTGGTTGCGGTCGCGGCCTTTGTCTCGGCCTCTGTCCCGGTCTTGCTCCTTCATGTCGCGAAAGGCGCTAAACTTGCGTTTGGCTTTCGCGTCTTTTTCTTTTCCGCGCCCTGTCCGGTCGCGGGCGGTTTCCTCCTTCATGTCGCGGAAGACGCGGAACTCGCGTTTGGGCTTGGCCTCTTTGGCTGCTTCGCGTCTGGCCTTTGCGTCTTGCTCCCTTTTGTGTTTTTGGATGTCCTGAAAAACACGGTAACGGTTCTTGCGGTCAAATTCTTCTCTCGCCCTGCCGGATGCGATATCCCGCGCTGCTTGTTGGCTTTGCAGGCGGTGGGCTTCCTTGGTGGCCCGGCGCTCCCGGTGCTGTTGTGTTATGAGCGCTTGCCGGTCGGTTTTGTAATCGGTGTTGATCTCCTGCAGGGCCTTGCGGGTTTGAGCGTTTACACGCTCGCCAAGGGCTTTGCGTTGCCGCTTTTGTTTCCGGTCGAGGGCTTGGGAAGATTTCCTGTCAGAGCCTATGGCCTGAAAAGCCCCGGCAATGACACGGGGCAAGGGGGTCCGTGTTGTGGTTCCTGCCCAGGGATCACGGGTTTTCAGGTGGTAGCGCAAACGGCCCCAGGCGGTGCGCTGGCTCTGGACAAAAGCCTGTTGTTCGCGCTTCTGCCGTTGGTAGAGGGTGGCCCATGCGGGGCGGTTCTGCTCCCGCAAGGTGGCGCGGCGCTCTGCTATGCGTTTGTTGCTGGCGGCGGTAAGGGTCTGGTGCTGCTTCTTGTGGAAATCGGAGAGGCCCTTTAGCTGTTGCTCGCGCCGCTCTACGACCTGCCGGGTGTGCTCGCGTTGCCAACGGTGATATTCGGCGGCGTGCCGGCTCAGGCGATCCTTAACCCATTCTCCATTGCGGCGGCGTTCGTTGTTCTCAACGCGGCGATCACAGAAAATCTGCCCGCGTTCGCGTTCGTACGCCTCGGCCCATACCGAGAGGCGCAGGCGGTCGTTGGAGAGTGGGGCGGCGATGCCTGTTTTGGGGTGAACGCGGTTGACAATCACATGTATGTGCGGGTGCTCCTCGTCGTTGTGAGCGGCCATGACTATCTCATGGCCGTCGAGGTCGAGGGTTTTGAGGCTTTGGTGCGCGGCCTCGATCATTTCTTCGCGTGTGGGTGCTTCGGTGGGGTGCCACGCCAGCGAGTAGACATAAACGGGCAGGGTGAGTTTTCGGCCTGTAGCGACTTCCCCCGCCGCTTGTTTGATTTGGCTCTGGTGCATGGCCGTGTAGGCCATCATCCGTGCCGCCATGTGGGGGTCTTCGGTGGCGAGATTGAGGGTGTGGGTGAAAGCCACCCGCTCGTCGGTGAGTGCGCCCTTGTCGTGGAGGTAGTAGAGGGCCGCGCCCTTGAAGCTACGGCCCTTTTTGGTGACTTTCGGGACCATCGACAGTGCTCGCGCAGGAATTGCTCGATCAGGGCGCAGACTTCGGAGAGGCCGGGCGGCGGCATGATGTCCTTGGTGTGAGCAAGCCGGGTGAGCTGGTTGAGGTTCACACCGATGCGGCGGATCTGATCGTAGGCGGCGTGGTCGAGCTTCCGGGTCTGGTGGACGATCACGCGACCGGCGAGAAGTTGCCGGCGGGCATAGTCGGTGAGGCTCATGCCGGCGTTTTCTGCGGCCTTGGTAACGCGCAGAAAATCGGAGGGCAGAACCCGGAAATGGACGGATTCGGTGAGACGCTCGGGCGGGGGCTTTCTTGGGCGGGCCACGGTGCGCCCCCTTTAGCGGCCGGCAGGGCGCGTACAGCCGTGAGGCTGAGGCCCCGCAGGGCAAGAGTTTTTGTGTAACAAAAACATATCTTGCTACCCTTCTGCCCTTAGATTATTGCATTGCGTGGCCTCAAGCAAGGCCACTCCATTTCATAAGCCGGGCCTTAGGGCAGGAACCGGGGACCAAGGCTCAGCGTACCAAAGTTTAGTGGTGACGGGTGCCACCTGTGGTCTAGGATCGACCTATGGCTGGTCCTCCTGTTGGCCCCGACGATCCGACGTGGCGCCGCGCCCTCTACTGGTGGTGGGGCCTAGCGGTGGTCGTGCTGATCGGCTACGTGACCTACTGGTTCAGCGGGAGTTTCGCCTGGCTGGTAGACGAGATCATCGGAGAGCGGGTTCTGACCAGGAACAGCACCGAGGCGATGTGGGTTAGCCGGGTGCTGTTGTTCGCTTTGCTGATGTTTGGGCTGTACGCTCCTTTGCAGAACGTCTTTTTTTCGAAATCTTCGGGAGGCGGAGGACACCGGTGGCGTCGCCTCAAAGGATTCTTGCTGGATTTGATGGTCGTAGGGGTTGTGTGGGGCTTGCCCGTAGCGGCGCTTTATGCGCGGGACTGGGACGTGCCCAGTATCGTTATTCCAATCTGGGGATTATCGCTTGGGTTGTTCATGTGGTGCCGCTGGCTGGTCTATGGCTGGTTCGCTGAAATCACGGCGCCTGTTCGCAAGTGGTTGCGTAGTCGGAAGTTCGGTGCCGGTGGTTCTGCCGCTTTCGGCGGGGTGTTTGAAGATTTTGCCGCCCGTTTCAGGCGGGGGGGCGTGTTGCTCGGCTCGTCGCTCTACTTCTCTTCGGGGCGGCAGAAAATGTTCAAGGTCGGGGTCCACGATGACCGGCATGTGCTGACGATCGCGAGCACGCGAAGCGGTAAGGGCCGGAGCGCCATAATCCCGAATTTGATCCTCTGGCCGCATTCGGCTCTGGTGATTGACCCGAAAGGCACCAACGCGGCTGTTACGGCTCCACGCCGGGGCAGGCACAGAGAGGGGAGTCGGGTAACAAAGTGTTTGGGGCAGGATGTGTTTGTGGTCGATCCCTTCGAGATTGTCGAAGGTGTCGAGCGGTCGAGCTGTCAATCGGCGTTGAATTTTGACCCCCTATCGGCGTCCAATATTGACCCCTCTTGTGGCAGGGAGGAGGTTGTCCCGGTAGTCAATAGGGGGGCCCCGCGCGGCTTCGTGTAGCGCTTTAGCGTTACGCGGAGCGAAGACGCGTGGGGGGTACCTGTTGACCCACCTGGGCAACCGGGCCGCCGGTGCGGCGCGGGCTGATTTACGAGCGGTTCTTGAAGCGCCAGCTTTGGTTTCCGGTCTCCAGGATGTCGCAGTGGTGGGTCAGGCGGTCGAGCAGTGCGGTTGTCATTTTCGGGTCAATGAAGATCTGTGGCCATTCCTTGAAGGACAGGTTCGTGGTGACGATCACCGAGGTTCGCTCGTAGAGCCGGCTGATGAGATGGAACAATAGTTGTCCGCCGCTTTTAGCGAAGGGCAGATAGCCGAGTTCGTCGAGGACCAGCAGATCGGTCCGCGAGAGCTGGTCGGCGAGCCGCCCCGCCTTGCCGTCTCGGGCGTCGGCTTCGAGGCGGTTGACCAGATCGACGACGTTGAAGAAACGGGCCTTGGCGCCGTTCCTGATGCAGTTGGCGGTGATGGCGACGGCGAGGTGGGTTTTGCCGGTGCCGGTGCCGCCGACCAGGACGGCGTTGCGCAGGCTGTGCACGAAGCCGCCGTCGTGGAGTTCGCGGACCAGGGCTTGGTTGACCGGCGAGGCCTTGAAGTCAAAATCGGAGAGATCCCTGGCCATGGGCAGCTTGGCCGTGGAGAGACGGTATCTGATGGACCGCGCCGTCTTGTCGGCGACCTCGGCGGCCAGCAAATCACCGA
>JADFJG010000076.1 GCA_022566265.1 Pseudomonadota bacterium | reverse complement strand
TTTCGCCTGAAGGCTTTGGTTTTCATGGCGTTTTGGCCGCAAACATGCGGTAATGGACCTTAAGGGGCGGGATCAACCCGCGCCGAAAAATGGGGGGAGGGCCGTTCGTGATCATCGCGAATGTCGAATTGCTGCCCTGCAAAATGCCCAAGAAGGACCCGAAGTGGCGTTTTGCGCTGTCCGCCAACCCGGTCTCGGAGGGCTGGATTCTCTGCCTCGAGGCCGATGACGGCGTTCGCGGCTACGGCTATGCCTCGGCGACGCCCCATATGGGCGCGACCTTCGATGGGCTGAAGGCGGAACTCGATCACTTCGCGCCGGCGCTCACCGGCGCCGATCCCTTCGCCGCCACCGCGATCCGCGCCGATCTCGACCGCCGTATCCGCGGCGCCCATCAGGCCAAGGCCGCCATCGACTGCGCGCTTCACGATTTGTGCGCCCGCGCGCTCGGCGTGCCGCTCTATCAGCTGTTGGGCGGCAAGGTCCGGGATTCGGTGCCGATACTGCGCATCCTGCCGCTCAAGACCCCCGAGGAGACGGCGGAACAGGCGCGGGTCCTGGTCGATGAGGGCTACGGCTACCTCAAGATCAAGGTCGATGGCGACGTCGACGAGGACGTCGCCCGGGTGGCGGCGGTGCGGGATGCCGTCGGTCCGGAGGTGCGCCTCACCATCGACGCCAACCAGTCCTATGCGCCGAAGGCCGCGATCACGGCGATCAACCGCATGGCCGAATACGTTATCGATCTGGTCGAGCAGCCGGTCGCCATCGACGATCTCGAAGGGCTCGCCCTGGTGACGCGCTCGGTGCCGGTGACGGTCGAGGCCGATGAGAGCGCCGGATCGGTGGCGCAAATCTTCAATCTCGTCGCCAGGCGCATCGTCGATGCCGTCAGCCTCAAGATTCCCAAGATCGGAGGTTTGCGCGAGGTCATGGCGGCGGCGCAAATCTGCGCCGCCGGCGGGGTGCGCTACCGGCTTGGCGCCGCCGTCGGCAGCCAGCTGTTGGCCGCCCATGCCATGCACCTGGCGGCGGCGCTGCCGGGCATCGATTACGCCTGTGAGCTGAGCGAGTTCGACCGGCTGCTCGATGACCCCTTCACCGGCCTGGCGGTCGAGGACGGCAGGCTGACGGTGCCCGAGTTGCCCGGCGCCGGCGTCGAGTTGCGCACCCTCGATGACAGCGCGGCCGCCGCCGGCGCCTGAGCCTGATCGGGGAAAGGGGGATTGGCGGGATGTGAAATCGGACCGGACGGTAACGGAAACAAGAAAGTGTTTTAAAAGGGAGGACGAGAGAAGTGGCGAAACATCCATCATCGGGCAAATACGCGATCATCGGCCTCGGCGTCATCGCCGGACCCCAGCCGGACAGGCATCAACGCATGGTGGCGGCGGAAGCGGCGCGTCTCGCCATCGTCGACGCCGGCCTGACGCCGGCCGATATCGGCGGCGCCATCGATCTGCGCCGCACCGGCGGCGGCGGCGACCGGGCCAACTACACCGACGCCTATTCGCGGGTGCTGGGCCTCAAGAACAACTTCTATTTCGTCGTCGGGCGCGGCGGCGCGCTGGCCGGGCTCGGCATCGCCACGGCGATCTCCTTCCTCGATCGCGGCATCGCCGATTACGTCTGCCTGATGGGGGCGGTGGCGGATTGGACCCACAGCCAGGAATCGAAGAAGCAGGGCCACCGCGGCATGTCCCATGCCGACAAGGAAGGCTATTGGGGCAAGGCGCTGGGCGATCTGCGCGCCGTCAGTCACCATAGCTGGATGGCGGCGCGCCACATGGCGGTCTACGGCACCACCAGCGAGCAGCTCGGCGCCATCTCGGTGCAGCAGCGGGAGTGGGCCTGCAAGAACCCCGAGGCCAAGATGTACGGCCGGCCGATGACCATCGAGGACCACCAGAACTCGCCCCTGGTGGTCGAGCCCTACCACCTGTTCGACATCTGCCAGGTCTCCGACGGCGGCATCGCCTTCATCCTGACCACGGCGGAGCGCGCCAAGGACGCGCCGAAAACGCCGGTGGCGGTGCTGGGGCAGGGTTTCGGCGAGGTCTCGGCGGAGCTGTGGTGGGAGAACAAGCACTTCACCCACATGGCGGTGGCGCCGGCCAAGGAGCAGGCCTTCGGCCAGGCGGGGCTGGGGATATCGGATATCGACTGCGCCCAGCTTTACGACTGCTTCACCTCCGAGGTCATGTTCCAGCTCGAGGACTACGGCTGGTGCGAGAAGGGCGAGGGCGGCGCCTTCGTCGCCGAGGGCCCGATCGGCCCCGGCGGATCGATCCCGGTCAATACCGGCGGCGGGCTGTTGTCCTGCTATCACCTCGGCGATCTCACCGGCATGGCCGAGTCCATCCGCCAGTTGCGCGGCGAGGCCGGCGATCACCAGATCGAGGACTGCGAGGTCGTCATGACCACGGGTCATGGCGGCGAGCTGCTCTCGCCCGGCATGTGTTCCATCCATACCTGTACGCTTCTCGGGAGGGGCCTATGAGCGACAACGACAACGTCATCACCGTCACCGGCGAATGGCGAAAACCACCGATCAACGTCGATATCGACAACCGGCCCTTCTACGACGGGCTCAAGGCCCACAAGCTCCTGCTATGGCATTGCAATCAATGCGGCGCCTGGTACTGGCCCAAGTCCTATTGTCAAAACCACGAGAACGAGCCCTTCGCCGCCAACATGGAATGGACCGAGGCCAGCGGCAAAGGCAAGGTCTTCGCCTTCAACCGCCACCACTGGGCCTTTCACCCCGGCTTCAAGGATGACGTGCCCTATGTCTACGCCCTCATCGAGCTCGACGAGGGACCCCTCATCAGCACCACGCTGGTGGGCGAGACCCCGGACGACGTCCACGATATCGGCCAGGAGGTCGAGATCGTCTACGAGGACCATCCCGACCAGGGGTTCACCCTTCCCCGCTTCCGCATGACCGGAAATTAGGCGGCCGGGGGCGTCGGTAGGGGCCAGGTGTTGGACGTGACCGCCAAGGTTTCGCTTTCGGCCTTGCTCAACCCCGCCTCGATCGCCGTCGTCGGGGCGTCGGGCAAGGGCGGGCCGGGGTTGAGGATCCTGCGCAACACCGCCGCCATGGGGTTCGCCGGGCCGCTCCATGCCGTCAACCCCAATTACCCGGAGCTCGAGGGGCGCGAGTGCTTCCCGGCGCTCGATGCCCTGCCCGAGCCGCCCGATTGCGTCGTCATCGCCGTTCCCGCCAAGGCCGTGACCGGCGTTCTCGAGGAGGCCGGGGCCTTGGGCGTTGGCGCCGCCCTGGTCGTCTCCGAAGGCTTCGCCGACGCCGGATCGGAAGAAGGCAGGGCGCTGCAAAGCAGGCTCGAACAGGTGGCCAGGGCGCATGGCATCGCCGTCGCCGGCCCCAACTGCATGGGCATCACCAGCCTGGTTCACGGTTTCGCCAACACCTTCTCCGACGTGCCGAAGGGGACCGCGCCGGGCGGCATCTCCGTCGTCTCCCAGAGCGGCGGATTGCTCAACGCCACGGCCGAGCTCGGCAACAACCGCAACGCCGGCTTCAACTACCTGATCTCGGGCGGCAACGAAGCGGTGGTCGATACCGCCGATTACATCGACTACCTCGCCGATGACGACGGCACCCGCGTCATCGCCTGCATCCTCGAAGGCATCAGGGACGGCGGCCGTTTCCGCGCCGCGATCGAGCGGGCGGCGCGGCTGAAACCCGTCGTCGTGCTCAAGCTCGGCCGCAGCGAGCGGGGGCAGAAGGCGGCGCTCGCCCACACCGGCACCCTGGCGGGGCGAAGCGAGGCTTACCGCGCGCTTTTCGACCAGAACGGCATCGCCGGCGTCGATTCGATCGACGCGCTGATCGAGACCGCGATGCTGTTCGCCCGCGCGCCGTTGCCCAAGGGCGATGGCGTCGCCATGCTCATGGTCTCGGGCGGCGCCACGGCGCTGACCTGCGATCTCGGCGACGCCGCCGGCATCGACTTCCCGGAGTTCTCGCCCGCCACCAACCAGGCCCTGCAGGACATCCTCGGCGTCTCCCATCCCTTCGGCAATCCCATGGACACCGTCGGCATGCCGCGCCTGGCTAGGGGCGACAATCTGACCCGGTGCGTCAAGGTGATGCTGGATGACGACAACATCGACCTCATCGGTCTGGTGCTGGCCATGCGCGACGCCGGCAATCCCAATCACGAGTCGCTTCTGGCCCAGCTGGTGGCGCTTGCCAAGACCGCGAATAAGCCGATCATCGCGCTCACCTTCGCCTCGAACAGCCTGACCGGTCACTGGCGGACGTTCCCGGAAGACCAGGGCCTGCCCATCGCCGAGGACGTCGGAGGGGGCTTGAGGGCGGTGCGCAAGCTGGTCGATTACGCCCTTTTCAGGAAGCGCATCGAGGGCCGGGCACCGGCCGAAGCGGCGGACGAGGTCGCCCCCCTTACCCTCGATCTGCCGGTCGGGCGCGCGACCTTGACCGAATACGAAAGCAAGCGGATCCTGGCCGACGCCGGCATCCCGGTGACCCGGGAAAGCCTGGCGATGAGCGCCGATGAAGCGGTCGAGGCCGCCGCCGATATCGGTTATCCGGTGGCCCTCAAGGTGCAATCGCCCGATATCGTCCATAAATCGGACGCCGGCGGCGTGCATCTCGGCGCCAAGGGGCCGGACGAGGTCCGCGCCGCCTACGCCAAGATCATGGCCAGCGCCGCCGCCGCCCATGCCAGCGCCGCCATCGATGGCGTGCTGGTCCAGGAGATGATCGAGGGCGGCGTCGAGTTCATCCTCGGGATGAACCGCGACGAGCAGTTCGGGCCGCTCCTGATGTGCGGTCTCGGCGGGGTTTTCGTCGAACTGTTCGAGGACGTGGCGCTGCGCTATCCGCCGCTCATCCCCGATGAGGCGCGCGAGATGATCTCGGAGCTCAAGGGCGCCCGACTCCTTCAGGGTTATCGGGGGCGAGTTCCCGGCGACATCGACGCCCTGGCGGCGACGATGGTGGCCTTCTCCCGCTTCGTCCAGCAGACCGACGGGCTGTTCGAGGCCATAGATATCAACCCGCTGTTCGTTCTTCCCGAGGGCCGGGGAGTCCGCGCCGCCGACGCCTTGATCGTGCCGGCACGGGACATTTCGCCTGACGCGCGCCAAGCCCGGTCCCAATTGGCGTAAATAGAGGAGGAGTTACGATGACCAACGTGATGAAGAGAACCACACGCTTATCGACGATGTTTGCCGCCGCCCTGGCGGTGACGGGCGTCCTTTGGGGCAGTGGCGCGGCCTATGGGCTGACGGAAGCCGAGATCGCCAACCTCAAGGGGCCCGAGCGCCAGAACATCCTCGTCGCCGGCGCCAGGAAGGAAGGCAAGGTGACCTGGTATTCGGCGATGATCATCAACCAGGCGCTGAGACCGCTGGCCGCCGCCTTCCAGAAGAAATACCCGTTCGTCAAGCTCGATTACTGGCGCGGCTCCAGCCGCAAGATCGTCCAGAAGGTGCTGGCCGAAATCAGGGCCAAGTCGCTCGTCGCCGATGTCATCGAGGGCTCGGGCCTGGCCCAGCCGATGGTCAAGGCGGGCGCGGTGCAGCCCTTCTATTCGCCTTCTCTCGCGGCCTACCCCAAGAAGTACCGGGACCCCAAGGGATTTTGGGCCGCCAGCCGTTTCAGCTACATGGGCCTGGCCTACAACACCAAGCTCATAAGCCCGTCCCAGGCGCCGAAGAGCTACCAGGACCTGTTGGACCCGAAATGGAAGGGAAAGATGGCCTGGCGCGCCGGTTCGGAGAGCGGGGCGCTGCTGTTCATCACCAACCTTCGCCTGACCATGGGCGAAGCCAAGGCCGAGGCCTATTTGCAAAAACTCAAGGGCCAGAAGGTCATCAATTTCTCGGGCAGCGCGCGGACGCTGGTCAACCGGGTGGTCGAGGGGGAGTATCCCATCGCCCTGAATATTTTTCTCCATCACCCGATCATCAGCGCCGCCAAGGGGGCGCCGTCCGCCGCCATGCCGTTGGAACCGGTGCCCAGCCTGAACGGCACCATCATGCTGCCCAGGGGCGTGAAGAACCCCCATGCGGCGATGCTGCTGATCGATTTCGTGTTGTCGGAGGAGGGCCAGACGGTGCTGAAGAAGGCAAATTACCTGCCGGCGCACCCGAAGGTCGATCCGAAATCGTCGCTCAAGCCGATCGTGCCGAGGCTGGCGGGGCTGAAGGAGAATTTCGTCACGCCGGAGATCTTGTTCGAATACCGCAAGAAGTCGAAGGCGTTGTTCGACAAGTATTTCAGATAGGCGGTCAAAATTTGTCCGGAGAGCGGCGCCTTCGCCGTTCCCCGGGTCGCCGGATGAACCAGGAGAAGGCCATGGAGATCGCGAAAGTCGAGTTCCTGCCCTGCAACATGCCCCAGGAGGACCCTGAATGGCGCTTTTCCTTGCGCGCCAGCAAAGTCTCCCAGGGCTGGATCGTTTGCATCCACGCCGACGATGGGACGGTGGGTTACGGCTATGCCTCCGCGACCCCTCACATGGGGGCGAGCTACGAGGGGCTGAAGGGGGTGCTCGATGGTTTCGCGCCGACGCTCATCGGCAAGGACCCCTTCGCCATCGAGGCGATCCTCGCCGGCCTCGAACGCCAGGTCCGCGGCGTCAACCAGGCCAAGGCCGGCATCGACTGCGCGCTGCATGACCTCATGGCGCGGGCGCTCAAGCTGCCCCTTTACCAGTTGCTCGGCGGCAAGGTCCGCGACTCCGTGCCGGTCATGCGCGTGCTTTCGATCAAGGAACCGGACGAGATGGCCGAAAGGGGACAGAGACTCCTGGATGCGGGCTATCGCTACATAAAGATCAAGGTCGATGGCGACGTCGATCTCGATGTCGCCCGCGTCCGCGCCATCCGCGCCCGCCTCGGCCCGGACGTGCATCTGATCATCGACGCCAACCAGGCCTATAGCCCGAAGGACGCGATCACGGCGATCGACCGCATGGCGGATTTGAACGTCGAGCTGTTCGAGCAACCGGTCAAATACGACGATTGGGCCGGTCTCAAGCTGGTCACCGATTCGGTGTCCGTCGCCGTCGAGGCGGATGAAAGCGCGGGCTCGGTGCGCGACGTCATGCATCTCGTGTCGAACCGCCTGGTCGATGCCGTCAGCCTCAAGATCCCGAAGCTCGGCGGTTTGCGCAATGTCATCGCGGCGGCGCGGATCTGCGAGGCGGGCGGCATCCGCTACAGGCTTGGCGCCCACGTCGGCACCCGGCTGTTGAGCGCCCAGGCCATGCACCTCGCGGCCGCCCTGCCCGATGTTCAATTCGCCTGCGAACTGGGCGAGTTCACGCGGCTTCTGGACGATCCCTTCACCGGGATCGAGAACGAAAACGGCATGCTTACACTGCCCGAGGAGATCGGTTCCGGTGTTTCCCTTAACCCACCCGAGGGCGGCGAGAAGGCCGCGGCCGGTTGATGAATTTATGAATGAACAATACGGTAAATCCAAGGAGGAGACGTGAAATGAGTAGATTAGGGAGAACCATAAATAAGAACCGGCCGACGGTACTGACCGGCGTATTGGTGGCCACGGCGATCGCCTTCGGCGGCGGTCCCGCGTTGGCCCTTACCGAGGCGGAGATCGTCAACCTCAAGGGGCCGGAACGCCAGAAGATCCTCGTCGCCGGCGCCAGGAAGGAGGGCACGGTCGTCTGGTATTCGGCGATGATCATCGACCAGGCGCTGAGACCGGTGTCCAACGCCTTCCAGAAGAAGTACCCGTTCATCAAGGTCACTTACTGGCGCGGCAACAGCCGCAAGATCCTCCAGAAGGTGCTGGCCGAAAAGCGGGCCAATGCCTTGGTTGCCGACATTGTCGAGGGCTCGGGCCTGGCCAAGGGGATGTTGAAGGCGAATGCGGTGCAGCCCTTTTCTTCGCCTGAGCTCGCGGCCTACCCCAAGGAATACATTCACCCCAAGCGGCTTTGGGTCACCTCCCGGTTCCGCTATCTCAGCGTCGCCTACAACACCAAGCTGGTTTCCAAGTCGGAAGCGCCGAAGAGCTATGAGGATTTGCTGAACCCCAAGTGGAAGGGAAGGATGGCCTGGCGCACCGGGGCCAGTAGCAGCGGCGCGCTTCTCATGATCACCAATTGGCGCACCGCCTGGGGCGATAAGAAGACCGAGGCGTTCCTGAAGAAACTCGCCAAGCAGGACGTGACGCCGGTCCAGGCTTCCAACCGCACGGTCGTCAACCGCGTTATCGAGGGTGAGTACTGGATCGCCATCGGCGCCTCCGCCCACCACCCGATCATCAGCGCTAAAAAAGGGGCGCCGGTCTATTCCCAGATCATGCCGCCGGTGCCGGGCCTCAACGGCACGATCATGGTGCTGAACGGCATCAAGCACCCCTACGCGGCCATGCTGCTGGTCGATTTCGTGCTGTCCGAGGAGGGGCAGAACGTGCTGAGACAGGCGAATTATCTTCCCGCCCACCCGAAGGTCGCTCCCCGGCCGGAAATGAAGATCATCGTGCCGCGTTTGGTGGGAATGGAGGAAAATTTCATCACTCCCGCCATCCTGTTCGAGAACCGCAAGCAGACGCGGGCGATGTTCAACAAGTATTTCAAATAGGTGTGAAAGGCGCCCGGATGGAAGTGGAAAACGGCACCCTCATCCGGGCGCGGGATTTCCAGGCGGACAGATGCAACGGTATGGCGTGAGAAAATTGGCGTGACGACGAAACCCGAGGCCATCGATTCCCTTTGGATGCCCAAGGAGACCGCCGGCTTTTGGCGCCGGGCGCGCTCGGGGTTCGGCTATTCGCCGGCGGTCATCATCCTCGCCGGCGTGCTGCTGATATTGATCGTGCCGCCGATCATCTTTCTGTTCCAGACCAGCTTCTACACCACGACCTTCGCCGGCGAGTTCGACAAGTTCACCTTCGGGTTCTACACCGAACTCGTCACCAACCCGCGGTTCTTCAACAATTTCGTCAATACCACGGTCTATGCCGTGGGATCGGCGGCATTCGCCATCGCCCTTGGCACCGCCCAGGCCTGGATCGTCGAGCGCACCAACACGCCGTTTCGCCAATACATGTTCCTGGTGGCGATCATCTCGCTGGGCATTCCCCATGTGCTTTACACCATCGCCTGGCTTCTGATCATGGGCAAGGCCGGCCCGGTGAACGACATTCTCCGGGCCATTACCGGCGCCGAGGAAGCGGTGCTCAACGTTTATTCCATGTGGGGCATGATCCTGATCGAGGGCGTCGGCTTCGCGCCCCTGGCGTTCCTGCTGCTGTCGTCGGTGTTCCGCTCCACCGACGCCTCCTTCGAGGAGGCGTCGATGATGAGCGGCGCCGGCATCTCCCAGACCTTTCGCCACATTACCGCCAGGCTGGCGATGCCGGGGATCATGGCCCTGATGCTGCTGATCTTCATCCGCGCCTTCGAATCCTTCGAGGTGCCGGCGCTGGTCGGCCTCGCCGGCGGCATCAACGTCCTGACCACCGATATCTACGAAAGCATCCATATGGAAATGCCGCCCAACTACGGCCAGTCGGGCGCCTTTTCGGTGGTCCTGCTGTTGTGGGTGGTGGTCCTGCTCTATTGGTACAACCGGCTTTCGCGCCATGCCGAGAGGTTCCAGACCATCACCGGCAAGGGCTACCGCCCGCGCCAGATGGACCTCGGCAAGTGGCGGTATTTGACCGCCGGGTTGCTGGTCCTGCTATTCCTGCTGATCATCGGATTGCCGGTCAGCATCGTCTTGTGGGCGTCTTTACAGCCCTATTACGAGGGGGTGACGGCCGGGTCGCTGGGGCGGTTCACCCTGGACAATTACGTCGAGGTCTTCAAGGCGGGGTCGTTCCGCGATTCCATCCTCAACACATTGATCCTGGGCACGGCGACCGCCACCGCCGTCGTCCCCTTCACGGCGCTTTGCGCCTGGCTCGCGGTCAGGCGCTACAAGGGGGGGTGGTTCCTCGATCAGATGGCGACCATGCCGCTGATCTTCCCGGCCATCGTCATGGGGGTGGCGTTCCTGCAGGTCTTCCTGAACATGCCCTTTGCCCTCTATGGCACGTTGCTCTCGGTCGTCATCGCCTCGGTGGTGCGCGAAATGCCCTACGGCATGCGCTATTCCTATGCCGGCTTGTTGCAGATCCATACCGAGCTCGAGGAGGCGTCGGCGGTGTCCGGCGCCGGCGAGGTCGGCACTTTCCTTCGCATCGTCATACCCCTGGTGGCGCCGGCGATGATCACCTGTTGGCTGTTCCTGTTCCTCATCGCCGTCCGCGCGGTCTCCATGCCGATCCTGCTGGTCGGGCCGAACTCGCAGATCGTGGCGGTGACCCTTTTCGATCTTTGGGAAAACGGCCAGGTCACGGAACTCGCCGCCATGGGCATGGCGTGGATGGCGCTCATGACGGTCGTCAGTTGCCTGTTCTACATTATCGTCCGGCGTTATCGATTGAGTCTGCATTAGCCATTTTGGAAGCGGCGTCCTATCGTCGCCCGTGGGAGGCCCCATGATAGAAATCGAAGACCTCAAGAAGCAGTATGTCAGCGACGATGGCACGCCCGGCGGCGGTATCTTCGGGATCAGTTTCGACGTCGCCGAAGGCGAGTTGTTCACCCTGCTCGGCCCGTCGGGCTGCGGCAAGACGACGACGCTGAGGTCCATCGCCGGCCTCGAGCTCCCCGAAAGGGGGCGGATCAGCCTCGCCGGCAAGGACATCTACAATTCCGCCACCAGGGTCTCGGTGCCGATGTATGAGCGCGACATCGGCATGGTGTTCCAGTCCTACGCCATCTGGCCCCACATGAACGTCTTCGAGAACGCCGCCTATCCCCTGAAGGTCTCCAGGACCAGGAATTTCTCGAGAAAGGAAATCCACGAAAAGGTGGTGGAAATCCTCGAGATGGTGGGGTTGGGCGAGTTCATCCGCCGGCCCTCGACCCAGCTCAGCGGCGGCCAGCAGCAGCGCCTGGCCCTTGCCCGGGCGCTGACCCGCGAGCCGCGCCTGCTTCTGCTGGACGAGCCCTTGAGCAACCTCGACGCCCAGCTTCGTGAACAGATGCGGGTCGAATTGAAGCGCCTGCAGCAGGAGTGGGGCGTGACCACGATCTACGTCACCCACGACCAGTCCGAAGCCTTGGCCATATCGGACCGCATCGCCGTCATGAACGAGGGGTTGATCGCGCAGATCGGTACGCCGAAGGAAATCTACAACCGTCCGACATCCGAGTTCGTCGCCCACTTCATCGGCAAGACCAACCTCATTCACGGCGACCTCGCCGCCGATGCCACCGCCGGCGCCTTGGCCAAGGTGACGACGGAACTCGGGCCGTTGCAGTGCACCTTCCCGGCGGCGGTCCCGGCGACCGGCAACATCGCCGTCGTCGTCCGTCCCGAGAGCGTCGTCATCGCCAAGCAGGGCGGCGCCGAGGCGGGAGAACTTTCGGCGGTCAACCGGATCGCCGGCGTGGTGCGCAACGAAATCTATCTCGGCGAAATCATCGAATATATGGTCGCCACGGACAACGGCACCGAGATCGTCGTCCGCACTCCGCCGGGCAAGGATATTGGCAAGGACGACAAGGTGCTGATGCACTTTCCGCCGAAAAACACCGTCGCCCTGATCGAAAAGTAGTGCTCCAGGGGTGGGAGGGCTTGAAAAGACAGGGCGAATGACGTGAAACCTCATCCCATGGACGACGGCGCTCGGGCGGAGGAATCGCGGCGAAAGGTCGCGGCCCTCCTGCGCCCCAAGAGCATCGCCATCATCGGCGCTTCCGACCGGCCGGGAAGCTGGACCGCCCGGATCTGGCGCAACCTTCAGCGCTATGGCTTCCCCGGCGCCGTCTATCCGGTCAACCCCAAGCGGGACACCATCTGGGACGTGAAATGCCATGCCGACGTGGCGTCGCTGCCCGAGCCCGCCGATCATCTCGTCGTCCTGGTTCCCGCCAAGGCCGTCCCCGGCGTGCTGGCGAGCGGCGCCGAGGCGGGGGCGCGCAGCGCCACCATCTTCACCTCGGGTTTCGACGAGGCCGAAGACGCCGACGGCCGGGCCTTGGGCAGGAAGCTCAAGGCGGTCATAGAGGAGACCGGGCTGGCGGTGTCCGGCCCCAACTGCCTCGGCAACATCGCCGCGCCGACGCCCTTGATGACCATGACCGACGACCGGCCGCAGACGATCGGACCCGGTCCCGTCGCCATCGTCGGGCAAAGCGGCGGGCTTCTCATGGCGATCAAGCGGACGCTGGAGGAGCGTGGCGTGCAGTCCGGCTATGTCGTCACCAGCGGCAACGAGACCGGCCTCACCTCCGCCGATTACATCCACTATTTCGCCGCCGACGGGGACACCCGGGTGATCGTTTCCTACCTCGAGGCGGTCCAGGACCCGCCGGCCTATCTCGCCGCCTGCCGCGCCGCCCGCGCCGCCGGCAAGCCGGTGGTGGTGGTCAAGCTCGGCCTCTCGGAGGCGGGCCGGGCGGCGGCGATGACCCATACCGGCGCGCTCGCCGGCAGCGTCGAGGCCTTCGACGCCATCGCCGGAGAGGCCGGGGCGGTGCGCGTCGACACCCTCGATGACGCCATCGAAGCGGTGGAATATTTCCTCCACGCGCCGCTGCCCAAGGGCGCCAATCTCGGCGCCATCACCTATTCCGGGGCGTTGCGGGGGCTCTTGCTCGACCGCGTGCCCAAGACCGGGCTCCATTTCCCCGAACTCGCCGAGGCGACGAAGGAAAAACTCGAAGCCATGCTCGGCGCCGGCGCCCTGGTCGGCAACCCGCTCGACGGCGGCTTCGCCGCGGTGACCAACGAGGATATCTTCATCGCCTGCATCGAGGCCATGATCGCCGATCCGGGGATCGACATGCTGTTGTTGCAAGAGGAAATCCCGCGTGTCGGCGGCACCCGGAAGGAAAACACCCTGAAACGGGTCGAGGCCCTGGCGGCGAAGGGTTTGGCCAAGCCGATGGTGTTCATCTCGATGATTTCCCACGGCCTGACGGACCACGCCCGTGAGCTCAGGGCCGAGCTCCCCCACCTTCCCTTCCTTCATGAAGTGGAGAAGTCGCTGCGCGCCATCGGCGCCGTCACGGCTTATGCGGAGGCGGGCCGCCGCGCCGAGGCCGCCTCCGAGGCCGGCGCCGGATCCGGGACCGTGGGGTTGCCCGATGCCCCCGCCGTGGAGGCGGTGCGAAGGGCGGCCGGGGAAGCCTCGGCGCCGAGCTCCCTTAACGAAGTGGAATCGAAGGCGTTGCTCTCCGCCTACGGCATCCCCCTGCCCGACGAGACCCTCGTCGCCTCGGCCGATGAGGCGGTGGAGGCGGCCGAACGCCTGGGCTGGCCCGTGGTGCTCAAGGCGGTGTCATCGAAGATCGCCCACAAAACGGAAGCCGGCGCGGTGTTGCTCGGCCTCGCCTCGGCGGCGGAGGTGCGAAAAGGTTATGAGGCGATCTCGGCCAATGTCGAGGCCCACCAGCCGGGCACGGCGCTCGCAGGCATGCTCGTCGCCAGGCAGATCGCCGGCGGCCTGGAGTTGGTGCTGGGCGTCAGCCGCGATCCCGAGATGGGGCCGGTGGTGATGTTCGGCACCGGCGGGGTGTGGCTCGAGCTCTACCAGGACGTCGCCTTCTCGGGCCCGCCGCTCGACGCCGACCGGGCCGAGGCGATGATCGCGAAAACCCACGCCGACCGCCTGATCGACGGTTACCGCGGGGCGCCGGCGGCGGACCGCCGGGCGGTGATCGACGCGCTGGTCTCGCTCGGGCGCATCGCCGATGATCTCGGCGATGTCATCGAATCGATCGACATCAACCCCTTCGTCGCGCTCGAGGACGGCAACGGCGGCTATGCCCTCGATGGGCTCGTCGTCGTCCGCCCAGGAAACCAGAGGGGTGGTTCAGGCGGTAACTTGTAATGGCCGGGTGCGGCTGATACCTTGATGGCCGAATCGTGGAAATCCAGCGGTCGAGAGCGCGGAATTGGGGCCCGCGGCCGATCGCCGAGAAACAACAGCCCCGATGATTGGGAGGACAGGCTGAATGGCCGATTACGATTACGAAAATATCAAGATCGAAAAAGAAGACGGCATCACTTGGTTCATCCTGAATCGGCCCGAGAAGCGCAACGCCATGAGCCCCCAGCTCCATTACGAGGCGGACGATGCGTTGGAGAAGCTTCAGACCGATCCCGACACCAAGGTTCTGGTGCTTACCGGGGCGGGAGACGAGGCGTTCTGCGCCGGTCAGGACCTCAAGCTCTATTTCCGCGGCACCGCCGATGACCCGGTGGAGCGGGCGAAGGCGGCCCACGCTTCCAATAGCTGGCGGTGGCGGCGGCTTTCCACTTTCCCCAGGCCGACCATCGCCATGGTCAACGGGTATTGCTTCGGCGGCGCGTTCACGCCGGTCTGCGCCTGCGATTTCGCCATCGCCGCGGAGGACGCGCAGTTCGGTCTCTCCGAGATCAACTGGGGCATCCTTCCCGGCGGCATCGTGAGTTGGAACGTCGCCGACGTCATGAGTTACCGGGACGCGATCTATTACGCGGTCACCGGCGATATCTTCGACGGCAAGAGGGCGGAGGAGATTCGCTTCATCAACTACGCGGTGCCGAAGGAGAAGCTGCGCGAAGAGACCATCAAATTGGCCCGCAAGCTGATGGAGAAGAACCCGGTCGCCGTGCGCTTCACCAAGGAGGCGATCCGCGCCGCGCGCCACATGAGCCTGGAACAGGCCACCGATTACCTCAGGGCCAAGAGCGACGCGCTCAAGGCCGCGGACAAGGAAGGCGGCCGCGACGAAGGCATGAAGCAGTTCCTCGACGACAAGAGTTTCCGTCCGGGCTTCGAGCCCTACAAGCGCCAGGCAGGCTGAGGGGGGATAGTGCTCTAGGGGCCGGCCGGCGTTGGATCGCGGCCGATGCCGAACCAGGAAGCTTCCGAAACCAATCCCCGGCTGGTGCTGGTCGGCGACGTCGCCGTGGAGTTCGACGACCCCGAGGCGATGCTGGGGAAGATCGCCCCTTACTTTCGCCAATCCGCCATCGCCTTTTGCAACTGCGAATGGCCGCTGACCGACCGTGGCGAGCCCTGGCCCGGCAAGGTGTTCGGCCGCGCCAGGAAGCGGGAGAAGTAATCAGGCCGGGCGAGACCGGGGAGGAGGCCCTGGCGATGTTCGAGGACATCATACCGAAACGAAAGATCGGCGTTCTGTCGCCGCGCTCGGTCATCGACAACCAGCCCTATGAGTTCTACCGGCTGGCGCCGCCGGGCATCATGCTGGTCATGGTCCCGTCGGGCCTCAGGGAGTTCAGCCGCGAGGACGTCGAACGGGTTTTCGCCTCCGTCGATGAACGGCTCGAGATGCTGATGGAGCGGGGCATCGACCTGGTCATGCAGGCGGGGGTGCCGTTGCCGATCCTCATCGGCATCGAGGCCCATGACCGCCTGATCGCCCATATGGAGGAGAAGACGGGGCTGCCGGCGACCTCATCGGTGCTCAACGTCGTCGCCGCGGCCAAGCATCTCGGCATCGAGAACATCGCCGTCGTCAATAAATGGACCGACGAGATGAACAATACGCTGGGGGAGTTCTTCGCCCGCGAAGGCATCGCCGTCGCCGGGGTCGCCAACCGCTCCATGACGCCCGCCGAGTTCACCAGGATCAGCTCGGCCGGCAGCGTCGATCTCGCCTATGGGCTCGGCCGCCAGGCGTTCGAGGATTACCCCGAGGCCGACGGGCTTTACATCGGCGGCGGCAACTGGATTTCCCAGCCCGTGGCCGAACGCCTGGAGCAAGAGTTCGACAAGCCGGCTTACTGCAATCAGGGCGCGATGATCTGGGAGTGCTTTCATCGTCTCGATTGCTGGCAGCCGATCCCGGGACACGGGCGTCTGTTGGCGTAGCCCGGACGCGTCATTGGAAAGTTCAATTCAGGGAGGATCGAGGATGGTTCGCGTAGCTTTCGTTATCGGCGAGTACCCGCCCAAGGAGCGCAAACGCCGCGAGGACGTGGCGCTTTCCTATTCGACGGACGAGGTCGAGGTCGGCATTATATCGGTCGACGCCAGCCCCTATTACGGCCTCGGGCCGGCGGAAATTCAACTCGTCGCGCCTTATTTCCACGATGCCTACCTCCGCGCCGAGAAGGAAGGCTATGACGCGGTGGTGCCGCTCGGCATGCTCGACCTCGGGGTCGATGGCGGCCGGTCCTTGGTGGATATTCCGGTCATCGGGCCGTCCCAGGCGTCGCTCCATGTCGCCGCCCTGCTCGGCGAACGCTTCGGCCTGGTTTGCTATCACGCCGGCGCGATCCCCCGCCACCGCATCCAGATCCGTGGCTTCGGCATGGAAAATTGGATCGCCGGATACCGTAGCGTCGGCATGCAACTCAAGGAAATGGCGGAGAACCGCGACAAGATGGTGGAGACTTTCGTCGCCCAAGCGCGGTCCCTGATCGACGACGACGGCGCCGATGTCATCATCCCCCACGGCATCAGCCAGTGCCCGGTGCACATCAAGCCGGACTGGTTGACGAAAGAGCTCGGCGTGCCCGTGGTCGAGGGGATCGGCGCGCCGATCCGCGTGGCGGGGATGCTGGCGGGGCTGGGTTTGAGACACAGCCGCGTCCGCTGGCCGAAATCGGACACCAAGCCGGTCCTTCCCTGAGCGCCGGCTGTCATGCCGGCCGGGAACAAGGCAAAACCATAGGCGAATTTAAAAGTGTGTTGATCGAAAACAGTCATTGGGAGGAAAAGTCATGAACGGTTCAAATGCAGCCAAGCGGGTCTTGGCGCTGGTCTCGCTGGTGGCGATGGCCGCGGTGGCGGACGCCGGCGCGGCCTATGGGCGCAGCGTCGACGAGATCGCCAACCTCACCGGTCCGGATCGTCAGAACATCCTGATCCAGGGCGCCAAGGCCGAAGGCACGCTCCTTTGGTATACCACCCTGATCGTCAATCAG
>JADFJG010000009.1:49330-53418 GCA_022566265.1 Pseudomonadota bacterium | reverse complement strand
GAGCGTCGGCAGGCGGGTGGACGAGTCGACGCCGATGATGGACGCGCGGCTCAAGGACGGCTCGCGGGTGAACGTGATCGTGCCGCCGCTGGCGGTGGACGGCCCGATCCTGTCGATCCGCAAATTCTCCACCATCCGGCCGAGCATCGAGGCGCTTATCGAGCTCGGGTCGATTACCACCGAGGTCGCGGATCTGCTCCAGGCCATCATCCAGGCTAAGTTGAACATACTCATCTCCGGCGGTACCGGCAGCGGCAAGACGACGATGCTCAACGCCATATCCAAGTTCATTGCCGATACCGACCGGATCATCACCATCGAGGACGCCGCCGAGTTGCAGCTTCAGCAGCCACATGTGGTGCGCCTGGAGACGCGGCCGCCGAACCTCGAGGGCAAGGGCGAGATCGCCCAGCGCGACCTGTTGCGGAACTCCTTGCGCATGCGCCCGGACCGGATTATCCTCGGCGAGTGCCGCGGCTCCGAGGCCTTCGACATGCTACAGGCCATGAACACCGGCCATGATGGGTCGCTGACGACGATCCACGCCAACTCCTGCCGCGATGCGCTGTCTCGGCTCGAGCAGATGGTCGCCATGGCCGGGTTCGATATCCCGCTCCGCTCCCTGCGCGCGCAGATCGCCTCGGCGCTCGATGTCGTCATTCAGCTCGAGCGCATGAGCGACGGCCGGCGTTATTTGACCAGCCTGCACGAAATCACCGGTATGGAGGGCGACATCATCACGATGCAGGAAATCTTCTGCTTCAAGCGCATCGGCGTGGACGAGAAGGGCAATGTTATCGGCGAGTTCCGGGCCACGGGGCTGCGTCCCAAGTTCATGACCGAGTTCGAGAGCAAGGGGGTCGAGCTCTCGAACGAGATTTTCTCCCCCGACAGGGCTCTCGGATAGAACACTGGGGAGGATAGGGGTACGCCATGCCTTTCGATCCGATCTATCTGGCCTACGGCGCCATTTTCTTGTTTGTCCTTCTTTTGGTCGAGGGGCTCTATTACCTGCTCGCCGACTCACGGCGCGGCGGCGGCCATAACATAAACCGCCGCTTGCAGATGCTCGCGTCCGGGGCCGATTCCCGGGAAGTTCTCTACAAGCTTCGGCGCATTCCGAAGAAAAAGGGCGCTAAGTCCTTCGCCGACGCGATCCAGTTGATCGGTCCCCGTAACTGGCTGGATGACATGATCAACAAGTCGGGCCTCACCCTCTCGACCTCGAAGATGCTTGGCATCATGGCGGCGATTTGGGGCGGGACCTTCCTCTTGTTGGCCGGCGTGATGACCATGCCGACGTTACGCGCCCTGTTCATCGCCCTGATACCGGGCGTCGGTCTGCCCATCCTGCACTTGATGAACCGGAAGCGGACGCGTCTCAAGCGGTTCCTGGAGCAGTTCCCCGACACGCTTGACTTCATCGTTAGGAGTCTGCGCGCCGGTCATCCTCTCAGCACCTCGATGTCGCTGGTGTCCAAGGAGATGCCCGATCCCATCGGCACCGAGTTCGGTCTTGCCGTGGACGAGATGACCTATGGTCTGGACATGCGTGACGCCTTCCTGAACATGTCCAAGCGCCTGCCGCTGCAGGACCTGCAATATCTCGTGGTCGCCATCAATATCCAGCATGGAACCGGCGGCAACCTGGCCGAGGTTCTTGACGGACTTTCCAAGGTCATCCGCGAGCGTTTCCATATGTTCAGCAAGGTGAGGGCGCTTTCCGCCGAAGGCAGGATGTCCGCCTGGATATTGAGCATCCTGCCGATCGGCGTGACCGGCGCCGTTTGGGGCATCAATCCGCGTTACTTCATGGACGTGATCGACGACCCACTGTTTCTGATCATGATGTCCGTCGGCATCGGCCTGTTGCTCTCCGGCATTCTGATCATGTGGAAGATGGTCCGGTTCAAGGTTTAGGCTGGAGGCTTTGCTATAATGGAATCCTTACAGTCCATGATTTCGTCGAACTCCGAAGCGGTGTTCCTCATCGTCATCTTTTCGGCGGTGTTTTTCGCCACCATGGCCGGTGCCGCCGTCATCGCGAACAGGGGCGCTGTCCGGCGCCGGCTCGAACCTGGCGTGGATCACCGTGCACGGGGCGCCGCCGCCGATCAGGGCAAGCCCTCGGTGGTCAAGGATGTGGCGCCGACCGGGCTCGACCGCATTTTCAAGCGGGTCCAGGAACGTGTCGGACCCAAGAACGAGGCCGAAACCTCTTCGATACGGTTGAAACTGACCCAGGCCGGATATTCGGGTGCCAGCGCGGTCAGCAGATATTACACCATCCGTGTGCTGCTGAGCATCGGCCTTCCTTTGATCGTCGTCCTCGCGGCGCCGGCGTTGACGCGAACCGCGCCGGTGCAGACGGTCCTGCTGATTGGCGTGCTGGCGGGTCTCTTCGGCCTCTATTTTCCCCATATGTGGGTGTCGCACCGCATCAGCGCCCGCCAGCAGGAGGCTCGGGACGGGTTTCCCGACGCGCTCGATCTGCTTTTGGTGTGTGTCGAGGCCGGATTGGGGCTGAATGCCGCCCTTCACCGCGTGGGACAGGAAATCGGCAAGGCCCATCCGGTGCTGGGCGAGCAGTTCGATGTCATCGGGTTGGAACTGCGCGCGGGTATGAGCCGCGAACTCGCCCTGAGGAACCTGGCGGAGCGCCTCGGCATCGACGAGGTCAAGTCGCTGGTGGCCATCCTCATCCAGTCGGATACCCTTGGAACCAGTATCGCCCAGGCCCTGCGCGTCCATGCCGAGGATATGCGCAAGAGACGGATGTTGCGGGCGGAAGAAAAAGCTCATAAGCTGCCGGTGAAATTATCTTTTCCCCTGGTGGGATTTATTTTGCCGTGCCTGATCTTGACGATCCTGACGCCAGCGATTATTAGGATTGTCCGGGTTCTGTTGCCGACACTGGGGGGCTAATCGGGGTGGCCAGTTTGAAGGTGCTTTCCGGGTAAGAATAAGTTATAAAAAGCAAGGAGGTAAGCCATGTTTCATAGCCGTCGGATGGGTGTGGGTGCGTTGGTGGCGCTGTTGTTGGCGCTTCCGGGATGCAGTGGTTCGTGGCTGGAAGCCGACTCCTTGGTCAAGACACCGCCCTCGGCGGCGAAACTCGCGAAACTGACCCCGTACGAACGCGGCAAGGAGCATTTCCAGGCGGGACTGCTTGGGCTCGCCTTGCAGTCGTTCCGCAAGGACCTCGCCAATTCTCCGGACTCGGTGGCGACGCTCAATGCGGTTGGCGCGACCTACGATCGTCTGGGCCGCTACGATCTGGCGGGGAATTATTTCCAGCGCGCCCTGTCTATCGAGCCGAAGTCGGCGCAGACACTCAACAATATCGGGTTTTCCTACATGTTGCAGGGGAAGCTCGACGACGCGGCCGAATACCTCAAGCGCGCATACGCCCATAACCCGGGCGACGAGGTGGTTACGGCCAACCTTGCCAGCCTCGGGAAGCTGACGGAGGCGGACCAGGAAAGGGTCGTGGCCGAGGTAAAGGCTCCGTCCAGTTTTCTGCCTCTGGCGCGGATCGAGCGGGTCTCCGAGAAAGTCCAGTCTTTGATCCTGTCGGTCGCCTCCGTTCCCGAGGTTGAGGAAAAAGCGATTCCCTTGAAGGGAATGAAGAAGTTTCTGGGCCGGAGCCGGGTCATGGTGGCCAGTTGGACCCCGGACGGCAAACCCGTACCCGGACTGGCGAAGGCGCTCTCGCGCACTATCGTGAAGGCGCTCTCGCGCCCCGAGAAGGCGCTCTCGCGCCCCGAAAAGAGGGACTTCGTCCATGTCGTCAGGGTGAATGCCGGCTTGTATCGTACCAGCCTGGGCGGCGGCAGGGTCGATGGCGCCGGCTTGAAAGGCCTCCGAATCGAGGTGACGAACGGCGCCGGACGGAACAATATGGCGGCCCGGATGCGCTCTTATATGGATACCCGCGGCGTGCGGGTAAGGTGGCTCACCAATGCCGAGCGCTTCGACAAGAAGAAATCGGTCATTTTCCATCGCCAGGGTTTCCGTAAAGAGGCGGAGGCACTTGCGAGCCTGCTGCCGATATCTATCGGCATCGTGGCGACAAAGGGCCAGCGCGC
>JADFJG010000009.1:0-49230 GCA_022566265.1 Pseudomonadota bacterium | reverse complement strand
ATGCCGAGCGCTTCGACAAGAAGAAATCGGTCATTTTCCATCGCCAGGGTTTCCGTAAAGAGGCGGAGGCACTTGCGAGCCTGCTGCCGATATCTATCGGCATCGTGGCGACAAAGGGCCAGCGCGCGGATGTCAGGCTGAGGCTTGGCGCCGACCTGCTTGAGTTCGACCGCGCGATAGATCGGATTCTCAGAGAGACATCGGAATATGCCGCGGCGGCGGCGCCGATTGACTGGACTTAGGACGCTCGCCCTCTCGGCCGGGCTGCTGGCGACGCTTGCGGCCTGCGAGTCTTTCGGTTTCGGCAAAGAAAAGCCCGACCCATTGGCCGTCCTGAAGGACGGGGCGGGAACCGAGAGCCTCCTCGGGGCGGCGGACGCGGCGATAGCCCAACGTCGGATCGAAGACGCCGCCATCCTTCTGGGCCGCGTCCTGAAAAAAGATCCGAACAACTCCCAGGCAAAATTGAGAGTCGCCGAAATGTATTTGATCTCCAACAAACTGGCGTTGGCGGCGGCCTCCTTCAAGTATCTCTCGACGGCGAGCGACGTGCGGGCCAAGGCGTTGCAGGGCCTTGGCATCGCCATGATGAAGCAAGGGGAACTCGATACCGCCCACAAGGCCCTCAAGGAGGCGGTCGATGAGGATGCGTCACTGTGGCGGGCTTGGAACGCTCTCGGTGTTTATTACGACACCCAATCCCTATGGAACGACGCCGACGAAAGCTATAAGCAGGCCTTGGCGGCGAAGCCCGAGTTGGCGTTGATCCACAATAATCTCGGCCGTTCCCTGCTGATGCAGCAAAAATTCGTGGAGGCGACTTCGGCGTTCAGGAAGGCGCTGCGAATCCGCCCGAACCTGAAGGCCGCCAGGGCCAATCTGCGCCACTCCCTCGCCTGGGAGGGCAAATACCAAGAGGCGATGGCCGGGGTGAAGCGCGGTGAGCTGCCAACGGTTCTCAATGATGTCGGCTATATCGCTATCTTGCGTGGCGATTACGATCGGGCGGAGGCACTCCTCTCCCGGGCCATGGTAGTGAGCCCGACTTTCAATGAAACCGCCTCGAAGAACCTTGACTACGTCAAGACTATCAGGGGCACCAAGAAATAGCGCGACGCGAGCGCGGTTCGATCCCACGCGGTCGGCCTGGCGCCGGCCCAGCCGTTGATCACGCTTGGCGGCGAGCCGGAAGGGCGGTTTGAGCAGGTGGCCGTGGAAGGTATTTTGATTTCTGGTGTTTTCTTCGCCTTCATGGCGGCGGCGGCGCTGTTCGATGCCTGGAAGTTCATCATTCCCAACGCGATCCCGGTGGGACTCACCCTTCTGTTCTTCGTCGTCGCGTTGATCTGGAATGATCGTGTGCCGATCTTCGAGCATATTGGCGCCGGTCTTCTGGTTTTCTGCGTCGGCGCCGTCATTTTCCGCTTGGGCGTGTTGGGCGGCGGCGACATCAAGCTGCTAACGGCGGTGGCCTTCTGGGTCGGGTGGGACGATCTGGGGATCTATCTCCTCGTCGTCGCCATCCTCGGCGGCGGATTGACGCTCTTTTTGCTTGCCCTTCGCTACCTGATCCGCCGGTTGTACCGGTCCCGCTCCCCTGAGCATTCCTTGCCGCGGATTCTAAAGGTTGGCGAGAAGATCCCCTACGCCATCGCCATCGGCGCCGCCGGCATTTGGATTGCCCCCTACCTGCCGTTGCTTGCCCTGGCGGCTTGACGGCGTCCTTCGGGACCGCCCAGTGGCGGTGACGCCGGTCCGACGCGGGCCGCCGCACCGACCCAGGCGCAACCTGTTTCCCGAGCTTAC
This sequence comes from Pseudomonadota bacterium, assembly GCA_022566265.1. GTDB lineage: Bacteria > Pseudomonadota > Alphaproteobacteria > SMXQ01 > SMXQ01 > JACZQV01. Next base: position 47,424 of record JADFJG010000009.1, on the reverse strand, counting down.
GGTCCGCCGCAATCTGGAGCAGAACGCGCGGAGCGCCCTGGCGGTATTGGACGACGGCATCGTCCTCGAACAGGGCCGGCTGGCGCTGGCGGGAAGCGCTGACGAAATCCTTGCGGACCGGCGCGTCGGCGCTCTCTTTCTCGGCGGCGGGGTGGGCTCCGGTAAGAACGCGAATTCCGCTTTTTGCCGGCTCCGGGCGATGCTGACGCAGAAACTTTTTTCCCGATCTACCGACAATTTGATCCAAATTTTCTCCGTCACCGCCTGACGATACCCGGCGAAAAGGGCGATGAGAAAGCATCCTCGAAGCAAACCTTTTCTCCATAGGATAACCTGTTGTGATTAAAGGGTTTTTTCTGGCGGTTCCTATAGGGAATGTCAACACAATCAAACGATAGAATTCGCAAAAATTTTCCAGTCGAAATGCCGCTGAAATCTCCTTCTGGATGGAAAAAACCAATGCAACTGGTATTAGCGCATAAAGGGATTGTTAATAACATTCATCTATTTCGTCTTGTGCTGGTGGTGCATTTGGTGTATTTGCCGCCGGTTCTGATGTGCAACAGAAAATAGTTGAGGTGACTTATGGCCACCAAGAGAACGACATCGCGCGGTTCGAAGGCTGAGACGAAGAAGCCGAGAACGGTGAAGAAGGCGGCAAAGAAAGTTGTCGCCAAGAAGCGTACGCTGAAAAAGAAGACGACCGCCAAGCGGAAGCCGGCGAAGAAGGCCGTTTCCAAGAAGCGGATCGTCAAGAAGAAGTCGCCCGCCAAGAAGCGGACGATGAAGCGCAAGACGACCGCCAAGCGGAAGCCGGCGAAGAAGGCCGTTTCCAAGAAGCGGATCGTCAAGAAGAAGTCGCCCGCCAAGAAGCGGACGATGAAGCGCAAGACGACCGCCAAGCCGAAGACGGCGAAGAAGGCCGTTTCCAAGAAGCGGGTCGCCAAGAAGAAGTCGCCCGCCAAGAAGCGGACGATGAAGCGCAAGACGACCGCCAAGCCGAAGACGGCGAAGAAGGCCGTCGCCAAGAAGCGGGTCGCCAAGAAGAAGTCGCCCGCCAAGAAGCAGAGCAATTCCAGGAAGTCGACGGTGGCCAAGGCTGCCATGGCTGGCCGGAAGCTCAATGGTTCAGGCCGGAGAATTCACGCGATCAGGTAATCACTATTATCGATCGCATGATTTAGGGGGCCTTCGGGCCCCCTTCTCTTTGGTCAGATCGCACTCATAAGGCGGTTAGTGGGGCGATCTGCCACGGATCTGGTACCCCTTCCGTAAGGGCCGGGGAGGGGGGCGCTATGGCCTATCCTTGGGGCGTCGGTAGAGCGCGGGGGCACGGTCGGGCCGGCAGGGAGGGAGGGGGACATCCGTCGCCACATCCCCTCGTGGACGGCCCTGAAACGGTCTCCAGGGGTGACACAGGGGGCCCATGACGGATGGCAAACTCGCAACCGGGATCTGCCGCCAGGCGCCAATCTGCCCTTGAAATTCCCGCTTCCATGATTAAGTAATCAAACGATTGATTGAAAATTATCGTGACCGATTTAGTGGAGACGATAAGATGTCCGAGAGGGGCAAGACCACCCTCGCCGAGGAGACGCAAGAGGCCCTGAAGGCCGTCGGCGGCAGGGCCCTTCGCGCCGCGCCCGGGCGGCGCGGCCGTCCGGGCGGCGAGGAAAGCCGCGCCAGGCTCCTGGAGGCGGCGGGGAAGCTCTTTGCGCGGGACGGATTCCATGGCGTCTCGACCCGGGCGCTGGCCAATGCGGCGAAGGTCAATCTGGCGGCGATCGCCTATCATTTCGGTGGTAAGCAGGGGCTCTATCATGATGTATTGCGCCAACTCGTCGACGACACCAGCCCCCTGGTCGAGCCGATCATCGAGCGGCTGAACGCCGGCGTGAAGGAGGCGGGGGGCGACAAAAGGGCGCTGGGCGCCCTTGCCGCCTGGTTCATCGACCGGCTCTTCACCGGCATCCTCGGCGCCGAACAGGTGCGCTGGCAGATGGCGCTCATGCTGCGCGAATTCCATCAGCCGTCGGAGGAGTTCCCGATGCTGCTGCGCGAGCGCATCAACCCCCTGCACGATGCCGTCGCCAGGCTTGTCGGCGCCGCCAAGGGTGAGAGCCCGAAAGCGCCCGAGACCCTTCTCCTGACCCACGCCCTGATCGGCCAGTGCATGGTCTTCGGGATGGCCCGGACGGTGGTCTGGGCGCGCCTCGATTGGCAGGGCTACACGCCCGAGCGGGTCAAGCGGATCATCGCCACGCTGACACCGGCGGTGCTCGCCATGCTCGGCTTGCCGCCGGGGGAGGATCGGTGATGGCCAAACCTGTCCTCAAGATCGCCCTGCCGCTGATCATCCTCGCCCTGGCGATCGCGGGGGCGGGATATCTGCGGGCGACGAAGACGGTGCTCACGCCGAAGGCGCCGGTGGAAAAGGTGTGGCCGGTTTCCGCCGTCGAGGCGGCGCCGTCGGACATCCAGCCCGAGCTCCGCGTCTTCGGCGAGATCGTCGCCGGCCGCGAGGTCGAGATGCGTCCCCTGGTCGCCGGCCGCGTGGTCGAGGCGGGTCCGGACTTCGTCGAGGGAGGGATCCTGAAGCGGGGCGATCTTCTGGTCGCCATCGATCCCTTCGACTACACCGCCAGGGTAACGGATCGCAACGCGGCGCTCGCCGAGGCCCGCGCGAAGCTCAGGGAAATCGAGGCCGAGCTCAAGGCCAACCGGACGCTCCTGGTGGGCGACCGCGAACAGGTGGCGCTTCGCCGCCGCGACGTCAAGCGGCGCGAAAGCCTCGTCCGTGGCGGCATTACCTCGGAGAAGGCATTGGACGACGCGCGCCTTGTCCTGAGCGAGCAGCGGCAGAAGGTGACCGAGCGCAAAAAGGGGATCGAGCAGCACAAGGCGCGCCTCGACCAGCAGCGCGCGGTGATCGAGCGGCTCGGGGTCGAGGTACGCCAGGCGCGCCGCGACCTCGAAGAGACGCGGCTGACGGCGCCCTTCGACGGCTTTATCGTCGATATCGGCACCGAGATCGGCAAGCGGGTGAGCGAGGGCGACAGGGTCGCGCGGCTGATCGACGCCAACCGTCTGGAAGCGCGCTTTCACCTCAGCAACGACCAGTTCGGCCGGATGTTGCAGGCCGGCGGTTATCGCGACCGCCCGGCGCGGGTGCTGTGGCGCATCGGCGGCGAGGCCTATGGCTTCGATGCCACGATCGAGCGCATCGGGGGCGAGATCGATCCCACCAGCGGCGGTATCGATATGTTCGCCCGCATCCGCGCCGGCGGCACCGAGACCAGCCTGCGCCCCGGCGCCTTCGTCGAGGTCACTCTGAGCGACCGGCTTTACCGCGATGTCGTCCGGCTGCCGGACACCGCGCTATATGGCGATGATGTGGTCTATGTCGCCGCCGAGGGGCGCCTTGTCGCACGGCGGATCGAACTCGTGCTGCGCGTCGGTAACGACGTTTTGGTGCGCGGTCGCTTCGAACCCGGCGATCGGGTGGTGACGACCCGGTTCCCGGAAATCGGCCCGGGCCTCAGGGTGGAGATCCGGTGATGGAGCCCGGCGGCGGGCTGATACGCATGTTCGCCCGCCATCCGACGGCGGCGCACCTTTTGATGGTGCTGATGATCCTGTCGGGCGTCTTTGCGCTGACCCGGTTGAATACCCAGTTCTTCCCCGATTTCGGCATCGACCTGGTCTCCATCGATATCGAGTGGCCCGGCGCCAGCGCCGAGGACATCGACACCAACATCGTCCAGGCGGTCGAGCCCGAGGTCCGTTTCATCGACGGCGTCAAGCGGGTCCGCTCCACCTCGGTCGAGGGCCGCGCCACGATCGCCGTCGAGTTCGAGTCCGGCACCGACATGCAGTCGGCGCTGTCCAATGTCGAGACGTCGGTCGGCCAGGTGACCACCTTGCCCGAGGACAGCGAACGGCCTGAAATCCGCCGCGTGGTGCGTTACGACTCGATCAGCCGCCTGGTCATTTCCGGTCCCTATCCCGAGGCCTCGCTGAAGGCGCTCGCCAAGCGCATTCGCGACGCGCTTCTCGACCGCGGCATCCAGAAGGTGGATATATTCGGCGCCCGCGACGAGGAGATCTGGGTCGAGGTCCGGCCCGAGGCGCTTTTGCGTCTCGACCTCAAGATTGCCGACATCGCCCAGCGCATCCGCGAGACCTCCCAGGATATACCGTCGGGCACCACGCGCGGCGCCGCCGAGAGGCAGATCCGCAGTCTCGGGCTGGTGAAGGATGCCCAGGGGCTCGGCCATATCGAGGTCAAGGCGCTGAAGGGCGGCGAGAAGATCTATCTGCGCGACATCGCGCGTGTCGATGAGGGTTTCGACGAGCACGGCAAGACAGCGTTTCGCCAGGGGAAACCGGCGATCGAGCTCCACATCCGCCGGGCGCTCAGCGCCGACGCGCTCGAACAGGCGGCGATCGTCGAAACCTACCTCGGGGAACTCCGGCCCACCCTGCCGCCGAACCTGAAGGTCGAGCAATATCTGACCGCCTCGGACCTGATCAAGGGCCGTATCGATTTGTTGCTGCGCAACGGCCTCGGCGGCCTTGTCCTCGTCGTCCTGGTTCTGTTCGTTTTCTTGCGCGCGCGGGTGGCGTTCTGGGTCGCCGCGGGGATTCCGATTTCCCTCTTCGCCACCCTGGCGGTCATGCTCGTCAGCGGCCAGTCGATCAATATGATCAGCCTGTTCGGTCTCATCATGGCCATCGGCATGGTGGTGGACGAGGCCATCGTCGTCGGCGAACACGCCGAGGCGCGCCGCCGCGCCGGCCTGGAGGCCCTGGCGGCGGCGGAAGGCGGCGCCCGGCGCATGGCGGCCCCGGTGATGAGTTCGGCGCTGACCACCATAGCCGCCTTCACCCCGCTGCTGATCATCTCCGACATCATCGGCGAAATCATCGCCGCCATCCCGTTCGTGGTGATCGCCATGATCGTCGGCAGCCTGATCGAGTGCTTCCTGATCCTGCCGGCACATCTGCGCGGCGCGCTCGGGCACTTGGACAATAACGCTTCGCGCTTGCGGGACTGGTTCGACACCCGGTTCGACAGGTTCCGCAGGGGCTTCTTCCGGCGCTGCGTGGAGATCGCCGTTCAATGGCGCTACGTCACCGTCGCCGTCGCCTTCGCCGCGTTCATACTGTCGATCGGCCTGGTTCTCGGTGGGCGAGTCTCCTTCAACTTCTTTCCCTCGCCCGAATCCGACACCGTCTACGCCAATGTGCAGATGGTCGCCGGCACGCCGCGCAAGCAGACGGCGGCCATGCTGGACGAGTTGGAGCGCGCCCTTGTCCAGGCCGAGCGGCGCCTGACAGGCGGCGCCGGCGGCCTCGTGCGCATGAGTCTGGCCAAGCTTGGCACCGGTGTCGGGCGTCAAGGCGGGGTCCGGGTCGTCGGCGACAATGTCGGTGGCATCGTGCTCGAACTCGCGCCCTCGGACGAACGCACGGTGCGCACCAATGAGTTCGTCGCCGCTTGGCGCCAGGCCGTCCGGCCGGTGGCCGGGCTCGAGGCCATGACCATCGTGCCGACCCAAGGGGGACCGCCGGGCCGCGAGGTCGACGTGCGTCTGGCGGGGGGCGATCCGGAGCGGCTCAAGAAAGCGGCCCGGGAGGTGCGCGCGCTGCTGGCCCGCTATCCCGGTGTCAGCGACATCGAGGACGACCTGCCCTTCGGCAAGGGGGAGACGATCTTGAAGCTCACGCCGAGGGGCCGGGCGCTCGGTTTTACCACCCAGTCCGTCGGCCGCCAGGTCCGCAACGCCTTCCAAGGCGCCATCGCCATGCGTTTCGCCCGTGGCGACGAGGAAGTGCTGGTGCGGGTCAGGCTGCCCCGCGCCGGGGTCGATACGGCGGCGCTCGGCGATCTTTATCTGCGCTCGCCGATCGGCGCCGAGGTGCCGGTCAGCGAGGTCGTCGTCGCCACCGACAAGCAGGGCTTCGCCAGCATCAAGCGCGAGGACGGGGCGCGCCAGGTGGCGATCACGGCGGAGATCGACAAGGCGGTGACCACCAACGACACGGTGCTCGAGGCGCTCAGGCGCGACGGCCTGGCCGAGATCGCGGAGAACTATGGGCTATCCTTCGGCTTCGCCGGCAAGGCGGAGGAACAGGCCCGGACGCTGAATGACATGAAGATCGGCGCCGTGGTCGGTTTGATCGCCATTTACATCATTCTCGCATGGGTGTTCGCAAGCTTCGCCCAGCCCTTGGTGGTCATGTCGATCATCCCGCTCGGCCTGGTCGGCGCCATCCTCGGCCACTGGGCGATGGGATTCGACCTTTCGATCCTCAGCCTCATCGCGCTGGTCGGGCTTTCCGGCATCGTCGTCAATGATTCGATCATCCTGGTCACCACCATCGATGGCCGGGTGCGCGAGGGCGAGGCATTGGAGAGCGCCATCGTCAACGGCACCCGTGACCGCCTCAGGGCGGTGATCCTGACGTCGGCCACCACCATCGGCGGCCTGACGCCGCTGATGTTCGAGCGCAGCCTGCAGGCCCAGTTCCTGATACCGATGGCGGTGACCATCGTCTTCGGACTCATGGTGACGACGTTCCTGGTTTTGCTCGTCGTCCCGGCCCTGCTGGCCATAAAGGGCGATATCTCGCGGTGGGGTGCACGCTGGTGGCTTGGCGAAAGGGCGGTGGCGCCCGCCGCCGAGACCGGATAATGCCCTGGTTCAGCGCCGGGGGTTCAGCGCCCCTGGCGCCATTTGTGGATCCGGTTGTTGCCGAGATCGGCGATGAACAGCGAGCCGTCCTCGGCCACCGCGACGGCCATGGCGTGCCGGAACTGGCCCGGTCCGCTGCCCTTGCTTCCGATGGCGGTGAGGAAGGTGCCGTCCGGGGCGAACTTCTGGATCCGGTCGTTGTAAAAATCGGCGACGAAGACGTTTCCCCGGCTGTCGAGCGCGATGCTGGTGACGGTGGCGAACCAGCCCGAAAACGGCCCGTAGATGTTCATGGCGAACGGCCCGCCCCATTTGTGGGTCAGCCTGCCGTCGGAGGAGGAGAAGGCCTGGACCCGGTCGTTGTAGCCGTCGGCGACGTAAAGCGTGCCGTCGGCGCCAAGGGCGGCATCGGTGGGATAGCTGAACTCCCCACCCCGGATGCCGAATTTGCCCGTCGTCCCCCACTGGCGGACGAAGCCGCCGTCGGCCCGCAGGTGCTGAACCCGCTGATTGTAGAAATCGACGACGTAGAGGTCGCCGTTGGGCGCCACGGCCACCCCGCCCGGCGACTTGAACTCACCGGGGCCGTTCCCGGCCTTGCCGATGGTCCTTCTGTGGCGGCCATCGAGGGCGAAGACCTCGATCCTGTCGGTCCAGTAATCGGCGACGTAAAGCTCATCGTTCGCCACGGTCAGGTTCATCGGCCGGCCGAGCTTCACCGCCGTCTCTCCGGCGGCGGGGAAGGCGCGCTTGAAGTTGCCGTCGAGATCGAAGACCTGGATGCGGGCGTTGCGGGCGTCACTGACGAACACCTCCTGCCCGGCTACGGCGATGCCCGTGGGGTCGTTGAACTGGCCTGGACCGCTCCCTGGGGCGCCCCAGGCCTTGACGAAGCTGTATGGGGGCTCCTGGGCGGACGGCACGAAGGCGAGCCAGCCGATAACGAGGAGAAACACGGCAACGCCGGCAATGCCGCCAATCCACTTGATAATTCTTCGATACTTCATAAGGTTATTTTATGTCCTTGATCTAAAATATTAAAAATTCACACGAAATCCGGCGCGCACGACATAATCGCTTTCGAGCGCCGTGCCGTTGAGGTCCTGCAACATTGGCAGCTGCACCGCCGCCTCGAAGATCCACCGCCGGCCGACGAGCTGAAGGCCGGGGGTCAGAAACAGGCTGAGCCCGCCGGAGTTCACGTCATCGGTGCCTTGATCGTGGTTCCTGCCCTGATGGATGAGATTGGCCTCCAGCACGCCGTAGAGGAAGTTGGGTACGCCGCCGGAGAACGTGCGCGGCCACAGGCGGTACTGGAAAGAGGCGTCGGCGCGGGCGACGTCGCCGAAGGCGAAGCCGTTGGCCTCGGTGTTGGCCTGATATGCGAGTTGCCCGTCGATCTGAAAATCGAGAGTCTGATAAGTGGCGACGACGCCGCCGAACGGGTCCCAGGAGCCCGACCCCAACTGGACACTCGCCGGCAACCGGCCGAAGCGGTCGCTTTCGTTATCCTCGCCGGTCGGCGCCTCGATCCCGGCGAAGAGAGAGAGCCGAAAGGCGCGCGCGGGCCAGTTCTTGCGCACCACGACATAGCGCCCGAACAGGCGGATATCGCCGATCCCGCTCGTTTCCCGGGTGCGCCGTTCACCATTGGTGGTGACGTCGAGACGGTTGTCGAGATAGGGGACGACGGCGAACACGGAGAAATCCTCGTCGACGCCGTAGCCAAGCACCGAGAGCGAGGCGATCGAGCGCCGGTCCCTATCCGCTCCGCTCGGATCGTCGCCCGACTGGCTGAGCACGCCTTGCTCCCTAAAGACGAATTCGCCCGATGACAGCGTCAGCGCCGAATTGAAGCTGATGGGTCCCGCCGGCGCCCTGTAGGGCCAAAGGAGGGCGGCGGCGAGCAGGACCATGGATATGGCGCGGTTGAGTCGCATCGCCCTATCCTCGTTGCCCCGCCTTGCTCACTTGGGCGAAGCCGGCGCGAAGGACCGCAGGGTGAAGCCCGCGTCCTTGGCGGCTTTCTTCGCCACCACTTCGGTGAGCGTCATTTCGCCCCTCATCCGCACCCGGACCACGGCCTTGGCGATATCGACGGTGATCTTCTCGACGCCTTCGATCTTTGAGATCTCCTTCTCGATGCCGTAGGAACAAAACGGACAACTAAGCCCGTTTATGCCGAGATCATAGGTGGCCCCGCCTTGCTGGGCGAAAGCCGGGACGATGAAAAGGCCCAGGAGAAGCACCGAAATCCGCAACGTTCGCATGGTCGGACTCCTCAGGGATCGGTCGGCGAGGAAACGGTGGGGGAATATCGGCCGGGCGGGTCGCCGGCGCGCCCTTCGCCGGCGTCGGCGGGCCGATTTTCGCGCAGCCGGGCAACGATCCTCGATCGGCGGCGCGACGGCCGGCAGGCCCAGATACCGGCGGCGGCCGCCGATATCAGGCCGGCGGCGATCAACCACGCGGCGGGGCCTTCAACCAGCCGCGCCACAAGGCCGCCGGTTCCAGCCACGCTCAGCATGATGGCCGCGCAGCAGAGGAGTTTCACCGCCAGGATCGCATGGACCTTGTTCATGACCTCCTCGTCTCCTTCATCCGGCGCAGCACGATAGCATGGTGACGTCCTGGTCGAACGATAGTGCCGCCAGTTTCAGGCCCTCGACGGTGGTGAGGTAGGGGAAGATGGTCTCGGCGAGGTCTCGGACCGTCATGCCATGTTTGATCGCCAGCGCCGCGGTCTGGATGCTGTCGGCCCCTTCCGGCGCCAGGATATGGGCGCCGAGCAGCCGGCCGGTATTCTTGTCGGCGACGAGCTTGATCAGGCCGCGGGTATCGCGCGCCACCAACGCCCGGGGAACGTATTCCAGGGGAAGCACAGCGGTCCTGACGTCAAGCCCTTGGGCGCGGGCCTTCGCCTCGGTCAGGCCAACACTCGCCACCTGCGGGTCGGTGAACACCACCGCCGGCATGGCCGCCGCGTCGTAGCGGCGGCCGTCGCCGTTGAGCGCGTTCTCGGCGGCGATCTTGGCGCCATAGGCCGCCATATAGACGAACTGGTCGCCCCCGGTCACATCGCCGGCGGCGTAGATTCCGGCCTTGGTCGTGCGCATCCGGTCATCGACTTCGATGCCGCCATTCGCCGACAACGCCACGCCGGCCTCTTCCAGGCCCAGCCCCACGGTATTGGCCTTGCGGCCAACGCTCAACAGGACCTGGCGCGCTTCAAGGGTTTCGCTGCGGCCGTCGATGGTCACCGACAGGGCCATGCCGCGATCATCGCCGCGGATGCTCTCGTATCCGCCGACCTGGCGCACCGCGATGCCTTCCTCTTGGAAATAGCCCGCAAGGGCGGCGCTGATCTCGGGCTCGGCTGCCGGCAGAAGACGGCTGCGGAATAAGATCGTCACCCCGACGCCGGCGCGGGCGAACATCTGCGCCAGCTCACAGCCGATGTAGCCGCCGCCGATCACGATCATGGTGGCGGGCAGGCTGGCCAATTCAAAAGCCGACGTGCTGGTCAGATAGGGCACATCTTCGATGCCCGGAATGGGCGGCACATATTCATGCCCCCCGGTACTGATGATAACCTTGGCGGCATCGATGTGCTGGCCGTCTACCATGACACCGCCATTGCCAAGACGGGCCTTGCCCTCCAGATAAGCGATGCCGTTATAGGCGGGCAGCAAATCGATGTATTTGGCTTGGCGGAGCGAGGCGACAAGCTGGTCTTTTTGGGCGCGCAGCGCCGCCCAGTCGGTCAGGCGCGCGTTCCCCGCGACGCCGGCGAAGCGGGGCGCGGTATTGGCCTGGTGAATGGCCTCGACCGCGCGGATCAACGCCTTCGAGGGCACGCAGCCGACATTGACACAGGTGCCGCCGATGGTGCCATGGCCGATCAGGGCGACCTGCGCGCCCTGGTCGGCGGCGGTGATCGCGGCCGAGAACCCGGCCGAGCCGGCGCCGATGACGGCGAGATCGTAATGGCCGTTCCGTTTCGGTGGCGCACAGCAGGTCTGACTCATGAGGGTGTTTCCTCGGTATCGGCGGAGTCGCTGCCTTGGCGCCGCAAATAGTAGGCATAGGCGGCGACGGCGATGGCGGCGGCGATGGAGATGCGCAGCGCGTATCTGAACTCGAGCATGAAGAGAATCGCCGAAAGCGCGACGACGGCGACGGCGATCGCCGCCGTTGGCGACGGGCCCTCGCGGCCGATGCGAAGATAGAGCGCGTAGGCGACCACCCCCATCGACGCGAACAAGATCGGGAACAAGCCGTAGTCGAGCCAGCCGACGAAGGCGCTGAGCCCGGCGAAGCCGAGGAGAACGACCAGGGCGGGGGTGAAACAACAGATCGCGGCTATGGCCGTGCCACAAGACCCGGTGCGAAGCAGTTTCCTGTGGTCCATCATGGTGCCTCGGTTTCCTCTAAAGGTTCGCGGAAGCGGCCGCCAGCAGCGGCGTGAATATGGCCTTGCCGACCTGCAACCCCTGGTCCATCGAAAGGCGGAACCCTTTGCCGCCGGGGTGCTTGGCGTCGCGCCAGGTCACCAGGTGTTGGTCGGAACAGAAGAATGCCATGACCGTACACAACGAATCGGCGGCGCAACTGTTGGCGTACTGAATGCCCGTCCAGACGACTGCGTCCGTCGGCGCGTAATCCCCAAGGGCCGCGCCCTTTTCACGCATCTGGACGCGGATCGGGGTGCCGCAAGACCGGCACGAGGACTCGACAATCACGTCGATGCCGAGCATCGCGCCCGTGCCAAGGGCGTCGATCGCGCACATGGCGTTTAGAACTGTTTCACCCAAATGCACGCGATGTTCAGTGTCCCGGTCCACGAACGGATATGCGCCGGTTATCGTCGCGCCATCCCGATCAAGAATCACCATGTCCCGCGTGGCAAGCTTCGCGACCAAGCCGCGCACTTGGCCCGGCGCAAAGCCCGTTGTCAGGGCGAGTTCGTCAATCGAAGGCGCATGGCCGATCCGTGGGTAGGTTTCCAGGATGGCGCGGCGCACGCGATCCTCCCCGTCCCCGAGCCCCGACCAGCGCGTCTCGGCTCCGAAAGCCTCCAGGATCGCGACGAGCGCCCCGGCCGCCGGCTCGGAGGTGATGGCCGGCCAGTCCGGGAAGGCAACACCTGGCCTCAATGATATCTCCAGGCGCCTGCCGGGCGCCGCCGGGGCGGCGGTCTCGAAGGTTTCGGCCGCGGTCATCGCCGTCCCCTAATTCGTTGCCAACAGGGTGGAGGGAAAGCCGACATTGGCGGTCGCCGCCGTCAGCGCCGCGACGTTCGCTTTGCCGTCATCGAAGGTGACGAGGGCCGTTTTGTTCTTGAAGGAGACCGTGACGTCGCGCACGCCCGGCACGCCGGCGAGGACCTTCTTGACGATATAGGGACAGCTGGCGCAGAACAGGTTGTCGAGTTTGAGCGTCACCGTGCGTTCGGCGGCGTAAGCATCATTGGCGGCGAGGATTGCCATGGCGAGAGCCGTGATGGCCAGTATGCGATTCACAAGTATGGGTTTCATCGGTCTTGTCCTTCTCGCTCACACGCCGAGGATCACCGGGGCGGCGTAAGGGAACGCCAACGCCGCCGCGGTCAACGCCACCGAGCTCCACAGGGCGGCCTTGACGATGCGATTGCGTATCGGAAGGGCGCAGGGGGCGCCGTCGGCGGTGGCCGCCTTGGGCTTGCGGTAGACCAGGTAAAAGCCGGTGCCGAGGAAGCCCGCGGTGACGGTCACGAAGATGGGCTGGTACGGCGCCAGAGCCGTCAGGTTACCGATCCACGCCCCGGTCGCGCCGAGGCTGAACAGGGCCACCGGAACGATGCAGCATGACGATGCCGCCAGCGCCCCCAGCACGCCACCGGCCGCCACCAGCCCTTGGCCCATCGGACCGTCCCCTGGCACCCGGTCCGGGCGCGCCTCGGCCGGCGTGGTGTCGCGCCCCGGCGTTCTTTCCGTGTCTTCGCTCAACACCCTACGTGCTCCTTAATTCGACGTTGCGCTGCTAATATAGGACCTGTAGTAACTACAGGTTCAAGGCCTGTTTTTTTCCGACTTTCAGGAGGGCGACATCATGGCCGGCGCGGATATGCCCGACCTTGGCATCGGCGCCCTGGCCCGGCGGACCGGGTGCAAGGTGGAGACCATCCGTTATTACGAGCGGATCGGGATCTTGCCCGAGCCGCCGCGCAATTCCGGTGGCCAGCGGCGCTATCACGCCTGGCACCTGAAGCGGCTCAACTTCGTGCGCCGGGCGCGCGATCTCGGGTTTACCCTAGAGGACGTGCGCGGGCTGCTCAGGCTCGTCGACGAGCAGGGCCACGGCTGCGACGAGGTCCGGACGATGGCGCTCGGTCACCTCGAAGCGGTGCGCGCGCGCCTTGCCGACCTCAAGGCCATGGAAGCCGTGCTGGGGGAAATGGTGGCGCGCTGCGAGGGCGGCAACGTACCGGACTGCCCGATCATCGACGCCCTATACCGTGAACCGGCTTAGGGCTCAGCCAATCGGCTTAGGACTCAGCCAATCGGCTTAGGACTCAGCCAATCGGCTTAGGACTCAGACAGTGAAGGATTCGCCGCAGCCGCAGCGGCCCTTCTCGTTGGGGTTGGCGAAGACGAAGCCCGAATGGAGCTTGCCCTCGACATAGTCGATCTCGGTGCCGATGAGGACCAGCGTCGCGCCCGGGTCGATGACGATGGTGACGCCCTTGGTCTCGATCACCTCGTCATGGGGGCCGATCTCCTCGGCGTAATCGATGATGTAGGAATTGCCGGAGCAACCCTTCGGCGCGATGCCGATCCGCAAGCCGATGGCGGGCTCATCGCGCGCCGCCAGGATCGCCTTGACGCGCTTGGCCGCGGCGTCGGTCAGGGATATCGCTTTAAGCGTTGGCTCCATTCGTTTTCTCCTTGTACTTAACTTTACATGAACCCGCACTCGAGACGGGCCGCCTCGGACATCTTCTCCATCGACCACGGAGGGTCCCAGACCAGATTGACCTTGACGCTCTTGACACCGTCGATCGCCGAGATGGTGCTCTCGACCTCGCCGGGCAGGCTCTCGGCGACCGGGCAGGCGGGAGAGGTCAGGGTCATGGCGATCACCACGTCGCCCTCGTCATTGGTGTCGATATCGTAGATCAGGCCGAGCTCATAGATACTGACCGGGATTTCCGGGTCGTAAACGGTGCCGAGCCCGTGGATGACCGCCTCCTCTAGCGAGGGTTTGGCGGCGTCGCCGCCGGGGGCCGGGCCTGAATCTTGCGACTCTTCCATCACTTCACCTTTTTACCTAACCAGATTGGGGGGGCCGGGGGCGTCATTCGGTCACCACCGTGTCGTCGCTGTCGTCGAGCGCCGCCCTGAAGGTGTGCCACGCGAGAGTCGCGCATTTGACCCGCACCGGAAATTCCCTGACGCCCGATAGCACCGCCAGTTTGTCGAGATCCTCGAGCGAGTCGACGCCGTCGCCTGAGCCGGTCATGGCGCCCTGGAAGCGCTCGAACAGCGCCCGCGCGTCGGCCACCGACAAGCCCTTGAGCATTTCCGTCATCAGCGAGGCCGACGCCACCGAGATGGCGCAACCCGCCCCATCGAACGTCACTTCCTCGACCGTGCCGTCCTTGACCAGGAGATAGATCGTCAGCTTGTCGCCGCAAAGCGGATTGTGGCCATTGGCCTGGCGGTTGCAGAGCGGTGACTTGCCGAAGTTCCTCGGCCGCCGGTAATGGTCGAGGATGACTTCCTGATAGAGATCGCGCAACTCCGACATCAGCCGAAAATCTCCCTGACTTTTGCCAGCCCGCCGATCAGCGCGTCGACGTCGTCCCGCGTGTTGTAGAGGCCGAAGGAAGCGCGCACCGTCGCCGGCACGCCGAAACGCTCCATCACCGGAAGCGCGCAGTGATGCCCGGTGCGAACGGCGATCCCCTGGCGGTCGAGCACGGTGCCGATATCGTGGGCATGCACGTCCGCCAGGGTGAAGGAGACGACGCTCGCCTTATCCCTGGCGGTGCCGATAAGACGCAAGCCGTCGATCTCCTTGAGCCTGGCGGTGGCGTAGTCGAGCAGGTCCTGCTCATGGGCGGCGATGGCGGGCAAGCCCAGCGCGCCGACATAGTCGATGGCGGCGCCGAGCCCGATGGTGCCGGCGATGTTCGGCGTGCCGGCCTCGAACTTGTAGGGAATGGCGTTGTACTCGGTCTTATCGAAGCTCACCGACAGGATCATGTCGCCGCCGCTCTGGTAAGGCGGCATGGACTCGAGCAGTTCGGCCTTGGCGTAAAGGACGCCGATGGCGCTCGGACCGTAAAGCTTGTGGCCGGAGAAGGCGTAGAAGTCGCAATCGAGTTCCCGGACGTCGACGCCGAGGTGCGGCACCGCCTGGGCGCCGTCGATCAGCACCCGGGCGCCGGCCTCATGGGCGAGGCGGACGATCTCGCCGACATCGACGATGGAGCCCAAGGCGT
Source organism: Pseudomonadota bacterium (assembly GCA_022566265.1). Classification (GTDB taxonomy): domain Bacteria; phylum Pseudomonadota; class Alphaproteobacteria; order SMXQ01; family SMXQ01; genus JACZQV01. Next base: position 32,241 of record JADFJG010000009.1, on the reverse strand, counting down.
TGGAGACATGGGTGATGGCGACGAGCTTGGTGCGCGGACCGAGAAGCTCGGCGAACGCCTCCATCATCAGCTCGCCGTCGTCGTTGATCGGCGCGATTATGAGCTTGACCCCGATCTCGTCCCTGAGGATCTGCCAGGGGACGATGTTGGAGTGATGCTCCATCGCCGAGATGACGATCTCATCGCCAGGCGCGAGGGAATAGCGTCCGAAGCTATGGGCGATGAGGTTGATGGCCTCGGTGGTGCCGCGCACGAAGACGATCTCGCGTTCGTCGGCGGCGTTGATGAACCCGGCGACGGTCTTCCTGACGCCCTCGAAGGCTTCCGTCGCCCGCTCGCTCAGCCAATAGACGCCACGGTGGACGTTGGCGTATTCCGCTTCGTAGCAGTGGCGGACCGCGTCGATCACGGCGCCGGGCTTCTGGGCGCTGGCGGCGCTGTCGAGGAACACCAGGGGCCGGTCGTGGACCCGGCGCGAGAAGATCGGGAAGTCCCGGCGCGCCCGGGCGGCGTCGAGGGGCGCGGTCTCGGGCTTTGCCGGGGCGGTTTGAACGGCCTGGACCTGTTCGTTCATCTCAGCCACCCAGGCCCGCGAGCCAGCCGGTAAACGCCTTGCGCGCCATCGCCCGCACCGGCGCGATTTCGATATCGTCGATCAACTGGCCGAGGAACGCCTCGATCAGGAGCGTCCGCGCGTCGCGCTCCTCGAGGCCGCGGGCGCGGAGATAGAACAGCGCTTCGGCGTCGATATCGCCGACCGTGGAGCCGTGGCCGCATTTGACGTCATCGGCGAAGATTTCGAGTTCCGGCTTGCTGTCGGCCTGGGCCCGGTCGGACAGCAACAGGTTCTGGTTGAGCTGATAGGCGTTGGTCTTCTGGGCGCCGGGTGCCACCCGTATCTTGCCCCGGAACACCGAGCGCGCACGATCATCGACGATGCCCTTATAGGTCTCGTCGGTAACGCCCGACGCCATCAGATGATCGACCGAGGTGGTGGTGTCCACATGCTGTCTGCCGCGCGCAAGGGATACCCCCTTGAGGGCGCAATGGACCCCTTCGCCGGTATAGCGGGCGCGGATTTCGTTTCGCGCCAGGATGCCGCCGAGGGACATGACGAAATTGGTGTAAGACGCGTCTTGGTGTAAATCCACGTCGGTCACGGCGATGTGAAAGGCGCCGGCGCCTTCGGCCTGGAATTTGAAGTGCTGGATCGCCGCTCCCTTCTCGGCGGTGACATGGGTGACGGCGTTGGTCCAGTAGGGGCCGTCCGCGAGGCCGGCATAGCTTTCAATGACGGTCAGCTTGGCGCCCTCGCCGGCATGGATGATGTTGCGCAGATGCATCCCGGCGGGCTCCTTGTTCGGGTGCGCGAGGAAAATAAGGTGCACCGGGCGTTCGGGTTGGGCGTTCGCGGCCACCCGTATCACCGCCCCATCGACCATGAAAGCGGCGTTCAATTGGCCAAGCGACGCGGACCGTTCCTCGCCGGCCCGTTCGGCGCCGGCCCGTTCCTCGCCGGTAAGATCGCCGGCGCCGATAAGACTTTCTTCAACCGCTTCCGCGTCGTCCTCGAGCGCCCGTGACAGGCCGGTGACGGTTATGCCGTCACCCGGCGCGCCGGGTGAGGAAAGGTCGGGCCGCAAACGGCCGTTGACGAAAACCAACAGATGATCGGATCCGTCTTCGAGCCTGTAGCCGCCGAGGTCTTCCCTCGAGATGCCGTTGGCGGCCGAAGGGAAGGGCTCGAACACGGTCTCGGCCAGCTTCGAGAGGTTGGTGAACCTCCACTCTTCGAGCCTGGGGCCGGGAAAGCCGTGTTCGGCGAAGCGCTCGATCGCCCTGGCGCGCCAGGCGTCGAGCCAGGGGAGTCCGGCGCCCGGCAGCTCGGCGCGCATTGTGGCGAAACGGTCGAGATAGGCCTTGCAGGTCGCCTCATGGACGTCGCTGGCGCCGCGTCGAGCCGGCACTGTCATGGTCCGGCCCTCATGCGGCGTCCTTCGAGGCGGCATTGAAGGCGGCGTAACCATTTTCCTCGAGCTCGAGCGCCAGTTCCTTGCCGCCGGTCTTGACGATGCGCCCCTGCGCCAACACGTGGACCTTGTCGGGCACCACGTAATCGAGCAGGCGCTGGTAATGGGTGATCATCAGCGCCGCCTTCTCCGGCCCCCTGAGGGCGTTGATCCCCTCGGCGACGATCTTGAGGGCGTCGATGTCGAGCCCTGAATCGGTCTCGTCCAGGATCGCCAGCTTGGGCTCCAGCATCGCCATCTGGAAGATCTCGCTGCGCTTCTTCTCGCCGCCAGAGAAGCCGACATTGACGGCGCGGGAGAGGAACTTCTGGTCCATCTTCAGGGCGCTGAGTTTCTCCTTCGCCTGCTTGAGGAACTCCATGGCGTCGAGCTCGCTCTCGCCGCGCTGCCGGCGCAGGGCGTTGACCGCCGATTTCAGGAACACCGAGGTGGAGACGCCGGGGATCTCGATCGGGTACTGGAAGGCGAGGAAGATGCCGGCCCGCGCCCTCTCCTCGGGCGCCATGGCGAGGAGGTCCTTGCCATCGAATATGACCTCGCCCTCGGTGACCTCGTAGCCCTCGCGTCCCGAGAGCACATAGGCGAGGGTGCTTTTCCCCGACCCGTTCGGCCCCATGACGGCATGGACCTCGCCGGCATTGACCGTCAACTCGATGCCGTCGAGGATCGCCTTGCCCTCGACCCTTGCGTGCAGGTTCTTGATTACAAGCAGTGGTTCCAAACTTCACATCCTTATTTCATAACGATCGCGCAAATTTTTTGACAGCTTCAGCCGACGCTGCCCTCGAGGCTGACATCCAGCAGCTTCTGGGCCTCGACGGCGAATTCCATCGGCAGCTTCTGGAACACCTCCTTGCAGAAGCCGTTGACGATGACCGACACCGCGTCCTCGAGGCCAAGCCCTCTCTGGCGGCAATAGAAAAGCTGGTCGTCGCTGATCTTCGACACCGTCGCCTCGTGCTCGACCCGGGCGGTCGGGTTCTTGACCTCGATATAGGGCACCGTATGGCCGCCGCAGCTATCGCCGATGAGGAGCGAATCGCATTGGGTGTAGTTCCTGGCGCCCTTGGCCTTGGGCATGATGCGGACCAGGCCGCGGTAGGTGTTCTGGCCATGACCGGCCGAGATGCCCTTGGAGATGATGGTGCTGCGGGTGTTCTTGCCGATATGGATCATCTTGGTGCCGGTGTCGGCCTGCTGGTAGTTGTTGGTAACGGCGACCGAGTAGAACTCGCCGATCGAGTTGTCGCCTTGCAGGATCACGCTCGGATACTTCCAGGTAATCGCCGAGCCGGTCTCGATCTGGGTCCAGGAGATTTTCGAATTCCGGCCCCGGCACGCCCCTCTCTTGGTCACGAAGTTGTAGATGCCGCCCTTGCCGTCCTTGTCGCCGGGATACCAGTTCTGGACCGTCGCGTACCTGATCTCGGCATTGTCATGGGCGACCAGTTCGACCACCGCGGCATGGAGCTGGTTCTCGTCGCGCATCGGCGCCGTGCAGCCTTCGAGGTAACTGACGTAACTGTCCCGGTCGGCGATGATCAGGGTGCGTTCGAACTGTCCGGTGTTGGCCGCATTGATACGGAAGTAGGTCGAAAGCTCCATCGGGCAGCGCACGCCCGGCGGGATATAGACGAAGGAGCCGTCGGAGAACACCGCCGAGTTCAGCGTGGCGTAAAAGTTGTCGGAGTAGGGCACGACGGAGCCGAGATACTTCCGCACCAGTTCCGGGTGTTCCTTCACCGCCTCGGAGAAGGGACAGAAGATGATGCCGAGCTCGGCGAGCTTCTCCTTGTAGGTGGTGGCGACCGAGATGCTGTCGAACACCGCGTCGACGGCGACGCCGGCCAGCACCTCCTGCTCCCGCAAGGGGATGCCGAGCTTCTCATAGGTCCGCAGCAGTTCCGGATCGACCTCATCGAGGCTCTTGGGGCCATCCTTGGTGTCCTTGGGCGCGGCGTAATAATAGGCGTCCTGGAAATCGATCGGCGGGTAGCGGACCTTCGACCATTTGGGCTCCTCATAGTCGAGCTTGGTCCAGGACCGGTAGGCCTTGAGCCGCCACTGCAATAGCCAGTCGGGCTCCTCCTTCTTGGCCGAGATGAAACGGACGATGTCCTCGTTCAAGCCGCGCGGCGCAAAGTCGGACTCGATATCGGTGACGAAGCCGTACTTGTACTCGCCGCCGGTGACCGAGCGGACCGTTTCCAGGGTTTCACTCGTTACTGCCATGATCGTTTTTCTTTCGTTACCTGACGGTTTGGTTCAGCCGTTTGTCAATTCGCCAGTGGCCACTGGCGTCGCACTGGCGCTGGTGCCCGGGCGACGATTGGCGAACAGTTGAACCTGGGTGGAAATTTCGGCCAGCGACACGCTCTCGAGCGAACGGCGCACGGTGTCGTTGATCACCTGCCAGCCATAACGGGACGGGCAAAGGGGCTCGATGTCGCAGCACCCAAGGGTGTGCTCCATGCATTGGGTGAGGGCGATCGGACCTTCGATGGCGCTGATGATATCGGCGATGGAGATGTTTTGCGGGCTTCGGGCGAGCTTGTAACCTCCCTTGGCGCCGCGGACCGAGCGCAGCAGGTCATGGCGCCCGAGTTTGGACAGGACCTTGCTGACGGTCGGTGTCGGCAAGCCGGTGAGCAGCGACAGATCCATCGTGTTGTGGACCCCCTCGGGCCGGCTGGCCATGCGTGTCATCAGCACGACGCCATAGTCGGCAAGCTTGCTCAGGCGGATCATTTCAAGCCATCTTCGATTAAAGCGGACCAAATTGGTCTGATTAAAAAATGGTCGATTTAGCGCGATTGTCAAGTAGTCTATGGAACCATGCCGAAAAGCCCGGTTTTCCGGGGCTTCCAGCGGTGCCGGCAGGGGTAAATCCTGGCCCTTCGGAGGGCTATTTTTCGACCCTTCGAGGACACGAATTAAGGGGACGGCGAGGAACATGAGCAAGAAGGATGGAGATGGCGAGGTGGCGCTGGTGGCCGGGGTCGGGACCGGGCTTGGGGCGGCGCTGGCGCGCCGGTTCGCCGGCGCCGGAATGAAGGTCGCCATCGTTGCCCGCGACAAAGGCCGCCTGGCGCCCCTCGCCGACGAGCTTGCCGATCTCGGCGGCGCGGGCCGGGCTTACGGTTGTGACGTCACCGACGCCGATGGGGTGAAGGGCCTGTTCGCGTCCGTGGCCGCGGATTTCGGGGCGCCGGATCTTGTCGTCTACAACGCCGGCGGCTTCGTGCGCAAGAAGGTGCTGGAGACGGAACCGGCGGAGTTCGAGGCAAGCTGGCGCGCCGGTTGTCTCGGCGGCTTCCTCGTTGGCGGCGCGGCGGCGCGGGGGATGGTGGCCAATGGCGGCGGCACCATCTTGTTCACCGGCGCGACGGCGTCACTCAGGGGCGGGGCGGGGTTCGTCAACCTGGCGGTGGGTAAATTCGGACTCAGGGCGCTGGCGCAGAGCATGGCGCGGGAGTTGGGCCCCGATGGCGTGCATGTCGCCCACATCATCATCGACGGCCAGATCGGTTCCGAGCGTTACGCCCACCTCGCCGCCGAACGTCCCCCCGACGGGCTTCTGGCCCCCGATGCCATCGCCGAGAACTATTACCGGCTCCATCGCCAGCATCGCAGCGCCTGGACCCAGGAGTTGGACCTCCGCCCCTGGGTCGAACGCTTCTGAGAACGAAAGAAAATGGGGTCAGGCATCAGGCATCAGGTATCAGGTATCAGGTATCAGGTATCAGGTATCAGGTATCAGGTATCAGGTATCAGGAACCAGATGCCAGACGACAGATTGGTCCTCTCCGGCATCTGATTCCTGATGCCTGATTCCTGGCGTCTGGCGAGGGGGCAAGGAGAGTTCAGCGGTTCAAGGCGCGTCCGTCGGCTTTTTCGGCGGGCGCATCATGAAGGCGGGGACGTGATCGCCAAGGCCGACGACCTGTTCCTTTGGCGGGGATTTCGGCGTTCGTTTGTCGGCCTCGACGGGCGTGCGCTTGTCGACCTTGATGGGCGTGCCGTTGGTCCTCTCCCCGTCGCCGCCCTTGCCCGTCCCGGGCGCCGCTTTTCGATCCCTTCTATTCCTACCGCGCCCATCCCCGCGCCGTGATTTCTTGGCGTCCGGCCGGCGCGCCTCCGGCTCGGCGGCGGGTCTTGCCTCGGCCGCGCCGCCGTCATCTTCGGGGCCGGCGATTCCGGGAATGTCGAGGCGGGGGATGTCCTTGCCGATGAGGGTAGTGATCGCGCTCAGGAACTTGCGTTCGTCGGGCGCCGTCAAGGTGATGGCGCGCCCCCTGTGTCCGGCCCGGCCGGTGCGGCCGATACGGTGGACGTAATCCTCGGCATGGATCGGCACGTCGAAATTGAAGACATGGGAGAGGCCGCGGATGTCCAATCCCCGCCCGGCGACGTCGGTCGCGACCAGCAGGTTGATCTCGCCGGCCTTGAATGCCCGCAGCGTTTCGGTGCGTGCCGGCTGGGGCATGTCGCCGTGCAGGGCGGCGACGGACAGTCCGTGCCGCTTGAGGGATATGGCGAGGATATCCACGTCGCGCTTGCGGTTGCAGAAGATGAGCGCGTTCTGGACCTGATCCGCGTTGAGCAGGCGGCGCAGTACCGCGCCCTTCTCCCGCATCCCGGTCGGGACCAGGAAATGGTCGACCATTTCCGCCGGCGAGGCCGGCGGGGTGACGTTGATTTCCTTGGGGTTGATGAGGAACTTATCGGCGAGGCGGCGGATTTCCGGCGGGAAGGTGGCGGAAAAGAACAGGGTCTGGCGGATCTTGGGGAGAAAGGAAACGATGCGCTCGATGTCGGGAATGAAACCCATGTCGAGCATGCGGTCGCCCTCGTCGATCACCAGGATCTTGACGTCGTTGAGCAACAAGCCGCCGCGCCCGAAATGGTCAATGAGGCGTCCCGGCGTGGCGATCAGCACGTCGACGCCGCGATCCAGCTTCTGCTCCTGGCCGACGATCGACTCGCCGCCGATGATCAGCGCCATGCTCAGCTTGTGATACTTGCCGTAGGTCTCGAAATTAACGGCGATCTGGGCGGCGAGCTCCCGCGTCGGGGTGAGGATCAGCGATCGCGGCATGCGCGCCCTGGCCCGGCCCGCGGTCAGGATATCGATCATCGGCAGGACAAAGGACGCGGTCTTGCCGGTTCCGGTCTGGGCGCAACCGAGGATGTCCCGGCCCATCTGGACGTAAGGGATGGCCAGTTCCTGGATCGGCGTTGGTTCGGTATAGCCTGCGTCCGTCACCGCCCGAAGGACGTCTGGACTCAGCTTGAGGTCTTCGAATGTCATGTGGCCGGGATTTGTACGGACCCGAAAATTATCGACGAGTTAGACTGAAAATGGTGCCGAATGTAGAAAAGTCAAACAATTGCTTGCCATTATCAAGAAATTGATGACGGGGCGGCGGAATATCCCGCTATCGGCGGCGGGCCTGGTGAGGCCGGTATTCCCCCGCCGGCCCTATTGTCCATAGCCCCGCCGGAGCAGGGCGAAAACACGGGCTTCGGGGGCGGCAGGCCAGGGGATAGGGGGCAGGGGACGATAGGAAAGGGCCGCCGAAGCGGCCCTCCAATCCCGGCGACGGGTACCGTCAGGGGACATTAGGCTCGCGGTCTCCGTCGTCTTGGTTAGAATCGTCGGTGACGGGGAACAGTTCCAGCGTCGTCTGGCCGATGAGTCTGGCGAAAACGGGGCTGTCGGCGCCGGCAACGACGCTGGCCCAGCCATCCACCTCGGTCAGCGATTCGTCCTCCCAGCAGTAGGCCGCTGTCACGTGCAGACCCTTGGCGTCCTTTCGAGAGCCGTACTTCTCGGGCGCCTTGCACAAATTGTCGGCCAAAACGGTCTGGGATCCGTTGAACAGGATCACCACCCTGAATTCCTTCTTGGCGTTTTCGGTCGGTCCCGTCGTGAAGTTCGTCCTCGGCCCGTAATTCTGACCCTGCATGGCGTCGGTCACCGCCTTTTCGAAGGCCTTTTGATCCATCCCGAAGGGATTGCCCCTGACCACGACAATGGTGTCGCGGCCGTCCGATGCGAGAACGAACTCGCCAAAGTCGTAAAGGGCGTTCGTGTTCGCCACCGTCGAGACACCGCCGGCACAGCCGCCAAGGACCGCCACGAAGGCGAAGGAGAGCGATAGAAGGATGCGCATTTTTCACGCTCCGCTCGGTAATGGCTGTTCCTAATTTATATGGAAACCCTACCACCGGGGTCAACGGGCGAGAAGTAACTTCGGCTCAATTAATGGTGAGCGGGGTCAGGCGGGCCCGGTCAAATGTCGATGTCCTCGAGGCTGTGGGCGTTTTCCTGAATGAAAGCGAGGCGCAATTCAGGCTTGCGCCCCATCAGGCTTTCGACCCGCTCGGCGGTGAATTCCGCCTCGTCCGGGGGAATCGTGATCTTGAGCAGGGTCCTGTTTTTCGGGTCCATGGTGGTCTCGCGGAGCTGGGCGGCGGGCATTTCGCCAAGGCCCTTGAAGCGACTGATCTCGACCGCGCCCTCGCCGGCGAAGGTGGTGTTCATCAACTCTTCCTTGTGGGCGTCATCGCGGGCATAGACCGTGACCGCCCTCCGGCTGAGACGGTAAAGCGGCGGCATGGCGATATAGAGATGGCCGTTTTCGACCAGTTTGAGCATCTCGCGGTAAAAGAAGGTGATCAGCAGCGAGGCGATATGCGCGCCGTCGACATCGGCGTCGGTCATGATGATGACCCGCTCGTATCTCAGCTTGTCCTCGTCGAAGCTGTCCCTCGTGCCGCAACCCAGCGCCTGGATCAGATTGTTCAGTTCCTGGTTTTCCCGGGCCTTGTCGGCGGACGCGGTGACCACGTTCAGGATCTTGCCGCGCAGCGGCAGGATGGCCTGGGTCTCGCGGTCGCGGCCCTGCTTGGCCGATCCTCCCGCCGAATCGCCTTCGACGATGAAAATCTCGGTGCCTTCGGCGTTTCCACGGGTGCAGTCCGTGAGCTTGCCGGGAAGGCGAACCTTGCGTGTCGCGCTTTTGCGTGAGAATTCCCTGGCCTTGCGCCGGTTCTCCCGTTCTTCGGCATGCTCGATCACGCGGGCAAGCAGCACATTCGCGGTCTCGGGGTCGCCGCTCAGCCAGTGGTCGACGTGGTCCTTGAGCGCATTTTCCACCAGCTTCGCCGCTTCGGGGGAGGAGAGTTTCTCCTTGGTTTGGCCCTGAAACTGGGGGTTCGGGATGAACAGCGACAACAGGGCGCAGGCGCCATCCATCACGTCGTCCGCCGTGATCCGGGCGGCGCGCTTGTTGCCGGTCATCTCCCCATAAGCCTTGAACGCACGGGTCAACCCGGCGCGCAGTCCCGATTCGTGACTGCCGCCCTGGGGTGTCGGGATCGTGTTGCAATAGGAATTGAGATATCCCTGGCCGTCCTCGGGCCAGGTAATCGCCCATTCGATCTGGCCGTCCCCGTTGGACGGGGCGATGTCGCCGGTGAAGGGGGCAGGCGTCAGGGTCGGACGGCCGTCGAGGGTGGTGGCGAGGTAATCCTCCAGCCCTCCCGGAAAATGCATCACGTCCTCCTCGGGCACATCGTCGCGCTTGTTAAGCAGTGAGGGATCGACGCGCCAGCGGATTTCGACGCCGCGGTAGAGATAAGCCTTGGACCGCGCCATGCGGTACAGCGTCGCCGGCTGGAAATTCACCTGGGAGCCGAAAATCTCCGGGTCGGGATGGAAGCGGATGGTGGTGCCGCGGCGGTTCTGCACCTCTCCCTTGTTGACCGGCGGGCCGGTGGCGACGCCGCGCACATATTCCTGCACCCAGATCTTGCGGTCGCGGGCGACCTCGACGCGCAATTCGTCGGCCAGCGCATTGACGACGGAAAGCCCGACACCGTGAAGACCCCCGGCGGCGCCATAGACCTTGTTGGAGAACTTGCCGCCCGAATGGAGCGTGGTAAGGATCACCTCGAGCGCCGATAATTTCTTGAACTTGGGATGCGGGTCGACCGGGATGCCCCGCCCGTTGTCGCGCACGGTGACGTAATTGCCGGCCTCGAGCTCGATGTCGATGTGGCTCGCCTGGCGGGCCACCACCTCGTCCATGGCGTTATCCAGGAGCTCGGCCACCAGATGGTGAAGCCCGTGGACGTCCGTGCCGCCGATATACATGGCGGGCCGCCGGCGGACCGGCTCGAGCCCTTCCAAGACCTCTATATCCTTGGCGGTATAGCTGGTGTCCGGAAAGGTCTGTTGGTCGAAAAGGTCAGCCATTTATCAGGTGAGCCGCCGGCCGGGTAAGGGGGATGAGCGTGGGCAATATATAGAAGCACGGCCCAATGTCCGCAAGCCTCATTAAAGGCATAATACAGTGTATAATTGCTTAAAGAACACAATATGTTGTAGAAAAACACCGTGCCGGCCGGCGGTGGAATTTCCCTTCGGGGGGCCGCGACGGCCCTCGGGGCGACGGCCAGCTGACACCGCGCCTTATCTTGTGTCAGCACCGATAATGGCTACTAAACGCTGTAATAGAGCGAGAACTCCACCGGGTGAGGGGTCTGTTCGACGGTATAGACCTCTTCCCATTTGAGCTCGAGATAGCCATCGATCTGATCGTCGGAGAATACGTCGCCTTTCTTGAGGAAGTCGCGGTCCCCATCGAGGGTCTCGAGCGCCTCGCGCAGCGAACCGCAGACGGTGGGCACTTCCTTCAACTCTTCCGGCGGCAGGTCGTAAAGGTTCTTGTCGATGGGGTCGCCCGGATGGATCTTGTTCTCGATCCCGTCGATGCCGGCCATCAGCATGGCGGCGAAAGTAAGATAAGGATTGGCGGCGGGATCGGGGTAGCGGACCTCGACGCGCTTGCCGGCGGGAGAAGCGGCATAGGGGATACGGCATCCCGCCGAGCGGTTGCGCGCCGAATAGGCCAGCAACACCGGCGCTTCGAACCCCGGCACCAGGCGCTTGTAGCTGTTGGTGGTGGGGTTCGAGAAGGCGTTGATGGCCCTGGCGTGCTGTGAAATCCCGCCGATGTAATAAAGCGCGGTTTCGGAAAGGTCGGCATAGCCGTTGCCGGCGAACAATGGTTTGTCGTCCTTCCAGATCGACTGATGCACATGCATGCCCGAGGCGTTGTCCCCGATGACCGGCTTGGGCATGAAGGTCGCCGTCTTGCCGTAGGCGTGGGCGACCATGTGGACGACGTACTTATAGATCTGCAGGTAATCGGCCATCTTCACCAGGGTCTGGAAACGGACGCCGAGCTCGTTCTGGCTGGGCGCGACCTCGTGGTGGTGCTTCTCGGTCTCCACCCCCATCTCCTCGAGCTGGGTCAGCATCTCGGCGCGCAGGTCGGAAAGCGAATCGACCGGCGGCACCGGGAAGTATCCGCCCTTGATCGGGGGGCGGTGGCCGATATTGCCTTCATCGAACTTCTTGCCGCTCGACCACGGGCCTTCCTCGGCGCCGATGGAATAGAAGCTGTGGTGCATGGAGACATCGAAGCGCACGTCGTCGAAGACGAAGAACTCGGCCTCGGGACCGAAATAGGCGGTGTCGCCGATGCCGCTCTGCTTGAGATAGGCCTCGGCCTGCTTCGCCGTCGAGCGGGGATCGCGCGAATAGGCCTGTCCGGTGACCGGCTCGAGGACGTCGCAGAACAGGATCAAGGTCGCCTGCGCGGCGAAGGGATCGAGCACCGCCGAATCGGCGTCGGGCAACAGCATCATGTCCGACTCATGGATGGCGCGCCAGCCGGCGATCGAGGAGCCGTCGAACATGACGCCGTCGACGAATAGGTTCTCGTCTACGGTGCCCGCCGGCTGGGCGGTGTGTTGCCACTTGCCGCGCGGGTCGGTGAAGCGGAAATCGACGTACTTGACGTCCATCTCCTTGATCATCTGCAGTGCTTTATTGCCTTCGGCCATGTCGAGTGTCCTTGGTGATCAGCATTCGTGGCGCACTATAACGCCGGCGGCGACGCCGGATCGTGGCCGACGGGCGTCGGCCGGCGGGGACCGACCAACAGGTCCCCTAGATATCGTAAAGCCCCTAGATATCGTAAACCCCCTAGACATCGTAATAGAGGTGGAACTCATAGGGATGGGGGCGCAGGCGCACCGGATCCACCTCGTTCTCCCGCTTGTAGCGCAGCCACATGTCGATCACGTCGGGGGTGAAGACGTCGCCCTTGAGCAGGAATTGATGGTCGGCCTCGAGGGCGTCCAGCGCCTCATCCAGGGATCTCGGGGTGGACTTCACCGCGGCGGCCTCTTCGGGCGGCAGGTCGTAGAGGTTCTTGTCGATGGGATCCCCCGGTTCGATCTTGTTCTGGATCCCGTCGAGGCCCGCCATCAACATGGCGGAGAAGGCCAGGTAGCCGTTGCAGGCAGGGTCGGGGGGGCGGAATTCGACGCGCTTGGCCTTGGGGTTCGGCGTGTACATCGGGATGCGGCAACAGGCCGAGCGGTTGCGCTGGGAATACACCAGGTTGATCGGCGCCTCGTAGCCCGGCACCAGACGGCGATAGGAGTTGACCGTCGGCGCCGCGAAGGCGAGGATCGCCGCCGCGTGCTTGAGCAGCCCGCCGATATAGTACCGGCCGAGCTCGCTCAGCCCGGCGTAATCGGCGTCGCTGAAGAACAGGTTGGTGTCGCCGTTCCACAGGCTCTGATGCACGTGCATGCCCGAACCGTTGTCCTCGAACAGGGGCTTGGGCATGAAAGTCGCCGTCATGCCGTTGGCGCGGGCGACGTTCTTGACCACGTATTTGTACATCATCAGATTGTCGGCCATGCGCGTCAGCGAATCGTAGCGCATGTCGATCTCGGCTTGGCCGGCGGTGGCGACTTCGTGGTGATGGGTCTCGATCTGGATGCCGAGGTCCATCATGGTGAGGACCATGGTGGTGCGCAGATCCTGCTGGCTGTCGACCGGCGGCACCGGGAAGTAGCCTTCTTTGGGGCGGGGCTTGTGACCGAGATTGGGTCCTTCCTCCTTGCCGGAGTTCCAGTGCCCTTCCCGCGAATCGATATGATAGAATCCGAAGTTGGTGCCCTGGCCGAAACGGACGTCGTCGAAGACGAAGAATTCCGCTTCCGGTCCCCAATAGCTGATGTCGGCGATTCCCGTACTCTTGAGGTAGTTCTCCGCTTTCTGGGCAATATAACGGGCGTCGCGGGAATAGGTCTGGCCGGTCACCGGGTCGCGAACGTTACAGATAAGGACCAGCGTCTGGTCGGCGGTGAAGGGATCGAGAAACGCGGTCGTCGGGTCGGGAACGACCAGCATGTCGCTCTCATCGATGGTCTGGAACCCGCGGATCGACGAGCCGTCGAAGCCGATGCCCTCGGCGAAGGCCTCCGCATCGACGGTATTCGCCGGGACCGAGAAATGTTGCCACATACCGGGCAGATCGGTCAATCGAACGTCGACGATCCGTACCTCGTGTTCCTTGATCGCGGCAAGGACGTCATTCGGCGATTTGCAGTTGAGTGCCATTCTTTTTGCTCCCTTTTCCCTTCCAAGTTGGTTGCGGTGAACTCGGTGATTCGAGTCCCACCGCATCGACGCCGCCCGGCCGGCGGGCCCTGGCCTTCCGGTGCCGACGCGCCGATGCTAGCGAAGTCCAAGTGTCTCGTTTGCGCGCACTGAACCTCCCTCGCGAACCATCATGACGTCCACCGCTCACGCCCGTGCCGCTTCGGCCGCGCGCGGGCCGACACCGGAACCGGCGGGCTAGGCGCCCTCAGATGGCCTCGCCGCCTCTTTCACCGGTGCGGATGCGGACCGCCTCCTCGACCGTGGTAACGAATATCTTGCCGTCGCCGATGCGCTCGGTCCGCGCGGCCTGGGTGATCACCTCCACCGCGCGTTCGACGAGACCGTCCTCCATGACGATCTCGATCTTCACCTTGGGCAGGAAGTCGACGACGTACTCGGCGCCGCGATAGAGTTCCGTGTGCCCCTTCTGACGGCCGAAGCCCTTGACCTCCGTCACCGTCATGCCGCGAAGCCCGATCTCGTTCAAGGCCTCTTTCACTTCGTCGAGCTTGAAGGGTTTGATGATGGCTTCGATCTTCTTCATGGAGTGTCTATGCTCAAGTTTGTCGTGGAACCAGCAGCGTATACGCCCCTATCTTCTAGCACGGCTTGTGCCAACCTCAAAAACTTCCGGATGTTAAGCACCTGGCTCGAATTCCGTGGCGTCATCATAGGGCGGGAGGCGAAATTCTGCCTAATAATTGTGTGCCTTGCCTAATTCATAGGCAGTTTCCCGGCGCTATACTTTCGCCTGCAACCGGAGCGGTGCGCCAGGGTTGGCGCGCGCGGTCGTGGCGATTGAATTCGCCGGGTGGCATTCCCTAGTGAAGGAGTGTCACCCCGCCGTGAGGGGAATCTCGGCATCGGCCAGCGGCCGGCGGCGACGGCGGTGCCTTCGAACGGATGCCGGTACGCCCGAACCCCGGCCTCAAGGGGCAAGGCGCCTTCGCTTCAATCGCTTGACGGGCCGTTGACGATGAGATTACACAGGCCCTTGACGATGAGATTACACGAGATACGGTCTATGGCGGGTGTAGCTCAGTCGGTTAGAGCGCCAGATTGTGGATCTGGAGGCCGTGGGTTCAATCCCCATCACTCGCCCCAATCTCCTGTTGCCCCGACTAGGATAACTAATTAATATTTAACAGGTATTCTAAGAAGCGAGCGCGATTCGGCGGTTGATGCGCCGGTTGGTCGCGCTTTATTGTTGGAGAAAGGAATGGCCGGGCCCCTGAGCTACAGCATCGATCTTCCGTATTTCTACGCCAGGTTCGATCACGGGGGCTACGTCACGCGAGGCAAGCGCGAGGTGTTCCTTGGCCACGACGTCGCCGCCGGCACGAACGAGCCGCCCAACGGCATCTTCGGGGCGTGGCGCTGGGACGGCCAACGCCTGACGGCGGAAAACGACCGCTTTGGGGTCTATCCGCTTTATTACTTTGCCGACGACAGGGAAGTTTGCATCTCGCCGTCGCTCGTCCGCCTCCTTGGGGAAGGGGCGCCCAACGAACTGGATTATGCCGCGCTGGCGACTTTTTTCCACCTCGGCTTCTTCCTCGGCGAGGATACCGCCTTCAAGCACATAAGGGCGATGCCGCCGAACGCGGCGTTCGAATGGACGCGCGAGGGGCTGAGCGTGAAGGGCAGCCGGCCGGCGGCCGCGGCCCGGTCGATCTCGCGCGAGGTGGCGATAGATGAATACATATCGCTGTTTCGCCGGGGGGTGGAGCGAAGACGGCCCGAGGGCGACTATATCATGCCGTTGAGCGGCGGCAGGGATTCACGCCATATCCTGTTCGAGCTTTGCCGCATGGGCTGTCCCCCGCGCCAGTGTATCACCTCGTTCAAGGACCCGAACTTGAGTTCCCGGAACAAGGATACCCGGCTGGCGCCGGAGGTCGCGGCGCGTCTGGGTATTCCCCACAGATTCTTCACCGGGCGGGCCTCCGTGTTCAAGAGCAATCTGGCCGCCAATATCGCGCACAACTTCTGCTCCAGCGAGCAGGCGTGGCAGTTCGCCCTATATACCTATCTGAACGAGAACACGCCGGTTTGTTATGACGGCGCCGCGGCCCTCTTGTCCCACTCCACCTTCGTCACGCGGGAGCCACTCGATCTATTCGCCAAAGGCCGGTGGGAGGAACTGGCTGACTACCTGCTGCGTCAGTGGAGCCAGGATGCCATCCTTGCGGGCCTCGTCGATCCGGACCATCGCGACCTTTTCAGTAGGGACATGGCCCGGGACCGGGTTTTGCGGGAGCTTAAGCTGCACGACGGCGCCGCCAACCCGCTCATCGCGTTCTATTTCTGGAACCGGACGAGACGGCAGGTGGCGATGCTTCCACACATGTTGCTGAAGGACCTCAAGGCCGTCTATATGCCCTTCCTCGATAATCACGTCGTCGACTTCATGTTGTCCCTGGCGCCGGAACTGACGCTCGATCGGAAATTTCATTCCCAGGCGATAAACCGCGCCTTCCCGCAATATGCGTCGATACCGTTCTCCCAGGACGTGAAAACGGTTAAGTCGAAATTCGATATTTTCATGTACAGGTCGCGATATTTCGCCAATGTCCTTTGGTTCATATCCAGGCATCAAGGGGACTGGAAGTTCCTGGATCGAAACATGCTGCTCCGGACGATCTTGAGCCATTGCCATCCCGCCCGGGCGAGGTTGGGCCAACAGTTCCTGCCCAACGCACTCTATCTGTTACAGTTGGGGCATTTGACGAACAACCGGGCGGAGGGACTCGGCGACTTCGCATGCCGGCTCGTCGGTGAAGAAGGGTGACTCCGTGCCCGGCCGACACCGTTGGCCCCGGGATTCTGGTGGCCCCGGGAATCTGGTGGCGCCGGGAATCTGGTGGGCATGACGGATAGGGTTAATCCTGGGGATCGGGTCTTGAGACGGCAGATGCTTAGTCGAACCTTCGTCGTGGCGTTGTTGGCCGCCGCATTGGCCGCCGGCTTCGCCCGGGGCGCGTCGGCCCAATACCCCGGCCAATACAAGGAGCCCCTTTTCCTTGCCCATTCGGTCGCCGCCGGCGATCTGCCGCCGGTCGAAAAGCGCCTGCCCGCCACGCCCGCGGTCGCGGACCTGGCGGCGCGGGGACAAAGCCTGGGAAAATATGGCGGTACCCTCAGGCTGCTGATGGGGAGGGCGCGGGATACCCGGATGATGGTGATCTACGGCTATGCCCGCCTAGTGGCCTATAACCCGGAATTCGAAATCGTCCCCGATATCCTCGAGCGCGTCGATGTCAAGGACGGCCGGATATTTACCCTGCATCTGAGACCAGGGCATAAATGGTCCGATGGGCGTCCCTTCACGTCCGAGGATTTCCGCTATTACTGGGAAGATGTCGCCAACAACCGCGAGCTCTCGCCGGGCGGGCCGCACAAGGTCTTGTTGGTCGATGGTGAATCGCCCCGCTTCGAGGTCGTGGACGAGACCACGGTCCGCTATAGCTGGTCAAAGCCCAACCCGCATTTCCTGCCCAAGCTGGCGGCGCCGTCGCCGCTGTTCATCTACCGCCCGGCGCACTATCTCAAACGGTTTCACAACCGCTACACGGCGCCGGCGCGGCTCGTGGCGCTCGCCAAGCGGATGCGTTTTCACAACTGGGCCGCGTTGCACAACCAGAAGGACAATCTGTACCGGTTCGACAATCCCGACCTCCCCACCTTGCAGCCCTGGATGAACCTCACGCGGGGACCCTCGCAGCGGTTCGTCTTCACGCGAAACCCCTATTATCACCGGGTCGATACCGAAGGCCGGCAGCTGCCTTATATCGACCGGGTCCATATGGCTATCGCCAGCGGCAGACTCATCCCCGCCAAGACGGCGGCCGGCGATTCGGACCTCCAGGCGCGGCATATCCATTTTTCCGATTACACCTTCCTGAAGGCGAACGAGAAGCGCAGCGGATACACGGTCCGCCTTTGGGGCTCGACCAAGGGCGCCCATCTCGCGCTCTATATCAATTTGAATGCCACCGACCCGGTGTGGTCGCCGATCCTGCGCGATGTGCGTTTCCGCCGGGCCCTTTCGCTGGCGGTCAACCGCGAGGAAATCAACCAGGTCATGTATTACGGGCTGGCCATCGGCGGCAACAACTCGGTGCTGCCGCAAAGCCCACTTTACAAGCCCGAATACCGCGATAGCTGGGCCAAGTACGATCTCAAGCGGGCCAACGCGCTGCTCGACGAGATCGGTCTGACGAAAAAGGATTCCGACGGTATTCGCTCGCTGCCCAACGGCCAGCCGATGAATCTGATCGTCGAAACCGCAAGCCAGTCCTCGGAACAGGCGGACCTGCTGGAACTGGTGCGCGATACCTGGCGCAAAATCGGCATCAAGCTGTTCACCAAGCCGAGCCAGCGCGAGGTGTTCCGCAATCGGGTGATGTCGGGTGAGACCCTGGTGTCGATCTGGAGCGGCCTCGGCAACGGGTTGGCGAACGCCTTGATGGACCCGGCCGAACTGGCGCCGTCGAACCAGTATCAGCTGCAGTGGCCGAAATGGGGGCGCTACTACGAGACCAATGGTAAAGCCGGCACCGAGCCGGACCTTCCGGCGGTGAAGGAGCTGGCGGAGCTTCACCGGGCCTGGCTGGGCGCGGCGAGTGTGAAACAGCGGGAGGATATATGGCGCCGGATGCTGGAAATCCACGCGCGAGAGGTGTTCACCATCGGCCTGATCGGCGGGGTGCCTCAGCCGGTCGTGGTCAACAACAAGCTGAAGAATGTTCCGGTCAAGGGTATCTACAGTTGGAGCCCGACGGCTTATTTCGGCGTCTACAAACCGGACAGCTTCTGGTTCGAGGCGGGCTGAGGCACCGCCAAGCGCGCTGAATGTCTTCCGTTCCCTCTATCCGACCTTCCCGGTCCGAGGACGTGGCGCGTATCTCGGCCATTTACGCCCATCATGTGCGCCACGGTGTCGCCTCCTTCGAGCTCGACCCGCCCGGCGAGGCCGAGATGGCGCGCCGTCGCCAAGAGATCCTCGACTCCGGCCTTCCTTACCTTGTGGCGGAGCTCGACGGCGCGGTCGCGGGCTTCGCCTGCGCCGGTCCCTACCGGGCGCGTCCCGCCTATTGCTCGACGGTAGAGAGCACGGTTTACGTCGCCGACTGGGCGGCGCGCCGTGGCGTCGGGCGAATGCTGCTCGAGGCATTGATCTCGGCCTGCGAGGCCGTGGGCAAGCGCCAGCTGGTCGCCGTCATCGGTGATTCCGCCAACGACGCCTCGATCGGCCTGCACGCGTCCGTAGGGTTCAGCCACGCCGGCACGCTCAAGGACGTCGGCTACAAGCACGGGCGCTGGCTGGATTCCGTGTTGATGCAACTGGAACTGGGCGCCGGCGCGAAAACCCCGCCGGCGGATTGAGCGCACGCCAAGCCGGATAGCGCTCTAGCCCTTGGCCAGGGCTTCGCGCGCCAGCGTCACGATCCTGTCTACGTCCTCGCCATTGTTGTAGAGGTGAAAGCCGAAGCGAAGCAGGCCGCGGCGGATGGAGAACTTCACCCGTTCCGCCTTCAAATGCCGGGCGATGTCGTTGAGGCGCCGATCGTTCGTCGCCTGGGCGCCTCTGGCGCTAAGGGTGCCGACGGTGACGATGTGGGATCTCGGCCTTCCCGCCGGTGGCGATGTCACCGCCAGGCCGAGTTCGCCGAGGCCCTGGGCGAGGTCCGTCGCCAGCCCGACGACATGGGCTTCGATATGCCGGGGCCCGAGCTCGAGCAGCCTCTGGAGCGAGGCATCGACCGCGGCGATGCCCGCCCAATTGTAGTTTCCCACCTCGAAGCGCCGGGCATCCGCCATCAGGTGGTAATCCTCGCCCGACATCTCGGACTCATGGGCGCCGGGCACATCGACGCTGAACCGGGCGAGATAGGCCGGCTCCAACCGGCCGATCCACGCCGACCGGCAGTAGAGGAACCCCAGGCCGCCGATGCCGAGCAGCCCCTTGGCCGAAGACGTCGCCAGCCCGTCGATCAGGGAAGCCTCGACATTGGTCTCGAGCACGCCGGTGCTCTGGACGGCGTCGACCAGGAAAAACACGTCCCGTTGACGGCATGCCTTGCCGAGCGCCGCGATGTCGGTGCGGAATCCCGGCGTGAAGGTCACGGTGGAGACGGTGACGACGCGGGTTCGCCGATCGATCGCCTCGATCATCGGGCCGGCATCGATATCGCCATTCCTTCCCGGCACCAGGCGCATCTCGACACCGCGCTTTTTCAGGTTCAGCCAGGCGTAGACGTTGTTGGGATGCTCCAACTCGGGGCAGAGGACGACGTTGTCGCCGTCGCGCCAGGGCATGGCGTTGGCGATGATGTTCAGCCCCTCCGACACGTTCTTGGTGTATGCGATCTCCGCCTCGCGCGCGTTTATCAGGCGGGCAAAGCGGCTCTTGGCGCTGGCCGCCAAGGCCCACCAGTCGTCCTTGAGGGCATCGCCGCTCACCTGTCCATCGACGACCGAGGCGATGGCGGCGCGGCTGGCCTCCGACAGCACGCCGAACTGGGCGGCATTGGCATAGGTCCATTTCCGCGCACCCGGATAATCGGCGCGCGCGCGGGCGATCTTCTCGGCCGGATCGACATCGGAGTCCATCGCCGAAGTGTTTTGCTCGATGGTGACGGTCATGACGCTCTTTCGCTCCGACTGTGGGTGAGTTGGCAATGGTATCAGTACCCATTGCCGGCGCGAAACGGTTTTACGCCACCCGTGGGGGCTTGCTAATCCTTGAAGATGGTCGGGGGGATGAGCACGACCACTTCGTCTTTCCTGAGATAGGCCACCCCGGCCGGCTTATCGAACAGCGCCCTCAGGGCCTCGGGCCCGATCGGCGGGGAAGCCCCGGAGGTGGCGTCGGCGCGGTAGAATTCATCGGCATCCAGCGGATATTTGAACTCTCCGTTGACCACCGCGAGAACATTCGGCGCCGCCGCACCCGGCAGGGATAAGGGAAGGTCGATGGTTCTCGCCTTCTTGCCGCCGCGTCCCTCGCCGAGTTCGCCCAGCCGCCTCCACATGGCGGCTCGTTGCTCTGCCCCGATATCGTCGCCGGTGGCCGCTTCGGCCGGGGACCCGCCGGCGACGGGGCCGAGGTCGACCATCAGGGCGGAGCCGCGAATATAAGCGGCCCCGATCCGGCTTTCGGGCTTGAAATCGCCGGCGTCGTAAGTGTCCGAGAAAAAGTGACCGATATAGGGCAGATTTCGCAAGCCTCGGAAGCGGTCCTGGCTCTCGGCATCGACGGCGGTAACGCGCGCGGCGTATACCGTGCCCCCGGAGATGACGAGGACGAGGCGGATTTCGGCGTCGTCCCCCTCGGGAAGCGCGAGGGGGATCTGGTTGAGGGGAAAACCTTCCTCCAGCCGGTCGGTGTGATCGGCAAAGACAGTCGCCGCCGTCAGCCCGAGGACCGCCAAGCTCAGTGCCGCCGTGAATGCCCCGCCGAGTGCCCTGCTTCTCATGATCGCCCACTTTTGGTTACTTGGGAGGCAGACGCGCGCGCGCCCCGTGTCCATGGTCGCACCCGCCGTCTATCTGTCTGGGTGCTATATGGGCACGGGGCCCGCGCCGTTCCATCTGGTCGGATAGCGCTCTAACGGTGATTGCGCCGTTGGCTGAACTGGCGGCCGCCGTAGCCAGGCCACCGATGCCGGTACCCTCGAGTCACGACGGCGCCCGAGAATCGGCGGTAGTAGCTCCGGCCGGGGCTGAAACTACGGTAGCTCCGGCCGGGGTTGAACTTACGGTAGCTCCGGCCGGGGTTGAACTTACGGTAGCTCCGGCCGGGGCTGAACTTACGGTAGCTCCGGCTGCGGCTGAACCGGTAATCCCGGCCGCGGCTGTAGCTACGGTGGTGGGCCTTTTGCACCGACCCCGGCGTGAAGATTTTAACCGTCAGCCGGGCACCATGATTGAGGGCGCCCGCGGCCTCGGCGGGCCGGAGCCCGGACATGCCCAGTATGAGGGCGGTGATGGCGGTAAACAGGATCGCGCGTTTCATGGCTCTTGCCTCCGTTGCATCGCGTTGGTTCAAAGTATCGCCAATATGGCGTAGGGTGGCTGAACCGATGCTGAGCGCCATGTTCATCACGCGTTCATATAGAAGGCCTTAGATTCGCTTCGTGCGCGCATTACTCCTGATATCGATTTTGGCGGTTTTCCTCGGATTTTCGGCCCCGCCGGCCGTGGCTTCCGATCATGACCGCGCGCGCGACGCGGTGCGGGCCGGTCACGTCCGGCCGCTCAGCGATATACTCGCCGGTATAAACCGGCGGTTCCCGGGCCGGGTCCTCGATGCCCGGCTGATCAGGCCTGGCGCCAATTCCGCCCATTGGCGATACCGCGTGAAGCTGCTCAACCCGGAGGGCCGCGTGATCCTCCTCACCGTGAATGCAAGGACGGGCAAGGTGATGGATGTGCGCGGACATAGACGGAGGCCGCGTGATGCGCATCCTCGTCGTCGAAGATGATCCCGACCTGGCGCGCCAGCTCGAGGCGGCGCTCGGTGACGCCGGCTACGTCGTCGACCTCGCGGCCGACGGCGAGGAAGGCCATTTCCTCGGCGATACCGAGCCCTATGACGCCGTCCTCCTCGACCTCGGCCTGCCCGTTATCGACGGGCTGACGGTGCTCGAGCGCTGGCGGGGCGCCGGGCGCGACATGCCGGTGCTGCTCCTCACCGCGCGCGGGCGCTGGAGCGAGAAGGTCACGGGTTTCGATGCCGGCGCCGACGATTACGTGACCAAGCCCTTTCAGATGGAAGAGGTGCTGGCGCGCTTGCGGGCCCTGATCCGCCGTGCCGCCGGCCACGCTTCAGCCGAATTTAGCTGCGGTCCGTTGACGCTCGACACCTCCCGGGGCCGGGTCGCCCTCGATGGCGCGCCGGTCAAGCTCACCGCCCAGGAATTCCGGCTGCTGTCCTATCTCATGCATCACCAGGGCCAGGTCGTCTCCCGCACCGAGTTGACCGAGCATCTCTACAGCCAGGATTTCGACCGCGACTCCAACACCATCGAGGTCTTCGTCGGGCGCTTGCGCAAGAAGATCGGCGGCGACTTCATCGAGACGGTGCGCGGCCTCGGTTATCGCCTGGTGGCGGCGGAGGAAAAGGACGCCGAAGGCGCGGGCGCGAAAGAGGGCGCCCAGGATGCGCCCTAAATCAAGATTGCGACCCAAATCCCTCGCCGTCCGCCTGGTTCTTGGCGCCGGGCTGTGGATCGCGGCGGCCCTGGCGGCGGGCGGCTACCTGTTGTCGGCCCTGTTCACCGATTCCGTCGAGCGCGGTTTCGACTCCCGCCTCAACGTCCTGATCGAGGCCTTCGTCGCCGTCAGCGAGATCGGACCCGGCAATACCCTGCGCCTCACTCAAACACCGCCGAGCTCGAGGTTCCGCCAGCCCTTCTCGGGATGGTATTGGCAGATCGCCGACGCCAGCGGCCCGGTCCAGCGTTCACGCTCGCTCTGGGACCAGGCGCTCACGATCCGGGACGCGGGCGCCGCCGGCGGCGGCGAAGGGACAGTGACGTTCGAGATCACCGGTCCGGGAAGAAGGACCATTCGCGTGTTGCAAAGGACGATCTCCCTTCCCGGTTCGGAGCAGAGCTATATCTATACCATCGCCGGCGATATCGCGGCGATGGACGCCGATATCGCCGCCTTCAATGCGGCGCTGTCCTGGTCGCTGGCGGCGCTCGGCCTCGTCCTGGTCATCGCCGTTTTCGTGCAGGTCCGTTACGGGCTCAGGCCGCTGGCCAGGATCGAGGCGGCGCTGGGCGCCATCCGCTCCGGATCGGCGCATCGTCTGGAGGGGGAATTCCCGACTGAAATCGATCCATTGGCGACGGAAATTAATGCTCTGCTGGAGCAAAACGCGGCGGTGCTCAAGCGCGCCCGGACCCATGTCGGTAATCTCGCCCATGCCTTGAAGACGCCGCTTGCCGTGCTCGGCAACGAGGCCGCCGGGGTCGAGGGATCGCTGGCCGAAACCGCGGTGCGTCAGGCGGCGGTCATGCAACGCCACATCGACCATCATCTGAGCCGCGCCCGCACCGCGGCGGCGCGCAACGTGCTTGGCGCCCGGACCGAAGTCATGCCCGCCGCCGAGAGCCTGCTGCGCACGCTGGAGCGCATCCACGCCGAACGCCGCCTCGACATCGCCCTCGACATCGGGCCCGGCGCCGCTTTCGGCGGCGAACGCCAGGACCTCGAGGAGATGCTCGGCAACCTGATGGACAATGCCTGCAAATGGGCGAAGGCGAAGGTCCGCGTCGGCGCCGCGGTCAAGGACGGCCTGTTGCGCCTCAGCGTCGATGATGACGGCCCCGGTCTTGCCAAGGAGGCGCGCGAGGCGGTGCTCAATCCCGGGGAACGGCTGGACGAGTCGGTGCCGGGCGCCGGTCTCGGCCTGGCCATCGTGCGCGACATCGCCGATCTCTACGGTGGCGCCATCGCGCTCGGGGATTCGGACCTCGGCGGCCTCAGGGTGGCGCTGACCCTACCGGCGGCATCCGCCCCCGCCGGCGCCAAGGACGCTTGAGGGGAATAATGCGTTAACCTTCGGAATCGGAGACGGCGGCGCGGGTGCGCTTGATCCTGGCGCGTTGGCGCTTGGCCTCGAGGCGGCGCTCCTTCGAAGCGGCGCCCGGCTTGGTTTGGCGCCTTGGGCGGGGTCTCTCGCTGGCGCGTAGGATCAGCTTGGTGAGCCGGTCGAGCGCGTCGGCGCGGTTTTGCGCCTGGCTGCGGTAGCGCTTGGCCTCGATGACGAGCACGCCGGCGGCGTTGACCCGCTTGCCGGCGAGACGGATGAGACGGGCGCGCACCTCGTCGGGCAGGGAAGGGGAGTGGGCGGCGTCGAAGCGGAGTTGAACGGCGCTCGCCAGCTTGTTGACGTTCTGACCGCCCGGCCCCGAGGCGCGGATGAAGCGCTCTTCGATCTCGCTCTCCGCGATCGCCAGGCTCGGCGTGATACGGATCATGTCTCATTCCTTTGCCGTCCATGGCTGAGATAGGGGCCGTCTGGCCGGATTCATCCCCTTGGGCCGGATCACCGGGTGGGGCCTCGGGGGCCGGGCGGGCCGGCGGATCAAAGCCTTGAATTCCGGGAGTTTCGTGGCGTATTCGCGATATTTTAAGGGAATCCTGCCTTAATAGCACCAGCCAATCCATTAATACCAAAGGACCTTTGGTATAAGGGGGACTCAACCTTGCGCTCGCTCTCTATCCTTGCCCTGCCGCTATTGCTTGGTGCTTGTAGTGGCGCTGGTTCGGCGCTGTCGGTGGTCGTCATGGCCGCCGATGCCGTCAGCTATTCCGTCAGCGGCAAGAACATGACCGATCACGCCTATTCCGCCTTCACGGCGATGGATTGCGCCATGTCGCGGATGATCAGGAACGAGCCGGTGTGCAAGGAACGCCCGTTGCCCGAAGGGGTGCGCGTCACCAAAGGCGGCTCGATGATTGTCGACCCGTTCGTCTACGATGACCCGCCCCGCGCCGAGGGGACCGCCGGGCCGGCCGGGCATGGGCCAAGCGCCGATGCCCTCCGGCCTGCCGCCCGGCCCGAGCCCGCCGGACGCTACCTCGTGCTCGGCACCTATACCAACCGGTCGGAGTCCCAGCGCGCGGTCATCCGGGGGCGCAAATTCCTGCCGGTCATCACCCGTCTGGAAGATGGTGATGATACGGTCTATCGTGTCGTCGCCGGCCCTTTCGCGCCCGACGATGCCGAGAGCATGCGCCGGCGCCTCGTTTCGGCCGGCTTCAAGGACCCGTGGCCCATCTCGCTGTGCTCCGATACCTTCCGCACGCCACCTTGCCGGGCGTCTTCCGAAGGCATCGACGTCGCCAGCCTGCCGAGGTCGGAACGCCGGTTCCTGCGTCCCCGAGGGCCTTTTAAGACCGACGTCCCCGGCACTTAATTATTAGCTGATCCGTAGAATCCAGGCGCTTCCCTATGGCCGAAGCGCGCAAATGGCGCGGGGCGCCTCGACGGAATGGGGGATCAGCGCCCGGCGGGCACGGGGTCGCGGGTAAGCTGATTGAGTTTGTCGAGGATTTCGTCGAAATTCGAGGACCGGTAATCGGGATACTGGCTGCGCAGCGCCCATAGCACCCGCCGGGAGACCTCGGAGTGGTTGTTGCTGGTGCCTTCGGATTCGATTTTCTGGATGGCGCCGACCGCCGCCTGGAACGCCGGCAAAAACAGCGACGGCAGGCCGGCGCGTTGGAAAATCGATGAAAAGCCGCGAGAACCCTTTTCGTAGAGGAGGGTGCGGACCGTCATGATCGGCACTTTGGCGAGCTCGGCCATGGCCACCTCGAAGAAGATCAGCTTACCCATCGACATGGACCGCAACAGGATCGTGGGCGTCAGGTGGCCATTGGCGAACAGCTGACGCACCAGACGCCGTACTTTTTCGAGATTATCGCTGGTTCCGATCAGGCTGAGGGTGGCGCGCTCCCGCGTCTGCTTGATGACGTCTCCGGTCTCGTCGACCGGAAAGTCGTAGTGGTCGATCAGGTGTTGGCGCATGGCATAGGAAACAAGCCCCACCAGCCGCTCCGCCACCGCAATGGGCAGTTCGGCCCGCTGGGCCAGGACGCTCTGCACGACGTCGCTGTCGGGGAAGGTTTCGACCACCTTCTGCATCGCTTGCTCGCCGATCTTTGCGTTGGTGTTTTCCACCAGCGTCGTTACCACCTCTTCGTTCTCGGTCTCTATGAGGACCTCCGAGATTTGTTCCGATACCTGCGCCCTGCGGGCCACGGCCTTTTGCTTGGCGGGACCTTGGCTGCGCACGATCTCGATGAGGTCCGCGTCGCTCAGCACCTCGGATGATTGGAGCATCGGCAGCGCCACCGATTCGACGTCCCGCGCGAGCGAGAGCGCCACGTCGTGCGGCACGTTGCGGCTTTCCTTCAGGTGATGGCACAGTGCTTCGCGCACCTTGACGGCGACGTCACGCACCAGGTAGCGGAAGATTTCCTCGGCGATTTCCCGCTCGGAATCGCTGAGCTGCCCGTGACTGAACTGATCCGCCACCTTGGCGGCGGTCGTTTCACGGGTGCGCGCCGTCCGGTCGGCCTTGAGGCGCCTAACGTCTTCCGCGGTTAATTGGTGCAGCTTCTTCATTCAGCCCCGCCGTAGCAGCCTTCGCCGCGGCGGCGCTCGCAAAGCGCCGCTCGCGGACGCCGTCGGCCGCGATCCTCAGAAATGACGGTTTCACTATGATTGGATAGTCTTAATGCCGCGTTAATCTTGACCGTGCGGGCGGGCGATGCGTTGGGATTTTTTGGCATTCAGGCCCCGGGTGTTTCGTTGTTGTTAATGTTTGGGACGGCTGCCGGCGGCGGGGGCTAATGGAAGTCCCGTGAACGGACGCCAAGGCCGGGTTTGCGGCTCCCGCTGGCGGCCGCGTCCTCGGCCATCCCGGCGAGGGTCGGGAGCAGGGGGGAAAGGTCGACGAGGCGCTCGGCCACCACGTGGATCACCTCGCCTTCGCGTTGGAGCTTGCCCGTAACCCCCATCAGGCGGCTCTTGAGCACCACCGGGCGGTAGGCCTCGAACACGCCGGGCCAGACCACGAGATTGGCAATGCCCCCCTCGTCCTCGATGGTGACGAAGATGACGCCGCTGGCGCTTGCCGGGCGTTGGCGCACGAGCACCAGACCGGCGACGGAAACGCGCGTGCCGGCGGGCCGGTTCCCGAGCACCGCGCAGGGCCGGTATCCCCGCCTTGCCAACTCTTCGCGCAGCAGCGCCGCGGGGTGCTCCTTGAGCGAAAGACGGAGGCTCCGGTAATCCTCGATGACATGCTCGCCGAGCGACATGGCGGGGAGTGGGGCCGTCGGCGTCCGCTTCCGGTCTTCCTTGCCGCTGGGGGCGCCGGGGGCGCCGGGGGCCCGGGGCTCCATCCTCGCGGCCGTCTCGGCGGCGGCGAACAGCGGCAGCGGGGCGGGATCCAACCCCCGGATCGCCCACAGGGCCTGGCGCCGGTCCAGGCCCAGGGAGCGAAAGGCGTCGGCGCGGGCAAGGGTTTCCAGCGCCGCCCGCTCGAGGGCGGCGTGCCGCCGTAGCTCATCCATGGCGCCATAGCCGCCGGAAGGCCGCTCCTGGGCAAGGCGCTCGGCGTCGGCGCGGGCGAACCCCTTGATTTGGCGGAAGCCGAGCCTGAGCGCCCTCGGTGGGCCGTCCCCCGACGGCTCCAGGGTGCAATCCCAGGCGCCGTGGTTGACGTCCACGGGCCGCACCTCGACGCCGTGCTCGCGGGCGTCGCGGACGATCTGGGCCGGGGCGTAGAACCCCATGGGCTGGCTGTTGAGCAGCGCGCAGGCGAAGACGTCGGGGTAATGGCATTTGAACCAGGCCGAGACATAGACCAGCAACGCGAAGCTGGCGGCGTGGCTTTCCGGGAAGCCGTAGGTGCCGAAGCCCTCGATCTGCTTGTAACAGCGCTGGGCGAAGTCCTCGTCATAGCCCCGCTTCACCATGCCGTCGATCAGCTTGTCCCGGAAGGTCTGGATGGTGCCCGGCCGGCGGAAGGCGGCCATGGCCCGGCGCAGGCCGTCGGCCTCGGCGGCGGTGAAGCCGGCGGCGACGATGGCGATCTTCATCGCCTGTTCCTGGAACAGCGGTACGCCCAGGGTCTTGCCCAGCACTTGGCGCAGCTCGGGCGAGGGGAAGCTTACCTCTTCCTTGCCGTCGCGCCGGCGCAGGTAGGGATGGACCATATCGCCCTGGATCGGGCCGGGCCTGACGATCGCCACCTCGATCACGAGGTCGTAGAAACAGCGGGGCTTGAGCCGCGGCAGCATGGTCATCTGGGCTCGGCTTTCGACCTGGAACACGCCGATGGAATCGGCCCGGCACAGCATGTCATAGACCGCCGCGTCCTCGCCGGGCACGGTGGCGAGATCGAGATCCCTGCCGTGATGGCGCGCCAGCAGATCGAATGCGCGGCGGATGCAGCTGAGCATGCCGAGCCCCAGCACGTCGATCTTGAGAATCCCCAGCGCGTCCAAATCGTCCTTGTCCCACTCGATCACCGTGCGTTCGGGCATGGCCGCGTTCTCGATCGGCACCAGCTCCGAAAGCAGGTCCCGGGTGATGACGAAGCCGCCGACATGCTGGGAGAGGTGGCGGGGAAAACCGATGAGCTCGCGGCCGAGGCACATCGTTTGCGCCACGGTCGCATCCTCGGGATCGAGGCCGGCCTCGCGCACCCGGGCGGCGTCGAGGCCCTCGCGGCTCCAGCCCCAGATGGTGCCGGCCAGCGCGCCGGTGGCGTCGAGGGAGAGGCCCAGCGCCTTGCCGACGTCGCGCACGGCGGAGCGCGCGCGGTAACGGATCACGGTGGCCGTCAGCGCGGCGCGCTCGCGGCCGTACTTGCGGTAGATGTACTGGATGACCTCTTCGCGGCGTTCGTGCTCGAAGTCGACGTCGATGTCGGGCGGCTCGTTGCGCGCGCTCGAGACGAAGCGCTCGAACAGGAGATCGATCCGCGCCGGGTCGACGGCGGTGATGCCGAGGCAGTAGCAGACGGCGGAATTGGCCGCCGATCCCCGGCCCTGGCACAGGATACCGCGTGAGCGCGCGAAGCGGACGATGTCATGAACCGTCAGGAAGTAGGGCGCGTAACCAAGCGTCCCGATCACCTGGAGTTCGTGGGCGATCGCCGCCAGCACCTTGTCCGGTACGCCCGAGGGGTAGCGCTTTTCGGCGCCGCTATGGGCGAGGCGGGCAAGCTCTTCCTGAGGCGAGCGCCCGCCGGGCACCGGATCGACGGGATATTCATAGCGTAACTCATCGAGGCTGAAGCGGCAGCGCCCGGCGATCTCCACCGTCCGCGCGACGGCCTCGGGGATGTCGCGAAACAGCCGCGCCATCTCTCCCGCCGGCTTGAGGTGGCGTTCGGCATTGGCGGCGAGCCGGCGTCCGGCCTGGTGGATCGTGCATTTTTCCCGGATGCAGGTGAGCACGTCCTGCAACGGCCGGCGCCGGGGCTCATGGGCATGGACGTCGTTGGTCGCGACCAGGGGAATGTCACGCCTCGCCGCCAGCGCCGCCAGCCAGGCGCACCTTGCGGCGTCGTCGCCACGGTAGAGACGATGGATGGCGAGGTAGCACCTGCCGGCGAAATTCTCCCTGAGCCAGCCGAGCTCGTCGGCGAAACCGTCGTTGGGGCCCTCGGGCGGCAGGGCGATGACGATCTGTCCCTGGCCGAACTCGGCGACGTCCGCCTTTTCGATCCCCCAGGCGCCCTTGGAAGCGCGGCGCTTGGTGCGGGTGAGCAGACGGCAAAGCCGTCCGTAGGCCGCCCGGTCCGTGGGATAGCACAAAAGGCTCGGCCCGCCGGTGAGATCGAGGCGGCAGCCGACGATGAAACGGATGCCCGCCTCCTTGGCGCCGCCATGGGCCCTGACGATGCCGGCGAGGCTGTTGCGGTCGGTGAGCGCGATCGCCGCGAGGCCGAGGTCGGCGGCGGTCGCCGCCAACTCCTCCGGGTGGGAGGCGCCGCGCAGGAAGCTGAAGTTGCTGGTGACCTGAAGCTCGGCGTAGGCGGGCGGATCAAGCATCGGCGTCCTTGGTCTTTCCTTCGAGAGTTCCGGGGGTCTTCTCTTCAAGATTTCCGGGTCCCACGGTGAGTTCTTCGGCCGGGTGCTTCTTGTTGATCAAGCAGGCGGGGAGCCCAGCGGATGCACCAGCGCCGCGAACCCCGCCTTTCCCGCCGCCTCGTGGAGACGCTTGTCGGCGGTAATGAGCGTTCCGCCCGTGGCCTCGGCGCAGGCGAGGTAAAGGCAGTCGTAGACCGGATGATCGAGAGCGAACGCCAATGCGAGCGCCCGCCCGGCGAGCTCCCGGGAAGGCCAGAGACGGGAGAGACAATCGGGCAGGGCGGTGACGATGATTTCGGCCTGGCCGCGCGTGATCTCGCCCCGGATCACCTTCTTCCAGAGAACGTTGCCGATTTCGGCGAGAAGCAGGTCGGGGGCGAATAAGGGTTCGCCGTGACCGAGAATCTCCCCTGCCTCCGCGGACAGATTCTCCTCTATGAACCACTTGATCGCGACGCTGGCGTCGACGACGAAGCTCATCGGTCGCGGTCCTCGCGTATCAACAAGGTGCTATCCGTCTGGCGGCGGTCCTTGGGCGTCATCGCCCTGATACGGGCGGCTTGTCGACGGAAAGCCGCCATGCGCTTACGCTGGGCGGCGGCCTCGGTCAGAAGGTGCCGCAGTTCCGCCTCCAGCGAGCGGTTGTGTGCCTTGGCCTGCGCCTTGAGCGTCTTCACCACTTTGTCGTCGAGATTACGGATCGTCAAATTCGCCATATCCATGCCTCACTTGCTAGCAAAATGCTAGCATACAGTGCTTGCACTTTGCTAGCAACAGTTTTCACGGGAACAGCCCATGCAGGAACCAGCGCGCCGGCCGCTCCGGGCCATAAGTCCCTTCGCGGTAGATCCAGAAGCGCCGTCCGCCGCTGTCTTCCACCCGGTAGTAATCACGGATCTCGGCCGAGAAGTCGGGCACGGCGCCGCCGTCGCCCCGCCGCCAGGCGTCGCCCCGCCACCATTCGAGCGCGATGCGCTCCGGCCCGTCGGCCCGGCGTATCCGGTGGGTGGTCCGGCGCCAGCGGAACAGGACCGGGGGGTCGTCGGGCACCAGGGCCATGGCCTCGATCGGCGCCGGGCGGGCAAGCAGTCTGAGAGGGCGGGGGGTGAGGGGGAGGGGGCTTGCGCCCGCGCCGGGAACGGCGCCGGTGGGGCACCTCCCGGCCTCGGCGATGGTGAAGGCGCGCTCCGGCAAATGCGAATCGCGGGTCATCAGCCGCACCACGTTGCCTTCGCCCAAGCGGTTCGCCAGCTTGTCCGTGAGTGGCGCCAGGGGGTCCCGGATGTCCGGCGCGCGGGCCTCGGGCCCGTCCCTGCCGCCGCCGGGGGGCGTTAGCCCCTCGAGCTCGTCCTGCGCCGGCGCCAGCACCTCGACGACGGTCGCCTCGATCATGGCGGCGTCGATGCCGGGGCCGGCGTTCACGCGCTCCAGCCGCTCGGCGAAGAGGCGCATCAGGTAATCGGCATCGCGCACCGGCCGGGAGGTGCCGATGGCGACGCGCTCGACGACGCCATCGATGCGAAAGAAGCTCAGCCGCAAACGCCTGGCGCCACGGGCCCGGGGCGCGAGCCGGGCCGAGAGCCTTTCCACCAGCCGGCGGGCGGCAAGCGCGATGTCATCGGCGTTGCCGAGGGGCTCGGCGCCGATGGGCTCGGCGAAGGTCATGCGCGCGCGCCAGGGGACCACGGGGCGGCGCGGCGAGATCGGCTCGAATGTTCGGCCGAGGGCCTGATCCAGGCGCGCCGTGAGGGCGGCGTCGAAACGCCGCGCGAGGTCGGCGCGCGCCAGGCGGCAGAGATCACCGATGCGGCGAAGGCCGAGCCGATCGAGCTCGGCGACGGTGACGGGGTCGAGCCTCAGCGCCGCCACCGGCAGGCCGGCGATCGCCCGCTCGACACCGCCGGGCGTGAGGCCGGGCGGAAGGATGGCGAGGGCACCGGCGCCGTGACGCGCCAGCGCCCAGGCCGTCCCCGGCGCATCGGCGAGGGCGGCGCGGGCCTCGAAGCCGAAGGCCCGGATACGCCCGAGCCAAACCTCGATCAGCGC
>JADFJG010000160.1 GCA_022566265.1 Pseudomonadota bacterium | reverse complement strand
TGTGCTGAGTTACGGCACCATCTTCGCCGGCGTCGTCATCGGCGGCGCCATCGGCACCTTCATCGCGCTGCGCATCCAGATGACGGCGCTGCCGCAACTGGTCGCCGCCTTCCACAGCCTGGTCGGCATGGCGGCGGTGCTGGTGGCGGCGGCGGCCTTGTACGCGCCCGAGGCCTACGGCATCGGCGCCGTCGGCGGCATCAAGGCGGTCTCGCTCATCGAGATGAGCATCGGCACCGTCATCGGCGCCATCACCTTCACCGGCTCGGTGGTGGCGTTCGCCAAGCTGCAGGGCCTGGTCGGCGGCTCTCCCCTGGTCTTTCCCGGCCAGCACCCGCTGAACGCCCTGATCGCCATCGGCATCGTGGCGCTGACCGTCCACTTCGCGATGAGCGAATCCTATACCGCCTTCTGGGCGCTGGCGGGTCTCGCCTTCGCGCTCGGCTTCCTGCTCATCGTTCCCATCGGCGGCGCCGACATGCCGGTGGTGATCTCGATGCTGAACTCCTATTCCGGGTGGGCGGCGTGCGGCATCGGCTTCACCCTGGGCAACGATCTCCTGATCATCGTCGGCGCCCTCGTCGGCTCGTCGGGCGCCATCCTCTCCTACATCATGTGCAAGGGCATGAACCGGTCGATCTTCAACGTCATCCTCGGCGGCTTCGGCACCGAAGGGGGCGACGCCCAGGTGGCGGCGGCGGCGGCCGACAAGCCGGTCAAGGCCGGCAGCGCCGATGACGCCGCCTTCATCCTCAAGAACGCCGGCTCCGTCATCATCGTGCCGGGCTACGGCATGGCGGTGGCCCAGGCCCAGCACGCGCTCCGGGAGATGGCCGATCTGCTCAAAAAAGAAGGGGTCGATGTGCGCTACGCCATCCACCCGGTGGCCGGGCGCATGCCGGGGCACATGAACGTCTTGCTGGCGGAAGCCAACGTGCCCTATGACGAGGTCTTCGAGCTCGACAACATCAACCGGGATTTCGCGGCATCGGACGTCGCCTTCGTCATCGGGGCGAATGACGTCACCAACCCGGTGGCCAAGACCGACCCGACGAGCCCGATCTACGGCATGCCGGTGCTCGACGTGGAGAACGCCCAGACGATTCTGTTCGTCAAGCGTTCATTGGCGACCGGCTATGCCGGGGTCGATAACGAGCTGTTCTACCGCGACAACACCATGATGCTGTTCTCCGACGCCAAGGTGATGTGCGACGGCATCGTCAAGGCGCTGGGCTGAGGGCGGCACTCTGGCTGAGGGCGGCACTCTGGCTGAGGGCGGCACTCTGACATTGAGCCCATGAGAAAGCCGCTTCCGGCGATCCGGAGGCGGCTTGGCTGACCCGTTCTCGCTTGGCCGGGCAAATCCCACCCGGCCAGGACCGCATCTTTCCTAGTAGCCCTCCCGCTCCATCCGCTTGCGCATCAGCTTGCGGTGGCGGCGCACGGCCTCCGCCTTCTCGCGGGCGCGGCGCTCCGAGGGTTTTTCGTAGGATCGGCGCATTTTCATTTCTCTGTATACACCCTCGCGCTGCATCTTCTTCTTCAATACGCGCAAGGCCTGATCGATGTTGTTGTCTTTAACGTGTACCTGCAATTTCCCGCTTCGCTCCTTTCCGTCTATATGGTTCTCCTCCACTCACGGGGCCGGAAACGGGGCCCCGGAATCCGCAGGGAGCGGCCTTCTATCACACAGCCGCCGGCTTGTGAAGGCTCCAGACAGTTAATACGAAAGAAGTTTAGGGCCCGTTAACGGTTAGGAGCCTGTCCGAGTATCGGTCACGGGCTCCTGGGTTTCGGCTTTACCCCCGAGGCCCCGGCCCTCATATTAGGCACATGGCCATTCTCAAGATCGCCCGCATGGGGCACCCGGTTTTAAGAGGCAAAGCGGCGGACATCGCCGATCCGGGCGCGCCCGAGATCCGGCGACTGATCGGGGACATGATGGAGACCTTGGCGGACGCCGGCGGCGCCGGTCTGGCGGCGCCCCAGGTGCATCAGCCGCTTCGCGTCGTCATCTTCCACATTCCACCCGAGGGGCCGCCCGAGGGGCCGAATGAGGAGCCGGAGGAGGGCGCGGACGAAGGGGCGGAAGAGGCCCAAGGGACCACCCGACCGCCGCCGGAACCGCCCCCCGGGCCGCCCCAAATCCTGATCAATCCGGTCATCGAGCCGATCGCCGAGGAAATGGAGATCGGCTGGGAGGGATGCCTGTCGGTGCCGGGCCTGCGCGGGCTGGTGCCGCGTTTTACCGCCATACGCTACCGCGGCCTCGACGGCGAAGGCGCGGCGGTCGAGCGCACCGCATCGGGTTTTCACGCCCGCGTCGTGCAGCATGAATGCGACCACCTCGACGGCATCCTCTATCCGATGCGCATGCCCGACCTGTCGCTGCTCGGCTTCGAGGAGGAGCTGGATCGTTACCGCCTGGCGATCGAGGACGAGGAGCCCGCCGGCGAGGACGAGGCGCCCCAGACCGGCCCGGAGACCGGCCTAGAGACCGGCAAAATCGCGGCCAAGGGAGGTTGATCGACATGGCGAAGAAGCCCCAGGACAAGACGGCGAAGAAGGCGCCGGGCCAGGGCCCAGGCAAGGGCCCAAGCAAGGACCAGGCAAAAAGCCGCGACAAGCCACCGCCGCCCGATGCCGACAGGATCGTCGAGGCCATGCTTCCCCATGTCCCGTTCGACGGCTGGACCCTCAAGGCGCTGACGGCGGGCCTCGAGGACGCGGGGTTCGATCCCGCCGCCGCCGCCCTTGCCTTCCCCGGCGGCATGACGGAAGTGACCGAACATTTCAGCGCCCTTGCCGACAGGCGCATGATGGCGGAGTTGGAAAGGCGCAAGGTCGGCGAGCGGCCGGTGCGCGAACGCATATCCCTCGCCGTCCGCGTGCGCCTCGAGCAGAACGCCCAGCACCGCGAGGCGCTGCGCCATCTGCTGTCGTACCTGGCGCTGCCGACCAACGCGCCGGTGGCGCTCAAATGCCTCTATCGCACGGTGGACGCCATGTGGCACGCCGCCGGCGATACGGCGACGGACTTCAATTTCTATACCAAGCGGGCGACGCTGGCCGGCGTCTTCGGCGCCACCGTGCTCTACTGGCTGAACGACACTTCCGAAGGAAGCGAGAAGACCTTCGCCTTCCTCGACCGGCGGATCGAGAACGCGATGACGATCGGCAAGGCGGGGGGGCGCCTCGGCGCCATCCTGGCCAACATTCCGACCCCGTTTCGCCGGCCCCAAGACCCGCCCGGCGGCGGGGCTTAGAGTACTATCTGGCCAGCCTCAACCGGCCATCAGGGGCTTTCCGGGTCCTCATCGACCGCCGCCGTCTGGCGGGCGCGGTATTGGGAAGGACGCGGTTCCGCCACGTCAGTCCGCCGCCGCGGCGGCGGAACCGGTGAGCTGGCGCGCCACGAGATGGGCGTACAAGCCGCCCCGCGCCAAGAGTTCCAGGTGCGTGCCGCTTTCCACCACTCGCCCTTGATCCAGCACGACGATCGAATCGGCGTTGCGTATGGTTGAAAGCCGGTGTGCGATCAACACGGTCGTGCGGTCGCTCATGAGATCCTCGAGCGCGCCGTGCACCGTCCGCTCATTGACGAAATCGAGATGCGATGTCGCCTCGTCGAGGATCAGCACCGGGGCGTCCTTGAGAAACGCCCGCGCGATCGCGACCCGCTGACGCTGTCCGCCCGAGAGCTGCACGCCGCGCTCGCCGACTCGTGTCTCGAGCCCCTCGGGGAGCGTGGCGACGAAGTCGGCCA
>JADFJG010000001.1:63646-114306 GCA_022566265.1 Pseudomonadota bacterium | reverse complement strand
AGGGCCCATCCCGATTGGCGCCTCGAAGTGGCGCGCCTGATCGCCGGGCGGGACGATCTCGACTGACCGGCCCGGGCCCGGTTGCGGCCCGGTTGCGATTAACCGGCGTTGGGCGTATCTTGCCGCCGGTGTTGTTTCATGGGGCGTAGCCAAGGGGTAAGGCAACGGGTTTTGGTCCCGTGACCGCAGGTTCGAATCCTGCCGCCCCAGCCACCAAAATCCCGCCTTCGTGGCGGACCCTCACCCCCCGGTCTTGAAGGTATCGGCGATGGCCAGGAGATGGCGCAGGCGGCGTTCGTTCATGGTGGTGACCTCGGTGTAGTACCAATGCCCTTGCGCCTCCTGAAGCCTGAGCACCAGGTACTGGCGGATCGGCCCGACGGTGAAGACGCAGTAGAGCTCATCATACGCGCCGGTGGCGTTGTAGCCCTTGCCCGGCGCGTCGCATGATTCGAGCGGCAGCCGCGCCACCTGCTCGGCCATCTTCATCAGCTCCGGCACCGCCTTGCGCAGGGCGTCGAAGAGGGGATCGGAGAACGGGCTGTCGGGGCTGTCGAACACCGAACCGGTGTTCCCCGTCTGGCCGAGATCCAGCGTCACCCGCCGTTGCAGCCATGCTTTCGGGTTCCCCACCGCGCCCGCCACCTGGCCGAGGCGTATGGCGCTCAGATCCGAGAACGGGCCGGGATCGGGCCTGACGGTGAGGATGGGGCGCCATTTGCCGTCGGGCGGAAAATCGTCCCCCTTGCCGACATGGAAGCCGTCGGGGACGTCGAAGGTCTGGGCCAGGGCCGGCCCGCTGCTGCCGAAGGCGATCAGCAACGCCAGACCCGAAGGCAGGAGGACGGCGCCAAGGCGGCGAAGGAGAATGTTCATGGCCGGGTTCTCTCATCGAACATGGAGGCCGGGCCGAGGCAAAACCTTGGCCCGGGGCGCTGATTCTTAACTGGCGGCGCTGATTCTTAACTGGCGGCGCCGGGCGCCGGTGTCAAGGGAGATGCCGCGCCCTTCACCCGCGGGTCCGCCCCCGCCGGTCCGGACGGGCGAAGGGCGCCTGGCCTGGGCGCGAAGGGCGAAAACCGGACCCCGGGGGGATTGCCGGGCGCCAAAGGTTATATAGGTTAACAACATCCACTCGGGTTAACCGTCGATTCATCGTTTAAGCCTTATCATCCATAAGGATAATTTGTCCATAGGGACAATTCGCCGCGACGCCGATCTTGGGTCATTCACCGGGTCGGGCCGATGCCGGCGGATCATTTGACGGCGAACGGGTGGTCGCCATGAAGATCGAGAAACTCGCGCCCGATCCCGGGTTCGACGCCGAGGCCATCAAGGATTTGGAGCGGCTCCTCGACCAGCCGTCGGAGAAGCAGCTCCGGCCGTGCCTGAACTGCGATGTCCCCTGTCCCTGCCGCGGATCGACAAGCTGCACCTGTGCCTGCGCCATCGGCTGTCCCCATGTGCCCCGCATATTGTCCACCGATCCCGAAGACCACCCCATAGAAGGCGCCATCGTGCCGCTGGTCTATGCGCTGGGCACCCTCAGGGTGGTGCGGCCCTGCTGGTCCTGCGAGGGCCATAACGGCGCGGACGGCAAGCTCTACCGGCCGCCGGGCGTCTGGTTCTATGCCCGGTCGGTCTTCTATCCCTGGCTCATATCCGAATACCTGGCCAATCTCGACAACCGCAAGGCCATCGAGAATCCCTGGCATCTGTGCCTGGTCTTTTTCGATCCCGACAATTCCGACCCGACCTTCGTCATCGAGCCCGATCTCGGTTCCATCGAGAAGCCCGAGCTTTGGTCGCTACAGCGCGACGTCCGGGTGATCGCCGAAGGCCTCGAGCCCGGTGTCAGGGGGCGGGCGCGGGATTCCCTGGCCAGGATCAAAAATCGTTCGGCCGCGCCGACTTGCGGCCCTAGAGCGGTTCTCGGTAGATAGGAATCAATTTGATGGGGCAAATCGGCTCCTCGGCTAGGCGCGGCGCGCCGCGCGATGCAACGCATCGGGCAAGCGTCGCAACGACGCCGAGGGGCCGATTTGCCCCACCGGAGGCCGGGTGATTTTGCGCCCTGGCGTCGTTGCGAAAAGCTTGTGATGCGTTAGCATCACGGCGCATTCCGCGCCTAGCCAGGACGAAAAATCATCCCGGTCAAATGGTTCCTATCTACCGAGAACCGCTCTAGCGGCGGGATGAAAATCCGCGCCGGGCACGCTTCGTAATTTCTATTGGCGGTGTACGGTCAACCGCCCAAGCCGGAGGACGCGGTGCTGGTGGTGTCAGCGGCCTTGGTGACGGTGTAGACGATCCGCTCGGCCGGGAAGCGGGCGGTTACCGTGGTGCCGACGCCGAGCTTGCTCTGCAGGTCGAACGATCCGCCATGTATTTCGACCAGGGACTTGGTCAGCGGCAGGCCGAGGCCGGTGCCGTCGTA
Organism: Pseudomonadota bacterium; assembly: GCA_022566265.1. Lineage (GTDB taxonomy): Bacteria > Pseudomonadota > Alphaproteobacteria > SMXQ01 > SMXQ01 > JACZQV01. The sequence continues at coordinate 111,869 of JADFJG010000001.1, read as the reverse complement.
TTTACGGCTAAGCGTGCTGTCGACCTGGCTGAAGGGCTCCAGCACCTTGGGGATATCCTCGAGCGCGATGCCGATACCGTTGTCGGTGACCTGCAACACGAAGCCGCTAAGCGGCCTGAACCAGGCCTTTAGGGTGACCTCGCCGCCGGGGTCGGTGAACTTGACGGCGTTGGACAGGAGGTTGATGACGATCTGTTTGAGCTTGCGCCCGTCGGCGCGGAGCAGTGGCAAGTCGTCGGGAATCTCGCAGGTGAGTTTCAAGTCCTTGTCGTCGGCGCGCTCCTTCACCAGGATCAGGCAGGAGCGAAGGACGCTGGCGACGTCGATCGTCTCCTCGCGCAGTTCGATCTTGCCGATCTCGATCTTCGACAGATCGAGGATGTCGTTGATCAGCGATAAAAGATGCCGGCCCGAATCGTTGATGTCATCGGCGTATTCCAGAAATTTGGGGTTGCCGACCGGGCCAAGCGTCCCCTTTTGCATGACTTCGGAGAAACCGATGATGGCGTTCAAGGGCGTGCGCAGCTCGTGGCTCATGTTGGCAAGGAACTCCGACTTGGTGCGATTGGCGGCCATGGCTTCCTCCATTGCTATGCGTAGCTCTTCCTCTGCTCTCTTCCACTTGGTGACGTCGCGCAGGAACGCGGTGAAGATGTGTTTGCCCTCCAACTCGAGGTGGGATATCGAGATTTCGGCCGGGAACACCGCCCCATCCTTGCGCAGACCAAAGACTTCCCGCAGTTCACCCATGATCCGCGCGGTATCCGAGGAATCGCGGAAATTTTCGACATGACGCTTGTGTGCTTGGGCGAACCCCGAGGGCAGAAGTATGTCGAGCGGCTTTCCCAGGACCTCTTCCGCGCCGTAGCCGAAGATCTTTTCGGCGCCTTTGTTGAAGATCTCGATGTTCTGTTCTTCGTCCATGGAAATTATGGCGTCATCGGCGATCTCGAGGATGCCGGCGAAGCGGCGCCGCGATTCCACGAGTTCCTCCTCCGTGCGCTGGCGTTCGGTGATGTCGGTGAAGGTGGTGACGTAACCGCCGTCCGGCATGGGATCGCGATGAACGGCGATGACCCTGCCGTCCGCCAAGGTGCGCTCGTGCCGTACCTTTTTGCTGTTTCGCCGTGCCGCCACGCGCTCACGCACCAGTTCCTCGATGTCGGCGACGGGACCGAAAATACCGCGTTTCGCCTTGGCGCGGATAATATCCTCGTAACTCATGCCGAGGCGGATGAAGCCCGGCGGATAGCTCCAGAAATCGACGTAGTTCTGGTTGAAGGCGACGAGCTTGAGATCGCCGTCATAGGCGACGATGCCCTGGGACATGCTCTCCAACGTGGTCTCGAGAAGCGCCGACTTCGTGGCGATCTCCTGCTCCGCTTTCTTGCGCTCGGTGATGTCGGTGAAAGTGGTGACATACGAACCGTCGGGCAGGGGACTGCGGTTGACGATGGCTATCCTGCCGTCCGGCAGGGGGCGTTCGCGCCGGAGAATTTCCCCCCGCTTGCGGGCAAGCAGGCGCTCGCTGACGATTTCTTCCACCTCGCCGGGGCCGAAATCCCCTCGTTCGGCCTGGAAGCGCAGGACTTCCTCGAACGCCATGCCCGTTCGCAGGAAAGCCCCCGGGAAGCCGAGGAGATCGGCATATTGATGGTTGAAGGCAAGAACGTTTAGCGCCGGGTCGGTGACGATGATTCCCTGTGACATGCTCTCGAACGTGGCGTTGAGAAGCGCCGATTTCTCGGCGACCGCTTGCTCCGCCTTCTTGCGCCCGGCGATGGTTTCCCGGAGCTCGCGGTTCAGCTTGACGATGGAGCGATAGCGCCACAGTGCCATGGCAATGAGGACGAGGACCACAAGGCCACCCATGGCCCAGATGATTCTGGCCACCGTCCAAAAGGGCATCGGCTCGCCATACCACTTGACGTAGATCCGTTGATAGGCCGGCGAGCCGACGAAGCCTTCCACCGCCTCATTCAGTATCGCCAGTAATTCGATATTGCCCTTCCTCACTCTGATGGCGCGTTTGATTTCCTTCAAGGGTTCGCCAACGACCTTGATTCGATCCCCGACCCTGATCTGCCTGGCCAGTGTCGAAAGGACCGACTGGGGATAGACCAGGGCGTCAACGTGACCGGCGATCAACTCGAATAGCGCGGTACGGACGTCTCGATAAACATTGATCTTTATGTCCTGTCGTTTTCCGAACAAAAAGAAACCGATATTCCTTTGGACGACCGCCAGCTTTCGCCCAATGAGGTCGGGCACCCCTTTTATGTCGTGGGTGTCTTTGCGAACGAACAAGGAGACGACGAACGTCTCGACCGGCGCGGTGTGGGCGCCGCCCTCCATGCGTTCAGGGACGATCCCGCTGTTTGGAACCAGATCGACAAGACCGCGATTCAACATATCCCCGGCGGCGGAGATGTTTTCCGCGACCACGTACTCAACGCTTAATCCCGCCCGGGCGGCGATCTCGTCCATGACGTCGATGGCGAACCCGATCGGCTTGCCGTTTTCATCGAGGGAGTATTGAGGCGGCCACGAACGCGGGACGGCGGCGACGACCTTTCGACGCGGCACATTGGCCGTCTCACCGGGTTGGATTTGCGCCACGGCAAGATTGGTCGTGAGCACGGCCGCCAGGGTCATCAGTGCACAAAGGGCGAATACCAAATGTGTCGCGCGCGAAAGCCAGGCCAGCGCCGTCTTGCCGCCGCCCGCCCCGGCCAGTGGCGGGGCATCGTACCGGCCGGTCGATGACGCCTTGAGCGCGTCGATATAGTGGAACTGGCAGAGGATCTGGATCATCGCCGCCATTTCGTCTGTTTTGCCGGAGGGTTGCGGGCGCCACGAGTCCCGCCTGCCCCGGTCCCTAAATAACCACTCGCCTCGGCTCCCCGGAGACAACGGCCGCGCCCGGTTCACCATCCCGAAGCCTCCGTTTCGGTGTAATCCGCAAGCTCCCTGAGGCCCTTGAGGTCGAGGATCGTCGCGGTATCGCGCTCAAGCTCGAGTAGCCCCTCCTGGCGCAGCACCTGTAGGGTGCGGCTGACATGGACCTTGGTCAGGCCGAGGGCATCGGCGAGGTGCTGTTGGCGTGGGTAGAAGGTGAAGGAATGGCCGTCCACCATGTCGCGCGCGGTCAGGCGACCGAAGATTTCAAGGATCAGTCGGGCGATGCGCTCCTTCGCCGGCCGCCGGCCGAGGTCCGAAAGGCGCCGGTCCCGGACGGCTAGGCTGGAGGTCATATACTTCAGCAGTTCCCGTTCATATTCGGGCTTGCGCCGCAGAAGATCGCGGAACTTTTCCTTATCGAACACGCACAGGCTGACGGATGTCAGGGTCTGCGCCGAATGAGGCATGGCCTTGAACCAAAGCGCGTGCATGCCGATGAGGCTTCCCGGCAACAGGAACTCGAGGATTTGGCGGCGGCCGTCGGCCAGCAGCTTGAAGGTGAAGGCCCAACCATCGTAAAGCGTGAACAGCTCGTCGGCGCCCTTTTCCTCCCAGAAGATGTTTCGCCTCGGCGGAACGATCCGATCGCTCGACCTGGCGGACTGAAGGAATTTCAGGGCGCTCGCGGGCACGCCCGAATAGGCCGCGAACTTGCGGACGGGGCATTTGGCACAGAGGCCGGGCTGAACCGGTGACAACCTTAATCGTGCCGCTGACTTGACCATTTCCTTCACTCAGTACCAAGTTATGGGACGGCGAGGACGAGGTCCTTTCGGCGCAATGCCAACGACTGTCACTCCTAAATCCCCCCTTACACGATCCCCAAAACGCGCCGGACAATTTGCGGCAGCGGCAAAACATATTGGTATGGTTACATGGGTTAAATTCGGAATAGTACGTAAGTAACTCTACTTACGCCGTCCGGCACAACGTGATGGCGTCGCGCCGCCTCTGGGGAGAAGAGGGCAAATTTCCGCGGTGGTTATGCGTCGTTGCCGCGGCATTCCTGGCGGTGTTCGAAGACGCTGAGAATGGTGCTGAGGAGAAGCTCGTCGCGCAGGGGTTTTTCGAGCAGCGCGGCGGCGCCGGCACGGGTTGCCCTTGCCTTCGTCGCGGCATCGCCATGCCCGGTAATGAGGATCACGCAAACATCGGAATGCTGGGCGGCGAGGGTTTCCAGGACCTCCAGGCCATTCAGACCCGGCAGCTTGAGATCGAGCAAGACACAGGCGCGATCAGGCAGGCTCGCCTGTTCCAGAAACGACTCGCCCGATCCATAAGCCTCTACCGTAAAGCCGATAAATTCAAGCAGTTGTTGCAGGGAATCACGCACGGCCGGATCGTCGTCGACGATAAAAATCGCCGGCTCTAAGGAATGCACGGAACTCCGTTTCATTCGCCCTATTCTTTGCGAATGAAGGGCAGATGCCTAGTCAGGGATAGTACCTATCGGGGACCACCGGCCCCGAACCGCCGCCCTCTTTGGTCCAGGAAGCCGGGTTACCTGGTGGCCTCGACCGCCCTTCAGGTCCGCAGCGGGTCGATGCCGGCCGTCAGCGCCATCCGCACCAATTGGGAGAGGCTCTTGGCCTGCATCTTGGCCATCACCCGGGAGCGGTGGATCTCGACGGTCCTAGGGCTGATGCCCAACTCATAGGCGATCATCTTGTTCTGGTGACCGATGATCAACTGGTCGAGCACCTCGCGTTCGCGTGGGCTGAGGAGGGCGATCCGTGCCGCCGTCTCTTCCACCGCCGCACCTTCCCCGGCACCTGGCGCGCCAGACTCGCAGGCATTATGCACGCTTCCGAGTATGGTTTCGTCCGAGTAAGGTTTCTCGATGAAGTCGACGGCCCCGGCCTTCATGGCCTTGACGGCCATCGGGATATCGCCGTGGCCGGTGATGATGATGATGGACAGTTTGTGCGGACGGACGCTGAGTTTCTGTTGCAGCTCGAGGCCCGTCATATCCGGCATTCTGACGTCGAGCAACAGGCAACCGCGCCGCGACGGGTCGTAAGCGTCGAGAAATTCCTGGCCGGAGGCGTAGGTCTCGACGCTCAGGCCCTCGGTCTCGAGCAAGGCCTTGAGCGATTCCCGGACCGCGTCGTCGTCGTCGACGACGAAAATGGCGGTCTCATTCGTCATTATCTTCGGCTCCATTGGGCGCCAAGGGCAATGTGAAATGGAAGACAGTGCCGCCGTTCGGGTTCGGCGTCGCCCACAAGCGGCCGCCATGGGCCTCGACGATCGAGTGGCTGATCGAAAGGCCTATGCCCATGCCCCCGGCTTTGGTTGTCACGAAGGGTTGGAAAAGCCGTTCCTCGACCTCCTCCGCGAGTCCCGGACCGGTATCGCCAATGGCGACTTCGACCCCATCTTCGTGATCAAGCGCCGTCCTGATGGTGAGGTCGCGTTTCTCCGACGCCGCCATCGCTTCGACGCCGTTGCGCACGAGGTTCATGACGACCTGTTGGATCTGAATCTCATTGATGTTGACCGGCGGCAATTCGTTACCGAGCTCCAGATCGAGCCGGATGCCGGCGCGCGCCGCGCCGATCAGTCCCAGCGCCGACGCTTCCTCGACCACCTTGTTGATGTCGCTCGCGGCGCGCGCCGCCTCTCCCTTTTCGACGATGTCCCTGAGGCCGCGCATGATGGCGCCGGCGCGGTCGGCCTGGTCCAGGGCCTTGTCCATCATCTGATAGGCCTTTTCGGAAACGACCCCGCCACCCTTTTTCATCATCCGCCGGCTGGCCTGGACATAGTTCATGATCGCCGCCAAAGGCTGGTTGAGTTCATGGGCGAGCGCCGAGGACAATTCCCCCATGGCGCTCTGGCGCGAAACGTTGAGCAGTTCCGTCTGCAACTCGCTTAGCCGCGCCTCCCTCGCCCTGAGCGCCGCTTCCGCCCGCTTGCGCTCGGTGATGTCGTGGGCGACTATGATCAGGTGGGGCTCGCCACCGAATTCCAAATATTCCCCGGCGACCAGCACGTCGAGCTCCTCGCCACTTTTGGTCCGGAACTTGGCCTCGAAATCGCGGACCGAGCCTTCTCTCTTGAGTCGTTCAACGAAGCGGATGCGATCCCCGATATCGGCCCAGATGCCCAACTCGACGGCCGTCTGGGCCATCGCCTCATCCCGGCTGTAGCCCATGGTCGCGATCCAGTTTGCGCTTACTTCGTTATGGGCGCCATCTTCCGGCCGCGAGATCGTGAACATCCCGGGGCTGGCGTGAAATACCTTGGAGAACAGCTCCTCGCTTTCGCGCAGCGCCGCCTCCGCCCGTTTGCGCTCGGTGATGTCGGTGTATGTCGTGACATAGCCGCCGCCGGGCATGGGATCGCGCCTGGCCGAGATGACCATTCCATTAGGACGGGTGCGTTCGCCTGGATTTATTCCGCCCCGGTCCCTGGCGGCGACGCGCTCACGCACCAGCTCCTCGGCATCGCCGGGGCCGTATTCGCCCCGTTCGGCGAGGAAGCGGGCGAGCTCCTCGAACGTCCTGCCGGCGCGAATGAAACCGGGGGGGAAATCGAAAAGTTCGACGAATCTCCGGTTAAAGGCGATGAGCCCGTGGTCGGCGTCATAGACGGTGATGCCCTGGGACATGCTCTCGAGCGTTGTCTCCAGAAGCGCCGTTTTCTCGGCGATCTCGTTTTCGGCCTTCCTACGCTCGCTGACGTCGGTGAGGGTTGTCACGTAACCGCCGTCCGGCATGGGATCGCGCCTGACGGCGATGATCCTGCCGTCCGGCAGGGTGCGCTCGCGCCGAATGACTCCGCCCTTCCACCGCCCCGCCACGCGCTCACGCACCAGCGCCTCGATGTCGGCCACCGGACCGTAATCGCCGCGCTTCGCCTTGGCGCGGACGATGTCCTGATACTGTATGCCGAGACGGATGAAGTCGGGCGGATAGCCGCAGAAATCGACGTAGTTCTGGTTGAAAGCAACGATAGTTAGATCGCCGTCGTAGACGACAATCCCCTGGGACATGCTCTCGAACGTCGTCTCCAGCACCGCCGACTTCTCGGCGATCTCCTCTTCCGCCCGCTTGCGCTCGGTGATGTCGGTGAAAGTGGTGACACAGCCTCCCTCCGGCAGGGGGTCGCGTTGGATGGCCAGGACGGTGCCGTCCGGGCGCGTGCGCTTGATCCCGATCGCGTCGCCCTGACGCGCCCGATCGATGCGCTCTCTCACCTGTTCCTCCACATCGCCGGGGCCGTATTCGCCCCGTTCGGCGTTGAACCGGAAGAAATCCTCGTACGGCATGCCCAAACGAAGGAATTCAGGCGGCAGGCCCTGGAGATCGATGAATTTTTGGTTGTAGGCGACAAGCTTGAGATCGGCGTCATAGACGACAATCCCCTGGGACATGCTCTCGAACGTCGTCTCCAGCACCGCCGACTTCTCGGCGATTTCCTGTTCCGCCCGCTTGCGCTCGGTGATATCGGTGAGGGTCGTCACGTAACCGCCGTCCGGCATGGGATCGCGCCTGACGGTGATGACCCGCCCGTCCGCCAAGGTGCGCTCGCGGTGGATGACTTCGCCCTTTCGCCGGGCGGCGACGCGCTCACGCACCAGCGCGTCGATGTCCTCGATGGGGCCGTAATCACCGCGCTTCGCCCTGGCACGGACGATATCCTGATATTGCATGCCGAGGCGGATGAAGTCGGCAGGATAACCGCCGAAATCGACGAAGTTCTGGTTGAAGGCGACGAGCTTGAGATCGCCGTCATAGGCGACGATGCCCTGGGACATGCTCTCGAACGTCGTCTCCAGCAGCGCCGATTTTTCGGCGACCTCATCCTCGGCCTTCTTGCGCTCGGTGATGTCGGTGAGGGTGGTGACGAAACCGCCGTCCGGCAGCGGGTCGCGCCGTATCGCGAATACCGCGCCGTCGGGCCGGGTAAATTCGTCGCGCGTCGCCTTTCCCTGGCGCGCCGCTTTCACCGATTTCGCCGCCAGCTTCTCGGCATCGCCCGGACCGTATTCGCCGCGTTCGGCCCTGAACCGGGCGATTTCCTCGAACGGCCTGCCGATGCGAATGAAGTCAGCGGGATAGCCGAGGATCTCGATATATTTTTGGTTGAAGCCGATGAGCTTGAGATCGGCGTCATAAACGGTCATGCCCTGGGACATGCTCTCGAACGCCGTCTCCAGCACCGCCGATTTCTCGGCAATCTCCCCCTCGGATTTCTTGCGCTCGGTGATGTCGGCGAAGGTGGCGACAAAGCCGCCGTCCGGTATTGGGTCGAACCCGACGGCAAGGACGGTGCCGTCGGCTTTCGTGTATTCCGTTCGCCACGGTTTCCCTTGTCTTGCCGCGTTGAGCCGCTCCTTCACCTGTTTTTCGCTATCGCCGGGGCCGTATTCGCCCCGCTCGGCGTTGAAACGGACGATCTCCTCGTAGGGCAATCCGGGATGAATATAGCCTTTCGGGTAGGCACGAAGATCGAGATATCTCTGGTTGTTGGCGATGAGCTTGAGATCGGCGTCGAAGACGGCGATGGCCTGGGACATGCTCTCGAACGTCGTCTCCAGCAGCGCCGATTTCTCGGAGATTTCCCGCTCCGCCTCTTTGCGCTCCGCCACCTCCTTGGCCATCTCGTCCCGGGAGACCAAGGTTTCCCGCAGCCTCCCCGCCATCTCGTTGAACGCGACCGCCACCTCCCCGATCTCATCGGCATGCCTCGACAAGAGGCGATGATCGAGGTCGCCGCCGCCGAACGCATCGATGCCTTTCTTTAACTCCCGGATCGGCAATACGACGCGCCGCGCCAGCACCAACCACAGGCCCATAAACAGACCCATCAACAACAAACCGAATCCTAGGATTAACCGTGTGGTCCATTCGATGGCCGCGTCCAGCACCAGCCGATTTTGCTTCGACAGCAGCGAAGCCTGGGACACCATTGCTTGCGTCGCCGTCAGCAACGCGGTCATCAATCTCTTCTCGCGCATCACATTGGCTTCGGGGGAATTCCCGCTAGCTTGATTTTCCACCGGTATCTTGGTGGCGCGCGCGAACAAATTCCCAGCCACGGAATGATCGCGGCCAAGCCGCGAAATAATCCGGTCCCCCTTGCCGGCGCCGAACCCGGGATTTCGCAACAATTCACCCAGGGATTCGTGCTTGCGGACCCATTGAATCGCCGCTCGTTCTTCCCGGTAGAGCAGGTAATCTCCGGTCAGGGTCGTGAGTTGGAATGCCGCCGTGACGACCGCCGCGGCGAAGCGGTCCCCCATCACCGCTTCGCGATAATTCTGGTGGGCGAACCACAAGCCCGTCCCGATCAACACACTGGCGACCATCGAAATCAGCGCGCCAGCGAAGACGATTGTTGTTATTCGGGTCCTACCGAAGGGCATCGTTCGGTCCAGTCCGGTGCAATATCGACACTTAGCGGAACACCGTTATCGAGTCGGAGCGTACCCTATCCAAGGCTTTCAGATGAAGGAAATCCAAATAATTGGGAATCCTGTCGGCGGTCACCAGATGATGACTAATAGCCCAGCGCGCCTGCGCTTCAAGAGTGTTTATGAGCCACTGATGAAGGCTGACGCCAAATTCGAAATCCTTCCACACCGCCTTGACGAACTCGAAGTCATTGTTGATGCGCTCCGAGACGATGCGCTGGGATTCGTCGGGATTGACCCGAATGAATTCAATTGCTTCGATGAGCGCGCGAACAAAGCGTTCAAGGACCTCCGGGTTCTTATCCGCATATTCCCGCAGGACCACGGCGTTAAAAGTCTCCGTGTAGGCTCTTTCGTGGGGCACCACTACGGCCTCCCTACCCAACTTCTTCTCGGTCAAATAGGCTAGGGGCTCCCACACCACGACGACATCGACGTCGCCGTTCGCCAGGGACGACGGAGAGTCTTCGGGATTAACATGCACCATCTCGATCTGAGAGTCGTCGATGCCATTCAACATGAGGGTTTCATCCAGAAAGAACTGAGCCGACGCACCCGTCACGGTGCCAACGCGATGGCCAACCATTTCGCGCACCGTGCGGATGCCCGTGTTTTTTCGGGTGAGGATCTTCACATCATTATCGGACGAAACGAAGGTGCAGATGACGGCGAAGTCGGTCCGCTCGAAACTGTTGAACATGACCACGGCCTCCGAACTCGTGGCGATGTCGGCTTTACCTTCGAAAACGGCCTTGATGGTGCGGAAGCCACCGATGAATTCCTTGATGGTCACGTCGAGGCCATTCTTCGTGAAGTATCCCTTGCTTTTCGCAACGATTATGGGCGCCGAGAGCGGCGTCAGGGACATGGCCACCGTCACCGTTTTCTCTTCCCTCGCCTCGGCCGAAATGGCTGCAGGGACCGCCCAGACAGCGACGACGAAAACGGTGATTGCCATTGACGCCGCGAAAGACCGCGTCGGCCGTCCGACAAACCGAAACGGATGGAACATGTTGAAAAGCCCTTTCGCAACGAAGCTCATCCTGCCTGCCCTCATTGATCAATCTATTTCCCATATTAGCCGGGTTTGCTCTGACCCGAGCGGCGATCAGATCGGAACGGGCCCTTGTAAGCCCGTCCCTTCCGAAAAGTTAATCGGTTATAACAATTTGTGTTCAAAAGTCACCCGTCAATTCCTCGCGCCTCTACGCCAGGCGGGCCCATGAATTAAGAAGCGGTCCGAAGACCGCTTCCCTCGAGCTTCCATTTGATCGTGACGCCGGCGGTTTCAATCGCGAACCGGGCCGTCGTGCTCGTTTTCGCCCCCCGCGTTCGATCGCGGACCGGCGACCGCGAAACCGCCCGCGCCTTATACCAAAGGTCCTTGATAATGACCCTTGGTATCAGTCGAGGAGATAGGAGAACCGCTCGCGGGTCTCCTTGGCCAATTCGGCGCTCGGCATGTTGACCTTGGGGAACTGGTCGCGCCAGTGGTACGGGCGGCAGGCGTCGATGACGGCGCGGGAGTTGGTGAAGTTCCCCTTCGCCTTCTCTTCCGGCGGGATCCTGGGATCCAGCGGCGTCGACCAGGCGTTGTGGACGATGTCGATGGACGTCGCCGGATCGGAGCGCGTGAGCATCGCCCAGATCACCTGTTCGAGGTCGGAGACATCGATGTCGTCGTCGACGACGATGACGTACTTGCCGGCATAGGCGCCGACGTGGCACTGACAGGCGACATGGCCGGCCTGGGCGGCGTGGCCGGCGTAACGCTGCTTGATCGATATCGCCACCAGCATGCGCGCGGTGCCGACCTCATGGGCCCAGACCGAGGTGACGTCCGGCACGCCGGCGGCCTTGATCGACCGCTTCAGAAGCGCCGATCTCGCCACCGCCCGGTAACGCGCCAACTCGTCCGGCGGGCGTTGCGGCGGACAGCCGAGCATGATCGGGTCGTTGCGGTGATAGATGGCCTCGACGTGCATGACGGGCTCTTCGCGCACGTCCGATGCGTAATATCCGGTCCACTCGCCGAACGGCCCCTCGAGGCGGAATTCCTTGGGGTCGATCCAGCCCTCGATAACGATCTCGGCGTTGGCGGGGAACGGCAGGCCGGTGATCTTGCCCTTGACGCATTTCAGCGGCTTGCCCCTGAGGCCGCCCATCAGGTCGAACTCGCAAAGCCCGTAGGGCACCTCGGACGAGGACATCAGGAAGGTCATCGGATCGCCGCCCAATACGATGACGGAGGGCATCATCTCGCCGCGGGCGGCGTATTTGTCACGGTGGATGCGGCCGTGCTTGCCCGGTGAGATGTAAAATCCGACGGTCTTCTTGTCATGAATCATCACCCGGTAGGTGCCGACATTGATCCAGTCTTCCTCGGGGTCGCGGGTGACGTTGAAGCAGCCGGTGCCGATATAGCGCCCGCCATCGTCCTCGTGCCACTTCGGGGTCGGGAACATGGTGATGTCGACGTCGTCGCCGGTTATGACATTTTCCAAGATCGGACCGTCATCGACGATCTCATGGGGCACCGGCTGGTTGTCCTCGTTCTCGTATACCTCGAGGAAGCCTTCGCTGAGCTCCAGCCGGTTGAGCCCTTGGGCGAAGCCGATGGTCATGTTCTGTCGCTTGCCGCCGAAGAAATTGGTCAGCACGCGAAAGCCCTTGGGATACCCCGGTATATTGTCGAAAAGCGCCGCCGGCGCCGGATCACTGTGGTGCAGAAGCTCGGTCGCCATGCCGATCTCCCGCTCCCAGGAGAGGCCGTCGACATAGCGCACCTCGCCCAGCTTGTCCGCCTCCACGATCCATTCGCGAAGGTCATCGTAGGTGAATTTATGTTGGAGATTCCCGCCACTCATCATTCGGCTCCCTCTGCCCTGAACACATTTAAGAACTGTGGACGCGGTCGTTTCCTCCGCCGCGGCCGGCGGCCCCCTCTCCCGCTACCGGCGGCCCCCTCTCCCGCTACCGGCGGCCAATGTCCCGGGAATGTCCGGTCCGGGCATGGCCCCGAGCGCGAAAAAACGTCCAAAACCTGGACGCCTGATCCTACTCCGGTCCGCGATCGCCGTATTCTTTCTATACGTTGTCGGCTAATGAGTAGGCCATGGCCTGGCGCGAGTCAAGCGGGCCCGGGCGGCCGATTCTAAGCCCGGCCCACGTCAGCCAATCCCATGGCCACGTGGTCGTAAAGGTTCGCCAGGGCGACATCCACCAGATCCCGCTCCAGCACCAACGGCACGCCCTCGTACTCACATATGGACTTGATCTGATCGACGATGAACTTGGGATGGTACCTGGCGAGATCGACGTTCTTCGCCGTGTAATAATCGTCGAACAGGTAGGCCAACAGATCGGACGGAAGCTCGATTTCGTAGTCCTTGCACACGTTCTCGAAGATCGTCACATAGTCTTCCTTGTTCGGCGGTCCGATCTCGATCTTGTAGTGGATCCTGCGCAGCGCGCCGGAATCCACCAGCTTCTCCGGCGGAATATTGGTCGAGAACATCAACAGCTCGTCGAACGGTGTCGGGAACTTCTTTCCGGTGTGAAGGGTCAGGAAATCAATTCTCGTCTCGAGCGGAATGATCCACCGGTTGATCACGTCCTGTGGGTTGACCAACTGGCGGCCGAAATCATCGATGAAGAACAGACCGCCGGTGGCCTTGAGCTGCGAAGGCGCTTCGTAAAATTTCGAGATCGGGTTGAAGGCGAGATCGAGCATTTCCAGCGTCAGCTCGCCGCCGGTGTAGACCACCGGCCGGCGGCAGCGGATCCAGCGCCGGTCCGACTGCTGTTCCTGGCGGACTTCGGTGTCCTCCTCTTCCTCCGAGCCCGGCGCCGGCCCGACCACCTTGTGAATGGTCGGATCGAACATCTTGATGATGTAGCCGTCGACCTCGAAGCAGTGGGGGACGAAAATGGTCTGCTCGAACACGTTTTCGATCGCCTGGGCGATGACCGTCTTGCCGTTTCCCGGCGGACCGTACAGCAAGATGGTGCGCCCGGAATTCACCGCCGGCCCGACCAGTTTGACCAGCTCCTGGGGCATGACCAAATGGGTAAAGCATTCGGCAAGCGCTTCGGGGCGGATCTGTTCGTTGGCGATCAGCTGTTTCTGAACCTGCTTCCCATAGTCCGTCAAGGTGACCGGCGCCGGGCCGATATATTGCGATTGGTTCAGCGCCTCGATGGCCCACTCCGTGCCTTTGCCCGACAAGCCATATCTCAATTCCGAAACCAGGCTGTCGCCGAGGGCGCCGAGGGCCTCCACCAGGCCTTTTTCCTTGGCGTCGTCGATCAGCACCGTGATGATCGAGCGGGGGAGCGCCAGATTCCTGGACAACCTGGCCGGGGTGACCGGCCCCGACACATACATCGTCTTGAGCATGAGATGGAGAAGCAGATCGGCGGAGAGGCCGGTGCCCTCGATCGTCCTGGGCGCGATCGGATGATCGTCAAGCGCGGGTTCGATCTCTTCGATCATGGTCTCGAACTCCCAGGTTTGCCCGATGCATCACGCGCGCGCGGCGCTGGCCCCAAGGCCCGGCTAAACATCGCAAAGCCGGAAATACAACTTAACCCGAAATTAACACGGCTGTACCGTGTCTATCCGAATTTTCCTAGAAAAGCATTAACGGCCGGCACTCATTGAGCGCCGGGACAGAGGAGGCCGGGCTTTGGCGGCGCTTTGGCCTAATCGAATTTTGGCCTATAAGGGGAACCGCCTGGCCGAACCGGGGGCGGGAGGAGAGGAGATCATGGCGCGGGATCGGACATTCGTCATCGCCGGCGCCGGCCATGCCGGCGGCCGGGCGGCGGAAGCCATGAGGTCCCAGGGCTTCGATGGCCGGATCGTCCTCATCGGCGAGGAGGATTACCCGCCCTACGAACGCCCGCCGCTGTCGAAGGAGCTTCTCCGCGATGATGACGGGGTTGAGCGGACGTTCCTCAACCCCGCCGAATTTTATGCCGGCAAGGGCATCGAGCATCGCCCGGGCGTCCGGGTCGAAGGGATCGAGGCGGCGGCGCACCGCCTCAGGCTCGGCGATGGCGAGACCCTCGGCTATGACAAGCTCCTGCTGACCACCGGCGGGCGGGTGCGAAGGCTGACGCTGCCGGGCGCCGAGCTCGGCGGCGTCCATTATCTCCGCGGCATCGACGATTCACTGGCGATCCGCAAGGCGTTGGTCCGGGACGCCTCCATCGTCATCATCGGCGGCGGCTTCATCGGCCTCGAGGTCGCGGCTTCGGCCCGCGCCAGGGGATGCGCGGTCAGCGTCGTCGAAATGCAGGACGCACTCCTCGGCCGCGTCGCCGATCCCGAGATCGGCCGCCTTCTCGCCGATGTGCATCGCGCCCACGGCGTCGAGGTGCTGACCGGCGTCGGCGTCGAACGGTTCGAAGGCGAGGGCCGGGTGCGCCGCGTGGTGTGTTCCAACGGCCGGGCGTTAGACGCCGACGCGGTCATCGTCGGCATCGGCATCGTCCCCAACGCGGACTTGGCGGCGGAGGCGGGCCTCGAGGTCGATAACGGCATCGTCGTCGATGTCTTCGGCCAGACCTCCGATGCCGATATCCATGCCGCCGGCGACGTCGCCAATCACCCCAACCCCATCCTCGGCCACAGGGTCAGGCTGGAATCCTGGCAGAACGCCCAGAATCAGGGAATTGCCGTGGCGCGCAACATGTGCGGCGCCGGCGCCCCTTACGCCGAGGTCCCCTGGTTCTGGTCGGACCAATACGACATCAACCTGCAGATGGCCGGCGCGCCGCAAAGCTGGGACCGGCTGGTATGGCGCGGCGATCCGGCTTCTGCCAGGTTCATCGTTTTCTATATGGAAGGCGACGTCGTCGTCGCCGTCAACGCCTTCAACCTCGGGCGCGAGGTCAGGATCGCCAAGTTCCTGATCGAGAGGAAAACCCCGGTCGCCGACGCCGATCTCGCCGACGAGGGCATCAAGCTCAGGGACCTCGCCCGTTAGGCGGGGGGGCCGTTGAGAGGGGCCCGTTAAGGGGCGGAATCGGGCCGTTTCGGGGCTGTCGGGCGGCTTTCCGATCGAGGGTTGACAAGCCCCCGAAAGGAACCCAAGCTATTAAAAGCTTAGATATATATGTAATTTGCCCCCCACCGGTTCCGGCGGTTTACAAGGCATTCCAGGGAGGTCATCACGGCCGCTTTTTTCACGCGGCCCGGCTATATAATCGAACAGCCGGTACATCGGGATTTATGGTTAATGAGTGAACGGCAATCGAATTCTCACCTCGTCGCCAAGGTCGGCGAAATCGAAGAGGATGAAGCGAAACAGGTCACCATCGGCGAGTTCGTCCTGGCGATCTTCAATCACGGCGGCAGCTTCTACGCCACCGACGACACCTGCACCCATGCCTTCGCTTCGCTCGCCGACGGCTATGTCGAGGATGGCTGCGTCGAGTGTCCCATTCATGCCGCCCGCTTCGAGATCGCCACCGGCAAGGTGGTGGGGCCGCCCGCCGAGGAGGATATCAAGACCTATCCGGTGAGGGTCGAGGGCGAGGACATCTATGTCGAACTGCCGGCGGGTTGAGGAATGCTTTTGGCCAACATGGGCCGGCGCCGGGCCGACGGGGGTTTAGGATGAGCGATCGCATCCCGCGTATCGAATACGACGATTTCATGCCCGAACTGGCGGACGCCCTGCGTCCCAAGGTGGAGAGGCTGGGCTATTGCGGCGAGATCTGGCGGATCGGCGCCAACGCGCCGAAATCCATGTTGTCGTTCTGCGACTTCACCGAGGCCTTGAAGGCGGAATTGCCCGACAAGCTGGTGGAGCTCGTGGCCCTTACCGTCGCCGGCGTCATGGGCAATGTCTATGAGCGCAACCAGCACGAACGCCTCAGCGAAAAGCTCGGCTTCGGCAGGGACTGGATTGGCGACGTGAATGCCCTCAAGGGGGACGCGTCGACGGCGCTCGGCGAGGACGAGCGCAAGGTGCAGAAGTTCGTCCTCGCCGCCATCGAGGGCCGCGGCCACGGGGTGGAGGCGGAATTCGACGAGGTGGTTCGCGCCATCGGGCCGGAGCACGCGGTGGCGGTGCTGCTGGCCATCGGGCGCAACGTCACCCACGCGATCTTTCGCAACACCCTGGCGCTGACCCCGCCGGTCGAGTCCATCTTCGCCGAGGAGAAAGTGGCGTGAGCGCCCCGGTCCTGAACGCCTTGGGGTTCGAGACGCCGGTTCCATCGCCATCGGGGAGGAATTGAGGATGGCAATCGAGGTTCCCGATAGCTTTTTGTGGCTGACCGAGACCGATGTCTGCTCGCTGATCGATTTGAGCGGTTCCATCGAGGCGCTCGAGAAGGGGCTTCTGCTCGAGGCCCAGGGCAAGGCCCAGAACATGACCAAGACCCAGACCGTGTGGCCGGGCGGCAGCCTCAACGTCACCGGGGCGCAGTTCACCGGCGACGGCCTGGTGGGGGTCAAGGTATGGAGCAACGCCCACGGTGGCGCGGCGCCGATCATGGTCCTCCACGGCAGCGACGACGGCCAGATCCGCGCCATCATCGAGGCTTTTTCGCTCGGCCAGATGCGCACCGCCGCGCTCTCCTCCGTCGCCACCAAATGGCTATCCGGGGAGGACGCGGACGAGCTTGCGATCATCGGCTCGGGCCATCAGGCGTTGCCCCAGGTCGCGGCGGTGGCGACGGTGCGCGCGCTTAAGCGCGTCCGGGTGTTCAGCCCGACACCTGAGAACCGCGCCGAGTTCGTCGCCCTGCTGAAGTCGAGATACGAATTCGAGGTCCTCGACTGCCCCTCGGTCGAGGCCGCGGTCAAGGACGCGCCGATCATCACCACCTTCACCCGGGCCAAGGAGCCGTTCCTGTTTGCCGCCATGGTGGCGCCGGGCGCCCACATCAACGCCGGCGGCGCCATCATCCCGGCCAACGCCGAGATCGCCCAGGACGTATTTGCGCGCTGTACCAAGGTGGTGGTCGACAACATGGCCCAATGCCAGAAGGGCTCCAAGGAGCTGATCGATTATTTCGGCCCCGCCAACGGCGGCTGGGACGATGTCGTCCCCATCTGCAAGCTGGTCGAGGAGCAAAAAGCGCGCCCCGGCGACGCCGATATCACCATATACAAGTTCATGGGCATGGGGATGGCCGACATGGCGTCCGCCGTCGAGATCTACCGCCGGGCGGTGGATCGGGGGGTGGGGGCGAAATATCCCCATCCCAAGCGCACGACACCGAATCTGACCTGACCCCAGGGGCCATCATTGGGGCGAACAGGAGGGAGGTAACGATGAGTGATCCGAAAGCGAAATTCGTCGATAAGTCGGGCCGGCAGACACCGGACAAGCATATCCACGGCGATCATTCGCTCGACCTTTGGCCGCCGGTGGTGATCTCCAAGGAGGACATCGAGGCCGAGGTCGCGCGGCTCGCGGGTTTTGCGCGTCCCAACAACGGCGTGCGCCGTTCGATGATCGCCCATCCCGAGGCCGACGACCGCAGCCTCGGCCTGGCGCCGGGTATCGATGTCTCCGTCGATGTCCTGTTGCCGGGCGAGCGCACCCAGCGAGTGCGCCAGAACTCGAACATCGTCAACTTCTGCATCCAGGGCGCGGGTTCCATGGCGATCAACGGCGAGACCTTCGAATTCAGCCAGTACGACGTCATCACCACGCCATCGATGGCGGTGCACGAATATGTCAATGAGACCGGCGATATGCAGGTGCGTCTGCGCTACTCCAACGGCGCCATGCTCGAGCGGCTGAACATCCACCTGGTGGATGAGGACCCGCCACTCCACGGCGCCCCGGACAATGACATGACCGAGGCGGCGGAGGAGATGGAGGAGGGATCCCAGAACCCCTACGGCACCTTCGAGCTCACCGAGGACGGCGGCTGGCTGATGCCTTACGAGAAGCTCATCAACCCCGAACCGGTCGAGATCAAGCCCCACCATTGGCCATGGAAGAAAGTCAAGGTGGAGCTCGACAAGCTGGTGAGCCTGGGTCCGAAATATAAGGGCCGGCGCCTCTATCTGCTCTACGATCCGGTCACCGGGCGCACCAACGGCACGACGCCGAACTTTTTCGCTACCCTCACCATCCGCCCCGGCGGCATCGTCGACCGACCGCATCGCCATGCCTCGGCGGCGCTGAACTACTACTTCGCCGGCAACGGCTACAGCGTGGTCGAAGGCAAGCGCTACCCGTGGAAGGCCGGTGACCTGATGCTTTCGGCGCCGGGCTGGGCGATCCACAACCATGCCTCGGACGAAGGGCCGGTCTATGAGCTGACGATCCAGGACATGCCGCTCAACATCAACATGGATTCGCTGTTGTGGCAGGAAGAGCTCAAGGGTCCGGTCTCCTTGCTCGGCTCCCACGCCGGCTTCGAGACCAACCGGGAAAAGGCGGTAACCAATTAGAAAAGGGCGGCAAGCGCCTTGATAAAACTGAAACGGAACTTCCTGCGCGGCTCCTATCCGCCCCTCGTCACCCCGCTCAAACGTGGCAAGGTGGATTACGACACCTACGCCCGATTGGTGGAGCACCAGATCGCCGAGGGCAGCCACGGCATCGTCGTCACCGGCACCTCCGGCGAGCCGAGCACGCTCACCATCGAGGAGCGCATCGCCCTCTGCGAGGTCGCCGTCGAGGCGGCGGCGGGCCGCGTGCCGGTGGTGGCGGCGACCGGCTCGCAGAACGAGGCCGAGACCACGGTGCTCGGCGAAGGGGCGGAGAAAGCCGGCGCCGACGCCCTTTTGGTGGTGACGCCCTATTACATCCGCCCGCCCCAGCGCGGCCTCGCCCAGTACTACATCCGCCTCGGCCGGCGCACCGCCCTGCCGATGATGATCTATCACATCCCCGGGCGCGCGGCGGTCTCGATCCAGCTTTCGACGCTGGAACGCATCGTCGAGAAGACGCCGAATCTCGTCGGCATCAAGCACGCGGTCAACGACCTCGGCTTCGTCACCCACATGCTGGCGCGCTTCGGCTTCGATTTCAGGGTCTTCGTCGGGCTCGAGGACCTGAGCTTCCCGATGCTCTGTATCGGCGCCGCCGGGATGATGAACGCGGTCGGCAACGTGGCGCCGCGCAAGGTCGCCGATCTCTATGAGATGACGGCCAAGGGGCGGCTCGGGGAGGCGCGCAAACTCCACTACGAGCTCGCCGAGCTCAACGAGGCGGTGTTCTTCGACACCAACCCCATCCCGATCAAATACATCATGATGCGGATGGGGATATTGGAGAAGAACGAGCACCGCCTGCCGATGGTGCCGGCGACGGCCGCGGTGGCGAAAAGGCTCGACGGCGTGATGAAGCGGGCCGGGCTGAAGGTCAAGCGCAAGCGCGTCGGGGCAAAGGCGAAGCGGAAGCGGGCACGCTAGTCCGGCGGCGCCGAGCCGTGATCACCAAGCGCCGCTCAAAGCGCGGGGCTGCCCGGCACCGTTTTTGCGGCCATGGGGACCGGCATCGGCCGCTTCCCTGCCGGGCGGCGCGGCGGTCGACAACGGTGACGTCATCCCATTCTTAACGTGTTGGCCATGAACAGCCCGAACGCCGCGATGGTGCCGAACACGAGAAACCAAAAACTGGCGTCGGCGCGCTGTTTCTTGTCGAGCACCACGCCGGGGGAGATTTTTCTCAGGCCGGTCTCCCTCAGGAACTTCACCAGGGCGCCCGTCGCGCCCTCGCCAAAGTATTTGCCCCGGGTCCCGGCGGCGATGAAGGTCAGGATGTCGTCGCGCAGAGGGATGAGAACGGTTTTGCCCTCGGCGCTGGCGAGCTCGCGGGTGCATGCGCCACCCGGCGCCCGCGCCGGGATCGGCGTTTCTCCGGGATTGCCGATCCCCACGCTGAGAACCATGATCCCGGTTTTTCGCAGTTCCTCCAAGGCCCCTTGAAGCCGTCTCTGGTAGCTGCCCCCGACATGGCCGTCGCTTAGAAGAATCACCTGGGACACATTGCCATAGATTTCCGGCAGGCGATTCTTCTTCCCGGCGACGACGGAAAGCGCGTTTCCGATCTTCGTCGCCGTCGATTGATAGCTCAGCCCGACGAACAGCCCGTGCTCGATCACCTCCTCGAGATAGGCGCGATCGTAGGTCATCTGGGTGATGGGAATGGCCAGCCTGTCGAAAGCGACGATGCCGAATTTGCCCTCGGGAACCTTGGCGATCACGTCGCGCATGACCTTTTTCGAGCGATCGAGGAAGGTCGGCTCGCCACAGGAATACCGCGCATTCATGCTGCGCGAAACATCGACGAGAAAAAGAAAATCACCGGTGCTGCGGGTCTCGGTATAGGGCCGCGCCCCGATGGCGACCAACGAGGCGATGAACAAGGCGGCGAGGGCGGCGCGGCAGATGAAGTGCCATCTTCCGGGCGCGGGCGCATGGAACGCGCGAAGCGCGCTCCGGGCCCGCCGCTCGCCCCGCCACAGTACCCAGATCACGGGCGGCAGCACGACGATAAGGACAAAGGCCTCAGGAAATGCGAAGCCCATGGCGGCCCCCTTCGGCATTGGCCACGCTTCCACCCGCGGCTGGCGACTGGTGGAAGGCGACGTTAAGGATGCAGAGGATGGCGCCCGCCAACACCATCACGGCGAGCGCCAGGATCCAACGGATGTCGGTGGTGAATTCTTTCCGGTTCAGCCTGAACCGGGGCAGTTCCTCGACCTCGCCGACCAGCCTATAGGCTTCGCGCATCTCACTCTCGGAATCGACCCGGAATATCCGGAATCCCGGATCGGCGGCGAAGTCCCGCGACAGGCCGTCGGCGATTTTCTGGGAGATGCCGACGCCGATGATATAGAGCCTGATCCCGTCCTTTCGCAGGTTGCGGGCGGCCACGCCGATGTTCCGCACGTCGTCCTCGGCATCGGTAATCAAGATGACGGCGCCGTCGCCGACGACATCCTGGCTGGCGAACACGTCGCGCGCCAGGGCGAGCGCCTTGTTGGTATTGGTCAAGGACGAAAAGGCCTGGATCTGGGAGTCCACGCCTTGGCCGATGTCTTCCTCGAGGACCTCCCAGAACCGGTTCTCTGTTTCCACCGTCGGCCAGCGGGCCAGGATCGGTTCGGTGCTGAACAGGATAAGCCCGATGCGCTCACCGTCGAATCGGGCGACGAAATCCATCAGGGCTTCGCGCGCGGCCTGATAACGCGGCACCTTCTCCTTCTTGTCCTTCTTGTCCTTGCCGCCGTCCGTTGGCGGTGGTGCCGGTTGGCCGGGAAGGGAGACGTTTTTCTCCTGGCCCAGAGAAACGGTCATCGACCGCGAGATGTCCAACAACAGGACGAAATTCTTGTGAACGGTCTGGTTGGCGCCGGCGAACAGGGGCCGGTCCGAGTGAACCACCGGGCCCGCCCAGAGCACGCCGATCGCCGCCGCCAGCAGCCCCCAGAGCCCGGCGCGCAGCCACCGTCTTGGCGCCGCGGAAAACCAGCTATGGGCGGAAAGATACTCCAGTCCGGTGAGGGCAACCGTGCCGCGTCCGCCGCGATTGGCCAGTTGCCAGCCAATCAGCGCAAAGAAAGGAAGGCTCACCAGGAACCCCGCGGGGGCGGTGAAACTCACGGAATCGATGATGTCGCCGATGACATTCACCGCCTGGTCACACCTTGAAGCCCCGCCGTCGCGCGGGGTGTCTTAATAATGCTCCGAGACACCGTAGCCCGTGTCCTTTTTGCCTTCGCCCTTCTCGTCCCTGAACTTGTCCGGCCACTTCATGTTGAGTACGTCGACAATGGCCTTGCGTTGGGAGTCCTTGAGCTTGATGCCCTTGGCGCCCTTCCTGGCGGCTCCTCCCCCCCGGCCCGCCTCGAACAAGGCCCTGAGCGCGCCCAACACGGCCCGGTGCCGCTTGATCACCAGTTCCAGGTTTCTGCGGATGTCCTCATCGCCCAGATCCGCGCGCGCCGCCTCTTGCAGATGGCGCTCGGCCTGGCGCAGCCACTTCTCGCTCTTGAGGAACAGCTCGACCTCTTCCGGGGTGTCGAGATAGGCCGCCAGGGACGCCTTTTCATTGAACAGCGCTTCGAACAGCTCCTGCTCGCGGAGCGGCGTGTCGCGGGATTCTCTCAAATGCGCCAGCGCGGTTCCGGCGTTATACAGCGCCGCCGCCTTGATGGTCCCGTCCTCGACCCGGTTGCCGAGCGCCGACATGGCGAAGGCATCCTCGATCAACGGGAGGTCGCCGGAGGAGGCCGCCACGGCCTTGTTATAGCGCGCCACATCGGGCGACAGCCACACCCCGGGCCGCGCCGCCAGCGCGAACATCAGCGCCGCCACCGCGAGGCAAAACCCGGCGGCGGCGAGAACCCGGGGTTGCCGGCGCAGGCGGGCGGCGAAAGACGGCTCCTTCTCCCGGCGCAGCCGGTCCTCGGCGACGATGGAGGAAAAAATGGCATCGAGGTCGAGCAGCCCGCTTATCCGCCGCACGTCGTCTTCGGAAAGACCCGATCGCCGGTAGAGGTCCCGCAAGCCGCGATGGGCCCTTGCCGCGGCGTCTTGCCAGAACGCGTCCTCGGGATAGTCGCCCGCCCACAAGGATCTGGGGCCGGTTCGGGTGCGGGTCTGGAGAAGGCGCGAAAAAATACGCTCGCACCTGAGAAGGTAGGCACGCGCATCGCAGAGGCGCGGTCGATGTCATGGAACTCACGCCACAGACGTTCCGGCTCGGAAAGCTCATCCGCGCGGCGCCGGCGGGCGAACCACCACGGCAGGAAACCGGCGAACGCCAGGAGGATTCCGCCGCTCACCCCGATCAGCCATTGCCGGAGCCGGGCCGGGTCGTGGATCGTCCCCTTGAGGGCCAGTAGCGGGATCGCGGAAATGTCCCTGGGATAATATTCGGTGATATGGATGGCCGGCGTCGGAATCCTGATCGATTGCAATTGACCGGCGGACGCGGTCTTGGGCTGATAGAACACCACCGCCGGGTCCAGCTGGTAGGTCCTTGGCGGCTCGACCTTCACGCCGTGCAACAGGTAATCGAGCCGATACTCCTCGATATCGCCGTCAAGCCCGCGCGTGGACTCGAAGCCTTGGCGCTTTTCGAATGGAAAGAAAGGCAGGCTGCGCATGAAGGTATCGAGGTTGGGCACGATCCGGTCACGCCGATACAGGATGCGCGCCCGGTATCGTATGGTTTCGCCGATAAAATAGCTGTCGCGGTCGAATGACGCCCAACCGGCGATATCGGTGCCCTCGGGCAGCGCCTCGGGCGGCGCCTGGGTGAAGCGGAACAACTGGCTCGGCCAGCCCATCATCGAGGAGCCGACCACCAGCCCGCCCGCCAAGACGGCGCCGGCGGCGGCCAGCGCCGCGAACACGACAAGGCGGCTGCGCGCGAAAGGTATCACACCGCCCCCCCGCTTTTTCGTTGCTGGAAGAACCGGTTGAATCGGGTGCCGATGTCCCCCAGTCGCGGACTGTCGAGGTGAAGATACCCGACCCCGCGCACGCCCAGCACCGTCGTCAGTTCCTTGAACCGCGCCTCGTGCGTGGCGCGGACCCTTTGTGACGTTTTCGGCGATATCCATGCCTCTTCCCGCGCGCCGGTCTCGGGATTGGCGAAGCTCACGAAGGTTCCTTTCTCGACCAGGGGGAAACTGTATTCGAGGGCGTCCTGAACGATCACCGGGATGAAATCGTAGCGCCGGCCGCCCTTGGCAAGATGGGACAGGTCGACCAGGCTGCCCCGGCCGTCGAGGAAATCCGAGCAGTAAATGAGAATCGCGTTGGGCGGCAGGCACCGGCTCAGAGCCATGCGTATGCCCTTTATCCGCCCGTCCCCCGCGTCCCCGAAGAGGGTCCATAAAGTGCGGTAGAGGCGATAGAAATGGCGCGAGCCCAATCCCTGGCCAAAGCCGAGCAGGCCGTCCTCGGTCCTCGCCGCCAATCCGAACGTCATGTCCGATTTCCACGCGGAATACAGCAAAAGGGCGGCCGCTTGCAACTGGATGGCGAGCTTGTCGCGGACCCCCATGGACGCCGAACGGTCCACCACCACCATCATTTTGAGCTCCCGCAGGGCCACGCGTTCGACCACCGTCGGCGTGCCGCGGCGCGAAGATGCCGGGAGATTGATGCGGCGCGGGTCATCGCCCATCACGAAGTCCCGGTAGCCCATGGGCTCGAATCCCTTGCCTTCATGGGGGCTGGTCCACTGCCCCGGCTGCAAGGTGACCACCCGTTTTCTCGGAACGAAGCGTATGGGTGTTCGGGGTATTTCGCGCAGTAGTTCCTTCCGGTCCAAGGCTACAGCACTTCCCTGATGACCTTGTCGACGATTTCGGCGATGCGCATTTCGCTGTCCTCCGGTTCGACTTCGCCTGGCTTGAAGACGATGCGATGACGGAAGATCGGCATCAGCACCTCGGCGATATCCTGGGGCGTGACGAATTCGTTGCCCCGAAAAGCGGCATGCACGCGCGCGGACTGGATAATATAGATGCCGGCCCGGGGCGAACCGCCGCCGCCAATTTCGACCAGCCGGCGCACCTCGTCGATCGAGCTCCGCTCGGGCCGCGTTTGGTTGACGATCTGCTGGATCTTGCCGACGATGGCGGGCTCCACGTGAACCAGTGTCCGCATGGCCTGGCGCGCGGCCAGGATATCGTCCTCGCCCACCACCGGAGTGACCGGGGGCATGCCGCCCTCGACGCCGTAGCGTTGGATGATGGCTTCCTCCTCTTCCGGCGTCGGATAGCCGATCGGCACCATCATCAAGAAGCGGTCCCTCTCGGCGCGTCCGAGACCGAACGTGCCTTCCTCTTCCACCGGGTTCTGCGTCGCCACCACCATGAACATCTTGCCGAGCTTGTAGGTCCCGCCGAGCTCGGTCGTCACCTGGCCCTCCTCCATCGGTTCGAGGATCGACCCCTTGGAAGTGGTGCGCGCGCGGTTGAGCTCGTCGGCAAGCAAGATGTTGGTATGAATCGGCCCCTTCACCACCAGTTCCACCTGCTTGGTGACGGGATCGAAATGCTCGATCCCGACGATGTCCTTCGGCAGCAGGTCGGCGGCGAAGGAAATGCGGCGAAATTCCTCGTGGGTCGCTTCGGCCAAGGTCTTGAACAAGAGGGTCTTGGCGAGACCCGGCACCCCTTCGATCAGGATATGCCCGCCCGCATACAGGCAGATCAGGGTGTACTTGATGCACTCGTCCATGCCCACGATGCGCTTGTGGATCTCGGCCTCCAGCATCTTCATCTTGGAATGGACTTCGTCGAGCGAAAGCTGCCCTTCACGCAGTTCCTGTGTCGTCAAAGCGTTGCCCCCACTGATAAATTTTCGCTCCGTTCATGCCGAAGTATGAACGGAGCGAAAGTGTCTTTATATCGGTTCGGTTTATCCCGTGCTGCCCAACGCGTATTTTGCTTTCCGGTGCAGCTTGTATTGGCGTCCGTAGACATGCGGCAATTTCTTCAGCGCCTCGGGCGCATCGTCGTGGGTCCACACCACGGCGCCGGATATCACCGTCATCAACACCTTGATATCGCCGATCTTGTCGTCGGGCACCGCCTTGGTATCGAGGAAGTCCCTGTCGATGACGATAAAGTCGGCGAACTTGCCGACCTCCAGGCTGCCGGTGAGCGTCTCGGAAAAATTGAACTCGGCGGGAACGATGGTGTGCAGCTTGTAAGACGTGACGCGATCGACCCTCTCCTTGGGCTGCATGGTTTTTCCGGTATCCGGATTGTTCCGGGTGACGAACACCCCGACGTCCTCGAAACTGGCATCGTCGGCCAGGACCTTGACGCCGGCGTCGATCATGCTGGCGATCGGGGCCTGGAACTCATAGCCTTCGGGACCGTAGAACGCGTCGATGGCCTCGGTCTCGTCGCGAATGCTTCGCGCCACATCCACCGGCAGGTAGAGATTGTATTTGCGGGCCATCGCCATCACTTCCGGCACCTTGCCCATCATCGTCCCGTGGGAGAACCCGTGCCGGGCGGCGCGAACCCGCTCCAGGGTCAGGTCGGGATTCTTCTTCATCGCGTCTTCAAGCCTGTGCACGAACAACCGGATCATGTGGCTGCCGATGCCGTGCAGGCCGACCATCCTCCAGCCGGTGTCGAGGGCTTTCAACATGCTTTCGCCCAGCGGCCCCATGTTTTTCTTGTCACCCCTGACCCAGGGCGGGCAGCGTTCGAGTTCCTCCTTGACGTATTTTTCCTTGCCGGGAAGCGCCGGAAGATCGGGGCCGAGACAGGCCCGGGTGACGGAATCGCCGTCGCCCTCGGAGCCGACGCCAAGCAGCCAGGTCCAGGGGTTGTAATCGGCGCCCACCGACTGGTTGCCGATGGTGGTATAGAGGGACCGCGAGACCGCCGGGCCTATGGCAGGCATTGCGTGTTGCTCGTAGTGCCAGCCGAGGCGGTAGGGCAGGCGTTTTTCCTCGCGCCACAAATTGTAGAAGCCCGCCACCTCGAACGGCTCGTCGAGCCGGGTGCTGATCTGGGTGACGCCAAGTTTCCAGATGATGTCGAACGCCGTCGACTTGACCCCCTCGGCGAACTGCGCCGGGGTGGGCTTAGATTTCCAGACCTCCATGAACTCGTGGCGCAGGGGCGATGATTTCATCAGCCCCCGTTTGGCGGCGTCCTTCATGCTCCGGGCATCCTTGGTCAACGACCCATCGATGTCGGGCCACAGTGCCTTGGTGCGCTGGTATCCATAGGAATTGAGAAGGTTGATCCGGTGGCTCGCCGGCGTGTCCGCGGCGATGATCCCACGCTCGTGATCGAGCGCCATGGCGGATTGGATCGGGCGCGCCGGCGGCGTGCGGTATTGCCACGGCAGCCACGAGAACTTGATCATGAACAGCGGCTTCTTAATGGGCTTGCCGTCGGGCCCCCGGTCGATCCGGAACCATTGGTTCATCTTGATGCGTCTCAGGCGTTGAATCCCGGCGGCGCTGTGGACCACGAACATGCGATCGGGCACCATCTCATCGAGGTGCCGCTGGGTGATCTTGGCATCCTTAGGGTCCTTTGCATCCATCAGGAATGACACCGAGGCAATCGACGGGTAGCCCTTTTTCTTGTCGCGTTTCAGCTCAACGCTGATCCAGTCATCCTTGCCCACCTTCACCGCCGCGCGCAGCTGGTCGACAGCCTTCTTGATCTTGGCGAGGGTCTCCTCGGGCGTCCTCTCGACCTTGATTCTCACGTAATAGCCGGGCGTGGTGGTTGACAGCTTGAAGATCTGCGTCGCCCGGACCCCCGCCCGGACCTGGATATGATTGTGGCTGTCGATGAGGCCGGGCAGGACATTGGCGCCCTTGAGGTCCACCACCTTGGTCTTCGGCCCCTTCATCTTGATGATCTCGCCCCGGGACCCCAGCGCCAGGATCTTCTCGTTACGCACCGCCATGGCCTCGACGATGGACCCGGGATTGTCGTTCATCTTGGTATTGTCGAAGGTCACGATCCTGCCGTTGACGTATAAAATATCCGGCCAGGCCAGGACGGCATCGGGAACCTGGGCGGTGACTTTCACCGAGGGGGCCACGGTCATCAAGGCAACGCCCATGACCACGAACACAACGCACCACAATCCTCGCCTCTTCATGTCGATCGTCCTTCCCAGAAATTTATAATTTTTCCCGAGGGCTTCAGGAAACCGGGGAACCCCCGCCAAAAATATACCTTTTATCGGTTCCGCTTATCCCGTGCTGCCCAACGCGTATTTTGCTTTCCGGTGCAGCTTGTATTGGCGTCCATAGACATGCGGCAACTTCTTCAGCGCCTCGGGCGCGGCATCGTTTGTCCACACCACGGCGCCGGATATCACCGTCATCAACACCTTGATATCGCCGATCTTGTCGTCGGGCACCGCCTTGGTGTCGAGGAAGTCCCTGTCGATGACGATAAAGTCGGCGAACTTGCCGACCTCCAGGCTGCCGGTCAGCGTATCCGAGAAATTGAACTCGGCGGGAATGATGGTGTGCAGCTTGTAGGAGGTGACACGATCGATCTTCTCCTTGGGCTGCATGGTCTTTTTGGTATCCGGATTGTTCCGGGTGACGAAGACCTCGACGTCCTCGAAGCTGGCATCGTCGGCCAGGACCTTCACGCCGGCATCGATCATGCTGGCGATCGGGGCCTGGAACTCATAGCCTTCGGGGCCATAGAACGCGTCGATGGCCTCGGTCTCGTCGCGAATGCTGCGGGCCACGTCCACCGGCAGGTAGAGATTGTATTTGCGGGCCATCGCCATCACTTCCGGCACCTTGCCGATCATCGTCCCGTGGGAGAACCCGTGCCGGGCGGCGCGAACCCGCTCCAGCGTCATATCGGGATTCATCTTCATCGCCTCTTCGAGCCGATCGACGAACAACCGGATCATGTGGCTGCCGACGCCATGCAGGCCGACCATCCTCCAGCCGGTGTTGAGGGCTTTCCACACGCCCTCGCCCAAGGGGCCGAGGTTTTTCTTGTCACCCCTCACCCAGGGCGGGCAGCGCTCGAGTTCCTCCTTGACGTATTTTTCCTTGCCGGGAAGCGCCGGAAGATCGGGGCCGAGGCAGGCCCGGGTGACGGAATCGCCGTCGCCCTCGGAGCCGACGCCGAGCAGCCAGACCCAGGCATTGTAATCGGCGCCCACCGACTGGTTGCCGATGGTGGTGTAGAGGGACCGCGAAACCTCCGGGCCCACGGCGGGCAGCCGGTGATGTTCGTAGTGCCAGCCGATGCGGTACGGCACGCGTTTTTCCTCGCGCCACAAATTGTAGAAGCCCGCCACCTCGAACGGCTCGTCGAGCCGGGTGCTGATCTGGGTGACGCCAAGCTTCCAGATGCGGTCGAAGGCGGTCGACTTGACCCCCTCGGCGAATTGCGCCGGGGTGGGCTTCGACTTCCAGATATCCTGGAGCTCGCCGCGCAAGGGCGATGATTTGATCAGCCCCCGTTTTGCCGCGTCCTTCATGCCCCGGTCGTCCTTGGTCAGCGCCCCATCGATGTCGGGCCACAGCTCCTTGGTGCGCTCATATCCATAGGAATTGAGAAGGTTGATCCGGTGGCTCGCCGGCGTGTCCGCGGCGATGATCCCACGCTCGTGATCGAGCGCCATGGCGGACAGGATCGGGCGTCCGGGCGGTGTGCGGTATTGCCATGGCAGCCACGAGAACTTGATCTTGAACAGCGGCTTCTTAATGGGCTTGCCGTCGGGACCCCGGTCGACCCGGAACCATTGGTTCATCTTTATGCGCCTCAGGCGTTGAATCCCCGCCGCGCTATGGACCAGGAACATGCGATCGGGCACCATCCCGTCGAGGTGCCGCTGGGTGATCTTGGCGTCCTTCGGGTCCTTGGTATCCATCAGGTGCGAAACCGTGGCAATCGACGGGTAGCCCTTTTTCTTGTCGCGTTTGAGTTCGATGCTGATCCAGTCATCCTTGCCCACCTTCACCGCCGCGCGCAGCTGGTCGATCGCCTTCTTGATCTTGGCGAGGGTCTCCTCGGGGGTCTTCTCGACCTTGATTCTCACGTAATAGCCTGGTGTCGTGGTGGACAGCTTGAAGATGCTGGTCGCCCGCCTCGCCGCCGGGCCCTGGATATGATTGTGGCTGTCGATGAGGCCGGGCAGGACATTGGCGCCCTTGAGGTCCACCACCTCGGTCTTCGGCCCCTTCATCTTCATGATATCGCGCCGGGACCCAAGGGCCAGGATCTTCTCGTCACGCACCGCCATGGCCTCGACGACGGACCCGGGGTTGTCGTTCACCTTGGTATCATCGAAGGTCACGATCCTGCCATTGACGTATAAAATATCCGGCCAGGCCAGAACGGCATCGGGAACCTGGGCGGTGACTTTCACCGAGGGGGCCACGGTCATCAATGCGACGCCCATGACCATGAATACGACGCCCCACAATCCTCGCCTCATCATGTCGATTGTCCTTCCCTAGATATTGATAATTTTTTCCAACGGCTTTAGGCAACCGAAGGCCTGAAAATCGCGGCGCCGGCGCGCGGCGTCACCCGCCGCGGCCGAAGCGTATTTGCGTTCTCAATTCGATTCGGTACCGTTCCGGAGCCCCCTGTTTCCTCCACGTGAGATCTGGGATTCGTATCCCGCCGACCGCCCGTTCATGGGCGCCAGCTTATTTTTCATCACGCACCCGGTCATTGTTATCTTCACTGTCGCGGAGTGTCAATCTGGCGCCTTGGCGGAATTGTCCAGGCATCGCCGCATAAACGGCCGCGCCGGCGGGTCGGTAAATCGGCCCTGTCGCCGCCGGGTTCGGGAGCGACCGTAGCCGCGTCAAGTTCGAGTTCGACTTCTGACGGTCAAGGCCGACAACCTCGGCCGGCCTATGTTTGCCCGCGGCCTCGATGATGCGCTTGGCGTGTTCCTCCATGACCGGCTTCGCCGCGTCCTCACCCAGGGGCGTAGATCGACGTCGTCTCGATGTTGGCGTGGCGCAGGGCGTCCTTGACGCGGTTGAGATCGACCCCGCCTTGTGTGAGCCACGAGCCGACCGCGCGGCGGAGATCGTGCGGTCGGACTTCCTCGATGCCGGCGGCTTTCCGTATCCGGTGCCAGGGGTTGTCGGGAAACGGCGTGACCTCCGTCCGCCCCATGGCCACCCTATGGCGGCAACTCGTCCGCCACCATTTGCGGATCGCGGCCGGTGCCGTTAACCGCCTTGCCGATCGCGATCATGGCGCGATAACACGCGGTCCGGTGATAGGGCTTCCGGCGCGAAGCGAATTCGCCCAAATCGGCGACGGCGCAGGCCGCCCAGACCGCCGGGCCGCCGGGGTCACCGACCGCCACGTCGCTGATGCGCCGGCCGGTCTCGTCCGCCAGCACCGGCAGGGGATGGTTGCAGTGCCAGCCCGGCCGGGCGAAGCGCGGACCGAGACCGAGATAGCCGGCGCGGTCGAAGACGCAGGAGATGGTGATGAGCTTCATCTTGGCGCAACCCCAGTGGAACTCCACGGCGCTTTCCTCGCCTGACGGCCGGATGCCGGTCAGGCAGTGGTTGGCGTCGAACAGCGCATGATCGATGGCCGTGCCGGCGGGCTCCGCGCCGGCGGCGGGCGTCATCGCCGCGCCCGAGAGCGCGATCATCAGGCCGGCCAGACAGCGGGAGCGTGGCCTCACCTCCCCAATCCTTGCCGATGAATGTTCTGGACCATGGGGCCCGACCCTGTCTAAAGCACGGCGCCCCGCGCGGTCACCGGCCACAGGCACTCGACCGCGCCCCGGCGGATGCCGACCAGCCAGTCGTAGAGGTTGACCGTCGGGTCGCAGTGCCCCGGCACCAGCCGGACCTTGTCGCCGAGCTCAAAGCCCGCGCCGTCGCCGGTGATGGCAAGGACGCCGTGTTCGTCCGACGCCCCGACGCATTCGACATCGGCGACGCCATGGACCGTCGGCAGGCCGGAATCGACGGCGAAGGCCTTGAGCCCGGCGTCGACCAACGCCCGGTCCGGGGTGGGGCGGGACATGACCGTGGCGAAAACGAACAGGCTCTGCCCGAACTCATCGAATGCCCGGCCGTCGGCGCCGAGATTGCGCCCGTAATCCCCATCCATGAAGATGTAGGAACCGGGCTGCAGCTCGTTGTAGACGCCGCTCATGGCCTCGAAGGCATAGGTGCCGGTGCCGGCGCCGCCGACGATGTCGCACTCGAGCCCGTCCCGGGCGAGCAATGCGACCGTTTTCCGGGTCATCTCCGCCGCGCCCTCGACCGCCCGGCGGCGTTCGTCATGGGCGCGGATATGCTGGGCGCTTCCGTGGTAGGCCTGCAGCCCAGAGAATCGAAGCCGGGAGTGGCCGGCGATCCTCTTGGCCAAAACCACCGCCGGCCCGCCCGGCCCGACGCCACAGCGCCCGGCGCCGACGTCGATCTCGACGAGGACGTTCAACACCGTATCGGCGCGCCCGGCCGCCGCCGCCAACTCGTCGATATTGCCGGCATCGTCGGCGCAGACGGCGATCCACGCCTTGCGGCTCAGCGCCGCCAGGCGGTCGAGCTTGGGCCGGCCGACGACCTCGTTGCTGACCAGGATATTGTCGATGCCGCCGTCCGCCATCGCTTCCGCTTCGGAGACCTTCTGGCAGCAGATACCGATGGCGCCGGCGGCGATCTGCTTGAGCGCGATCTCGGGGCATTTGTGGGACTTGGCGTGGGGCCGAAGCCGTACCCCGGTATCCGCCACCGCCCGCGCCATGCGTTCGATATTGCGCTCCAGACTATCGAGATCGACGACAAGGGCCGGCGTGTCCACGTCTTCGAGGGAATCGCCGACTTCGGCGGGCGGTCGTATCGTCATCTCCGGCCTTGCCTCCCAAGAATGGTTACGGGGTGGTGCCGGATGTCAAGTTGCTACAGATGCAAAGAATGCCATGAATTCTACGTTACTCGACGAGTCGGCCGCTATTATAAGTTCGACTTTAACCGTTCCAGAAATTCTATATTGATCATATCTATTAGGGCGGAAAAGGCTTTGGAAAAGATTCTGAAGTCCGAGCACGTTTGTTCAACATTCTGAATACACAGTGCGATGTGAGATTTATGAAAGTCATAGCTCTTAAATGCCAAGTGCATATGTGGTCCCCGTTTATAGGAATAAGACGGGTCTAACGGATCAGTGTTCGGGTCACAATGTAGCGCCAAAAGTTCTTCATCTCCTGTCCCATCAGCACGAGGTATATCAAGGTGAAAGTACGCACGATCCAGCGCATACCGTTTGCCGCCGTCCAACGAACTCCAAACTTCAAAATAATTAATGAAAACATGTCTGACTCGACTAGGATGACGCGCTTCTCTCAAGTTGGTTCCAACGATATCGGGGCCAAGCCCAGTGAAAATCTGGGTATGGTGACTTCGAAAAAATATCTGGGCTGGCTGAAACCTTATCAATGCAGAAAATAAATTCTGCAATTCCGGTGTTCGCGATCTCATTTTCTCTGAAGTGAGCAATATCATATCTCAATCTATTCTCCGTAGATGATTTTTTTCTCTTCGGTTGAAAGTTCGTAGATATCCGACACTATCTTGTCAATCTCCTCTTCCTTCTGTGGCGTAGGGCCCAACGCTATGCAATCATCAACCAAACTAATAACCCTGTTCATCAACTGTTTACTTATAGCAGCCGGGTTAGGCGCAGGGACGTTTTTAAGCAAGCTAACTTCAATTCTATGGTAACCTCTACTATATTTGTACGAATGACGCGATATGTACCATTGGACAACCGTAGAGTTTAGAATCGCACAGAAAAATTTAAGAAACGTGATTTCTTCCTCAGATGATTTAGAAATCAAAAATGGCGAGCGGCTCACTAACAATGTCCCTTTCGTATCAACCGCAAATCTTGGTGCAAGCATCAAATGAGGACAGACAATCTTTGGTCGAAGAATCCGCTTTGGATCCCTAGGCCAAACCGGGCGCCACCAAGGCGCATAGCCGCGTCTTACCGAGCTCCTTGCTTCGAGCCGCTGCTGGTGTTGCAATAAATAGGTCCAGGTTTGCGGAAAATTAGTTTCTATATATTCATGATTGAGAGCAACGCCATCAAGAAAGGGATAGAAAATTGTTTCTTCCAACCTCGACGGGAGCTTATACCGAAAGATTTGTCGATCAGGCAGATACGACTGATATAGTTTTCTATCGCCAGTTGGGATTTCAGAAACGCGTCTAATAAATATCTCGTCATCTCCCGTTATAACACCTTGATGCACGTTCAGAAAATGAGAAAGTGGCAGGAAAGTGTTAAGCCTTTCCGTTAAACGCATTTCATCAGGCCTCAGAACTACCCACTCCTTTCTTGAAAACCATGCCTGATCAACCTGAAATACATTATAATATGGCGTGTCTATTGATTTACCGTTTAAGCACGCTTGTAATGACGCACCGACAAATTCTTGACACCTTACTATTTGCGCCTTAACCCGCTCACTTACGCCGCGTAATTTCCGTTGTACAATCAGCAAGACATTCGATACTCCTACATCTTCGAATACTTGTACGGATGATAGGTCAACTAAGCACCGCACATCGAATTGTTGCGAAACTTTTTGTCTTAAAAATCTAGTGTTATCTGCGAAAAGAAAGCTCTGAGGTAAGACCAAACATACAAATCCTCCTTCCTCAACCTTCTCCAAGCACAATTTTGTAAACGCGATATATGAATCGATCCGACCAACATCATCTTCCTTCAAATATTGTCCATAAATGATTCTTTCTTCTTCAGTCAAATGCTCAAGCTTTATATACGGGGGATTGGCCAATATCACGTCGAAAGAGTGCGGTTCAAGCCGATCTTTTAACGCCAATTCTACGGCGTCTGCGATCTGAACGTTAATTTGTTCTGGTAAACGCCCTGTAGCGACCAAATGTAAGAGAGATAGCGATAGCCTTGTAGCATGGCATGCGTTTGGATCGCGATCGATTCCATATATCGAAGCAAAACTATTCTGGATTGTTTGCGGCGTTACATCCGGCACAAGCGGATCGCATTGTAATTCAAGCAATGTTCTTAGAAAAATTCCTGAGCCACAAGCCGGATCGAACGAGCGGAATTTCCGAAATGCCCTAGGGGTCATGTTGTCGCGTACATACCGAGCAAAAAAACTTGCAATAAATTGAGGTGTATAAATTGCACCAATCTTGGTTGTTGGTCGCTCAACGGGCACGGTTGGAATGAAGCTCAGCTGACCATCACTCTTCTCATCGAATTCCAATACGGAAACATATTTTTCATAAATTCGACTAAGTGCATGTTTGGACATAAAAGCGAAATTGAATTCATATGGAGATACAGAAGGTCTATAAAAATCTTTGAATAAGTCATATGCAGTCGATTTATCAAGGGTCGAGAACACAGCCAAGTTTTCGAAATCTAAGAGAGTCTCTATATTATATGATATTTCCAAGGCTTGAAATGAATCGTTTATAATTGCAGCAAGATCAATTTCCCTAGTTTTGATCCCCGATAACAATTCAAGCAATATTTTCGTCGTTCTCTTTTTGTACGTACCGATGTGGTCTTCACAACCGCGCACAAAAATAATCGCATTGAACAAGGCAGATATGTTCTTGTTGTCGATGAGACCGTGATAGTCGGCTTTTAAAATTCTCTTCCAACGGGAAATTGTATGGATCAATAAATCGTCGCAACTTACAATACTTCGTTTGTAACGATGTTGGCGCCACAGCTCATCAAAGTACCCATCGGAAATAGGAGTGATGTTTGAACGAGAGATAGGTTGTATGACGTCAACATGAGGGTCGGTAAGATTGTTAATATATCTGACCTCGGAGCCTGAAACAAAAGCATGCCATTCGACGAGGTTATTGTATGACAATGTAAGAAGCGAACGAAGAGCGTCGCCGTCTAGATCAGAAGACCGTGCTGGGAAGTCGAGAAAAGATAAAACGGCTGCATTCTCTAACCCATGCTCGACCACGAGGTGATTTTTCGCCGCATCCACCCCAAGCGGGAGTTCTATTTCATAGCTCGGTGTCCAACCGAGTTCCTCTGCGAACCCGCGGATTGCTGAGAGCCGATGCTCTCTCGATGCGGCGGGCTCAATAATCTGCATTAGGTAGTCGTAACCGACACTCATCACGCTACAGTTCAGTTCATAAGAGAGCCAAGTCGGAGAGGTGCTGGCGAGCCACCTTCGCACAAACCGCTTGGCAACAACCTAGCGAGAACTAGGCACTCAGGCTGGTGGCTAGAGGCGCCTCGCCCCCCTACTAGCAATAATCTGGTCCTTGAGCGAGGCGTTCATAGCGAGGAGTCCATCTTGCTCGTGCTGAGGCAGGTGGAAGTGCTCGAGCGCGCAGCCGACGATCAGACATCACACCGCCTATGATAATGGGAACTGTGGCCTTCGCCCACCCTTTCCTTTTCCTTGAATCTTCGCCCAGCTGTCGCGAAGCGCGACGGTGCGGTTGAACACCAGCTTGTCGGGCGAGGAGTCCGTATCGAGGCAGAAATAGCCCTGGCGCTCGAACTGCAGGGTCTCGCCCGGCCGGGCGTCGGCCAGCGCCGGTTCCAGCCGGCAATGCTTGAGCACGGTCAGCGATTCCGCGTTGAGATCGTCGGCTATGTCGCCTTCCTTGCCCGGATCGGGGCGGGTGAAGAGATGATCGAAAAGCCTGACCTCGGCCTCGACGCCATGGGCGGCGGAGACCCAATGGAGGGTCCCTCTCACCTTGCGCCCGTCGGGCGCGTTGCCGCCGCGCGTCGCCGGATCGTAGGTGCAGCGCAATTCGGTCACTTCGCCGGCATCGTCCTTGATCACCTCGGTACAGGTGATGAAATAGGCGTAACGCAGCCTGACCTCGCGCCCCGGCGCCAGGCGGAAGAACTTCTTCGGCGGGTCCTCCATGAAGTCGTCCCGCTCGATGTAGATCTCGCGCGAAAACGGCACGGTGCGCGTGCCGGCGGCGGCGTCCTCGGGGTTGTTGATGGCGGTGAGCTCCTCCCCGGCGCCTTCATCGTAATTCTCGATCACCACCTTGAGCGGCCGCAGCACCGCGAGGCGGCGCTCGGCCGTCTTGTTCAGCCCCTCGCGGATGCAGTGATCGAGCAGCGCGACCTCGACCGTATTGTCGCTTTTCGAGATGCCGACGCGCTTGATGAAGTCGCGGATCGCCGCCGCCGGCACGCCGCGCCGCCTGAGGCCCGAGATCGTCGGCATCCGTGGATCGTCCCAGCCCCCGACTTGGCCACGGGCGACGAGACCGGTGAGTATCCGCTTCGACAGCACGGTGTAAAACAGGTTGAGGCGCGCGAACTCGTATTGCCGGGGGCGGCTGGGCACCGGCAGATTGTCGATCAGCCAATCGTAGAGCGGGCGGTGGTCCTCGAACTCAAGCGTGCAGAGCGAATGGGTCACCCCTTCGATGGCGTCCGACTGGCCGTGGGCGAAGTCATAGGTCGGGTAGATGCACCAGTCGTTGCCCGTCCGCGGGTGCTCTGCGTGCAGGATGCGGTAGATCACCGGGTCGCGCATATTGATGTTTCCCGACGCCATGTCGATCTTGACCCGCAGCACCCGGGCGCCTTCCGCGAACTCGCCGGCGCGCATCCGGCGGAAGAGATCGAGGTTCTCATCGACCGCGCGATCGCGATACGGGCTGTTCCTGCCGGGCTCGGTCAGGGTGCCGCGATAGTCGCGGATCTCGTCCTGGGAGAGATCGTCGACATAGGCCTTGGCCGCTGAAATCAGGTGTTCGGCCCATCCGTAGAGGGTCTCGAAATTATCGGAGGCGAAATAGAGACGATCGCCCCAGTCGAAGCCGAGCCAGCGGACGTCATCGATGATGGAAGCGATGAACTCGTGCTCTTCCCGGGTCGGGTTGGTGTCATCGAAGCGCAAGTGGCAGCGCCCGCCGAACTCATCGGCGATGGCGAAATTCAGGCAGATCGACTTGGCGTGGCCGATATGGAGATAGCCGTTGGGCTCGGGCGGGAAGCGGGTGACGACGGCATCGGCGCGCCCCGCATCGAGATCGGCGCGGATGATATCGCGGATGAAATCCCCGCTTCGTTCCTCGGCCTCGGTCCCGGTCCCGGACATCCTATCTCGGCGCTCGTCGTGTTTCGGTCTCGCCATGGCGCCCGGCCTATCGGGGCGGCGGCGGGAAATCCTATGCCACAATTGGCGCCGCTTAGCCAGCGGAACCCTGGCCGCCGTCCGTGCCGCTTGAGCTTACCCCCACCCGTGCATAGCTCTATGGTGATCGCCGTAGCGCCAACAGCACGGGAAGGGGAGGACGCCATGCTTCTCAAGGGCATCAACCATCTGGCCTTCATCACCAATGATCTCGTGAAGACCATCCGCTTTTACCGCGACCTGCTGGGCATGGAGCTGGTGGCCGGCATCGGTCACCAAGGCTTCCGCCACTATTTCTTCCAATGCGGCGACAACCAGGTGGCGTTCTTCGAATATGACGAGGCCCGGCCGATGGAGCGCAAGTCCCACGGCACGCCGACCGATAATCCCCAGGGTTTCGATCACGTCTCCTTCACCGTCGGCTCTTGCGAGGATTTGTTCCGCCTCAAGGACAAGCTCGAGGCGGCGGGCATCGAGGTCACCGGCGCCGTCGATCACGGCATCATCTGGTCGATCTATTTCTTCGATCCCAACAATATCCCGCTCGAAGCGTCGTGGGACTGCATGGAGCTTCTGGAAGCCCCGGCGGTGGACGATGTCGAGCCGATGGCGATCGCGGCGGAGGGCGCGGGGCCCCAGCCGGGCCACTGGCCCGAGGTCAGCGAGCCGACACCGAAGGAGGAGATGATCGCCAGCGCCGGCAACGGCCACTCGATGCGCGAGACCTTCCTGAAGAACGGTCTCGGCCGCATGACCGACGAATATCTGGAAATCACCGGCGGCGGGTAAGCGCCGCGCGCTCGGGGGCTAGCGGCGCCTCAGCCCCGGCGGCAGATTGCCGCCCCGCTTGGCCAGACCGGGCGGCACGGCGTGACCCTTGGCGAGCCCATAGGGCAGGTTGCCGCCGCGCTTGGCCAATCCGTGTGGCAGCGGGTTTTGCTTGGCGAGCCCGGGCGGCAAGCCTCCACCGGTGCCGACGGTGCCGGTGGCGGCGCCGACGGCGTCGAGAATACGCACCGCGGCGTCGGCCGAACCCCTGCCCGTCGCGAGACCCTTGCCGATTGCCACCCCCTGACCCGTGGTCAGGCCTTTACCCGTAGCCACTCCCTTGCCTGTGCCGAGTCCCTTGCCTTGCGCCATCGCCGGGAAGGCCAGCGCCGCCACCAGGATCAGGACCAGGAAGGGCATGGATATCGCCGTGATGACGCCTGATTTGACCGAACCGCGGCCTCTATGACCGAACATCGGGATCATCGGAACCTCCCATAGGACGCACCCCAAGTTCCTGATAGATTAGCATGAATCGGCATCGAATGACAACCCGCGGCAAGGCTCGATCCCCTGTTCAGACCCGTTTTCTAGCCATTTTCCCGGCGAAACACCGAAGGCCGTGGGCTTGGAATGCCCGGCGTCCGATATGGTTAATAAATTATTTACATCCGTCTAGTTGTATATCGCCCGACATCCCACAGTCTGGCTGAGCGCGAGGGCCCGGACCCAAAATTTCCATGATCGGGGAATCAGTCACCTTGATGACGATCACCGACCTCCTGATCATCGGGAGCGTCGGGTATTGCCTTTACGTCTTCGTCTCCCACCAGCGAAATTTCTCACTCTCGATGGCCTCCATCGGCCTTATTTCCGTCGTCTTGGGTCTGTTCCTGATCGCCCTGTTCTATGTCGCGGATCTGGTGACGATGTACGTGTTCCCGCTGTTCATGCCGAAAATCCAGGCGATGGCGGTGATGAGGGACGTGCATCTCAATTCCTTCTGGATCGTCGAGCTGTTCGGAATCGGCGCCATTTCATTCGGCTTCGCCGCGACCAACAAGAACACGGCCCGCGTCGTCGAAAAACTGCGGGACAGCGAGGAACGCTATGCCGTCGCGGTTTCGGGGACGAACGAGGGTTTGTGGGACTGGAATATCCAGAGCAATCAAAGTTATTTCTCGCCGCGCTGGAAACAGATTCTCGGATATGAGGACCATGAGCTCGACAACGTCAGGCAGACATTCGCCGATGCGCTGCACCCGGATGATCGAGATCAGGTGATGGCGGCGGTGCGTACCCATCTCGATGCGCGGGTTCCCTACGACGCGGAATTCCGCTTGCGCCACAAGGACGGCCACTATGTTTGGATCCACTCGAAGGGCCAGGCGATATGGGACGAACAAGGCAACCCCCGGCGCATGGCCGGGTCCATCAGTGACATCACCTCGCGCCGGCGGGAGGCGGAGGAAATGCGTGAAGCCAAGGAACAGGCGGAGCTCGCCAACCGCACCAAGTCCGAGTTCCTGGCCAATATGAGCCACGAGCTGCGCACGCCGTTGAACGCCATCCTCGGCTTCTCCGAGTTGATGGGCAACGCCACGCTCGGTCCGCTGGGCAATTCCAAATACGAGGAGTACACCAGGGACATCAACGCTTCCGGCCGCCATTTGCTGGCGCTGATCCAAGACATCCTGGACCTCTCCAAGATCGAGACCGGCAGGCTCGAGCTGGACGAGGAGGACATCGACGTCGCCATGACCATCCGGGCCTGCATGGTGCTGGTGAAGGAGCGCGCCGAGAACAGTGGTGTGAAGCTCAAGACGGATATTCCCCAAGACCTTCCGGTGCTTCACGCGGATGCGCGCAAGCTCAAGCAGATCCTGGTCAACCTGTTGTCCAACGCGGTCAAGTTCACGTCCGCCGCCGGCGAGGTCACCCTCAAGGCCTGGTGGCGGGAGGATTCCGGTTATGTCTTCCAGGTCATCGACAACGGCATCGGCATCGCCCTTGCGGACATCCCGACGGCGCTCTCGCCCTTCGGGCAGGTCGACAGCACGCTGGCGCGCAAATACGGGGGAACGGGCCTCGGCCTGCCGCTGGCCAAGTCGCTGGCCGAGATGCATGGCGGCTCGCTCGACCTGCAGAGCGAGGAAGGGGCCGGCACCACGGTGACGGTGCGCTTCCCCTCCGAGCGCATCGTGCATGTAGCCGGGGCCGCGGCGACAGGCACCCCGGCGGTATAGGCACCGTCAGGGCGGGCGGGGAGACTGACCCAGCCTGTCTCGCCGCCGCGAAGCCCAGGCGGACTATCGAGTAACGCCGCCGTGAAGCCCAGGCCCGGGCGTGGACACGAAGCTCAGATCGGGAAGATCAGCGAGGTCGGCACCATCACCGAATCGAAGACGCAGAGCTTTTCCTTGAACTTGAGGCCGTCGCCCTGGCGCACCAGCTTGTCGAGATACTTGCCGGCGTTGAACACCGTGGTGAACTCGTTGGTCAGGGTCTCGAGCACGGCGTAATTGGCCTGGACGTCGATGACGCCGTTGGCCACCCCCTTGACGCGGATGTTGCTGAGGAGGTGCCGCAGCGCCCGGTCGTGATAGACGCTGGTCGTGGTCACGCTGACGACCCGGTCCATGAGCCCGCCCCTGCCCTCGCACAGCATGGCTGCGAGCGGCAGTCCGCGTTCGAAGTTCTCCCGCGAGATGATCTTGTAGAGGCAATCCTCGGTGAAGAAATCGGGCCAGCGTTCGATCTCGCCCTCGTCG
Source organism: Pseudomonadota bacterium (assembly GCA_022566265.1). Taxonomy (GTDB): domain Bacteria; phylum Pseudomonadota; class Alphaproteobacteria; order SMXQ01; family SMXQ01; genus JACZQV01. The sequence goes on along the minus strand of JADFJG010000001.1, from coordinate 70,345 downwards.
AGACACTCGACATAGGCAAAAAACAACTCCTCGACTTCGTAGCGCAACAAGCGTGGATCGTCCGTCATCCTTACCGCCGCCTTTGCCGCGCCATTACCGGGTCAAAAGCCCATGACATTGCGGTAGTGATCGTAGAACGCCCGGATCGACACTTCGGTGACCATGTGGTCCTGGTCCTCGACGCCGCGACCGCCCATCTCGACCACCGCCTCGGAGTCGGGATATTTGCCGAGGCCGAACTGGGCCGCCTCCATCACCTCGCTGTCATCGACCGAGACGAAACCGGCCGGACCCATCAGGTTGGCCTGGCGCAAACGCCTCATCGTCATCGCGTCATCGTCATCGGCGTAACCGAAGAAGGTCCAGTGCAGCTCGAACGTCTCGGCATCCAGGGTCTGGATCTGGCGCATGGCCAGCGTATTGGACTGCTGCTGGACGATGAGGTTGGGCCAGATCGTCTGCATGACCACCGTGGCGTCGCCGGGGAACTCGGGCACGGGTTGAAGCATCTCCGGGTTGTGAAGCCGGAGTTCCTGGTCGAACTGGCGCATTTCCCGCGTCCCCTCGGAGGCCTTCTGCTCGCCGCGGCGCGAGACCTGGACCGAGTGCATGCCGGTCTTCTCGTCCATCTGGACCTGGGAGGGGTTGTCGGCCCTGAACAGCCCGAAGGAGACCAGGAAGACGTGCAGCAGGCTGGCGTGATAGGGGTCCTTGAGGTTCTCGAACATGAGCTTCCAGTTGGCCCGCATGCGCTGGCGCGAATAGCCCAGGATGCCGAGCTCGCGCCCGTCGAACACCCGGTCGAAGTAGCCCAGCATCTTGGGCCCGAGATAATCCTCGAACGCGGGCATGGAGTGATCGAAGGAGGCGAAGATAACGCCGCCCCTAAGGGCGCACTTCAGGGCCTCGAGGTGATGGTCCTCGAGCTTGAAATCGTCGGGCATGCCGCCCTGCTTCTTGACCCCGTGGCGGAACGGAACGCCGGTAAGGGCGCCGGTGAGGTCGTAGGTCCACTGGTGATAGGGGCAGGTGAACTCCTTGGCGTTGCCGTGTTCGCGGTAGCAATATCGGGCGCCGCGATGGGCGCAGCGGTTGACCAGGACGTTGACGCCGCCGTCGGTATCGCGAACGACGACGACCGGCCTGTCGCCGATCCTGGTGCGCTTGAAATCGCCGGGATTGGGGATATCCGCTTCGAGCGCGACGAAGCTGTAAGAGGCGCCGCCGAAGACCCGCTCCTGCTCCCTCTCATAGACCCTGGGATCGGAATAGACCCAGTAAGGGATCCTGCTGTTTCCCTCCTCGGGCCATTTATAGGGCAAGGGCTCGTTCATCACCCGATTCTAATGCCAAAGGCGCGAAAAGCATAGAGATCAAACGATCAATTGCGCGCCTCACGCCTCACCGCGGCGGGTTCGCCACCGATCCGTGGACGACGCCAGGGCGATGGCGGCGAGGGCGGCGCCGATGAGGATACCGAGAGTCCACGGCGCCAGGAAACAGCCCCCGGCGGCCGTCAGCAACCCCCGCGCCCACCAGGGAAGGGCGCTTCTCCAGTAACCCTCGACCGCCAGCGCCAGGCAGATGACGCCGGCGACCGCGGTCGCGAAGGCGACGGCGATGCCGCCCGCCGAGCCGACGAGCAACAGCTCCGGCCCGTAGACGAAGGCGAATGGCACGATGAAGGCGGCCAGCGCCAGGCGTACCGCGAGGACGGCGATATGGAGCGGATTGGCCTCGGCGAGGGACGAGGCGGCGTAGGCCGCCACCGCCACCGGCGGCGTGATCGCCGACATCACCGCGTAATAGAGCAGGAACAGATGGGCCGATAACACCGGCACCTCGAGATCGGCGAGCAGCGGCCCCAGCAGGACGGCGGCGAGGACATAGGCGCTCGGCGTCGGCATGCCGAGGCCGAGCACGATGGTCAGGGCGGCGGCGATGAGCAGCGAGGGGAAGACCTGGGCGTCGGTGATGGCGTAGATCACGTGGGCGAATTTGAGCGCCAGTCCGGTCATGGTGATGCCGGCGATGACCAGTCCGGCGGCGGCGCAGGCCCCGGCCACCGGCACCATGCGGTAGCTGGTCTCGGCCAGCGCCTTGAACAGCTTGACCGGCCCGACGCGCGAGTGCTTCCGCAAGCCGGCGACGGCGAGGATCGACACCGTGCCCCACACCGCCGCCATCGTCGGCGTATAACCGGCGAGCAGGAACGCCGTCAGCACCACCAGCGGCACGAAGAACAGCCCGCCACGACGCAGCGTCGTCCAAAGCCTGGGAACCTGGTCCTCGTCCAGTCGCGCCAAGCCGATCTTGAGCGAGAGGAAGTGGACCTGGGCGTAGACGCAGACGTAATAGAGCAGCGCCGGCAGGAGGGCGGCGATGGCGATGTCGCGATACTCGATGCCGGTATATTCGGCCATGATGAAGGCCGCCGAGCCCATCACCGGGGGCACCAGGGAACCGCCCGTGGAGGCCGCGACCTCGACCGCGCCCGCCAGCGCGCGGTGATAGCCGAGCCGGCGCATGATCGGAATGGTGATCGAGCCGGTGGTCACCACGTCGGAGGTGGGACTGCCCGAGATCATGCCGAAAAGGCCCGAGGAGATGACGGCGATCTTCGCCGGCCCCCCCGGCCGGCGGCCGCTGATCACGGCGGCGATGTCGAAGAAGAAGTCGCCGCCGCCGGCGAAGCCAAGCACGGTGCCGAAGAGGACGAACAGGAAGGCGTAGGTCGCGGCGACGCGCACCGGCAGGCCGAGGATGCCATCGGTGGTGAACACCATGATGTCGATGAAGTGCCGGTAGTCTATGTAGCCGTGCCCGAGCACGCCGCCCAGCATATGGCCGAGGAAGTTGTAGGCGACGAAGATCAGCACGACGACGGTCAACCCGAGGCCGGTGGTGCGCCGCGTCACCTCCAGGGTCAACAGGAAGAGCGCGGTGGCGAACAGCAGGTCCCACCCGGAAAGCGGATCGAGAAGCGAGATGCGATCGACGATGGCGGCGGCGTTGATCGCGAAATAGATGCCGACGGCGAGGCTCAAGCCCGAGAGCGCCCAGTCGATCTTCGATGGCCGCTCGGCGTCGGAATCGGCAAAGGCGCCGACGGTAAGGAAGGCCAGCGCCAGCATGCCGCAAAGGAAAATCGCCGTAAGGGTCCAGGGAGCGATGATGATGACCGCCGCCGCCAGCAGCACGTAGACGGCGATCGCCGCGGCGAACGGCGTGATCAGCCAGGCGAGCCGGCCCTTGGGCCGCCGGCGGACGCCGACCGAAAACCAGGTGTCGGGGGCGAACAGCCTCAACCGCGCCATCGTGCGCCCCTAGTACTTACTTTCGTTGGGGGGGTGATGCATCCGAAGGCAGTTACCCGCGGCCGCCAGGCGCGGCGTCGGCGGTCAGGGTTCCCCCGCTGACCGCGCCGGCGCCGCGCCTTGGCGCCTTACCGCAAAAGCCCGGCCTCGCGCAGATATTTCGCGGCGCCGGGATGGAACGGGACGACCGCGGGATCGGCCATCATCTGCTTGGTGACCTTCTTCTTGAGCAACCGATGCGCCGCCTTGAACTTGTCGATGTTGGTCAGGATCCCCTTGGTCAGGTTGTAGGCCGTTGCTTCGTCCATGTTCTCGTTCACCAGGATGACGGTGCCGACGCACACCGTCGTCACGTTCCGATCGAGGAACTCGTACTCTTCCGCCTTGACCAGGCAGACCTTGCCGCCCATGAAGTCCGCCACCTTCTGGGCGACGCTGAAAGATGTGTCCAAGAATACCGGCGTGATGCCCTTGGCGATCTCGCGCACCCGGGGGTGGCGGTAGGCGATGCCGAAATGGGCCATGTCGATGCGCCGGTCGAGCATCAGCGAGACGATCTCGCGCGAGGCGGCGCGCACCACCTGACCGCCCCATTTCTCGATGTTCTTGAGGCTGGCGCCCATGCCGGCCAACATCATGGCGCTGATATCGCCGTCCATGTTGCCGCGCCGGTTGATGGCCACGCGCAGCGGTACCTTCTTGGCGACGATGTCGGAAAATACCTTGATGCCGTGCTTGTCGGCGAAGGACTTGTTCAACAGCACATGGGTCATCTGGAAGCGGGCCGAGGCGCCGTAGGTCCTGAGCAGGACCCGGACGTTCTTGATCGGCGCCTTGAAGGGCTTGCGTCCCATGTAGGCCGCCGTCAGCTCCATGTCGGCGGCGATGCCCATGGGCACCTTGCCGCTGGCGACCAAGGACACGTTGGCGAGGCCGCCCGAAGATGTCTGGTAGGTGATGGTCGAGCCGGGATAGGCCGCCGCGATTGCCGCGTCGATGCCGACGCCGATGGTCGACCACAGGCCGCCAGGGCTCGCCCCGCTAAGCGTCAAATTATAGGGCTGGGCGCCGGCCGGTCCGCCAAGAACCGCCAGCGCGCCGATGATGGCAAGAAGCAATGTCCGCATTCGAACCTCCCCGATGTTTATGTCTCGTCCGGACAATTTCGCAATCAAGGGCGTGATCTTGCCATGCTCCGGCGGTGAAGCAAAGCGTTGTTACGGGGTGTCGGGTTTCGCCGCAAACAGCTCGTGGACCGCCACCAGCGCCAGCGTGAAGAGCGCCAGGGCGCCGGCCTGATGGGCGGCGGCGAGGGCAACGGGAACGGCCAGCAACAAGGTGGCGATGCCGAGCCCCGGCTGGAGAACGGCCATGGCCAGGGTGAGGTCGAGGGCCAGGCGGGCGCGCGGCGGCAATTCGAAACGCCGTGATACCAGCCACAAGAGGATGACGGCGGCGAGGGTAAGGATGCCAAGCACGCGGTGGTTGAACTGTACGGTGGCGGCGTTCTCGAAGAAATTGGCGATCGGCGGGTCGAGGAGGAAGATTTCGTCCGGCACCCATTGCCCGCCCATGAGGGGGAAGGTGTTGTAGCCGAGCCCGGCGTCGATCCCGGCGACGAAGGCGCCGGACATCACGGTAAGGGAAACCAAGGCGACGACGAAGATCGCCAACCGCTTCAACCCCGGGTTCGATCCCCGGACCCCGGCCCCCCGCGCCCGCGCCGCCCGGCCGGCGAGGAGGCCGAGCGCGATCCACAGGATATAGGCGTAGATCGCGAAGGCGGCCCCAAGATGCGCCGCCAGGCGGTACTGGCTGACGGCCGGGTCTTTGACCAAGCCGCTCTTGACCATGTACCAGCCCAGCCCCCCCTGGAGCGCGCCAAGGGCGAAGATGATCCCCAGATGGAGGCCGAGGCGCTTGCCGATCCGCCCTCGGCTGAGGAAATAGAGGAAGGGGAGGAGAAACACCAAACCGATCAGCCGGCCCCACAGCCGGTGGGTGTACTCGAACCAGAAGATGCGTTTGAAATCGTCAAGCGTCATGCCGGTATTCAGCACCCAGTATTCCGGATAGCGCTGGTATTCGCGGAAGAGCCGCCGCCATTCGCCGTCGTCGAGCGGCGGCAGGATGCCGAGGAGGGGTTTCCATTCGACCATGGAAAGCCCCGACTGGGTAAGCCGCGTCACCCCGCCGATCACCACCATGGCGAAGATCATGGCGCCGCAGACCAACAGCCACATGGCGATCCGCCGGTCGGCTTCCTCGTTCGCCGCCGGGGCGCCGGGGGGTGCCGATGATGCCAATCCTCGTCTCCTCGTCTCGTTCGCCCCGCTCTCCATCGGCAAGGCGATAAACACCCGAAGGCCACGGCGAAAGGCGGGAACTATCGGCGTTTTCAGGATGGGGCACAAGACGTGGCTTGGGCGCGCCGGGAGGCCGCCGGGCGGAACCGACCAGAGCCGCCGGGGGGCAGGAAAACCGGGCCATTTCTTTATACATAATAATTATGTGGTTTATTGAATTTCACATAATAAACATTGACAAATTGTGTATCCACATTATAATTCTGTTGTAATTGGTATTGTACAAAGAATAACTGTGTTTATGGGGTAACGCCATGTCTGAAGTGACCGTCGAGATTCCTGGGCCCGGGACCGGCAATGGCGCCGGCAATGGCGCCGGCGTGCTGGCGGCCGAGCCTCTCGCTCTCCAGACCGATGTCGAGGAGTTTCGCGAGGCTTACGGCAAGTTCAAGTCCGGCGTGTGGGACAATTCGAAATGGCAGCCCTTCCGGCTGCGCTACGGCGTTTACGGCCAGTTGCAGCCCGACGTCCATATGATACGCATCAAGTTCCCGGGCGGCATCATGGATGTCGACGGGGCGCGGGCGGTCGCCGAGGCCAACCGGCGCTGGGCCGGCGCCAAGCTCCACCTGACGACGCGCCAGGCCATCCAGATTTACTACATCTCGCCCGACGACGCGCCCGAGGTGCTGCAATATCTCTGCGACCGCGGCATCACCACCCGGGAGGCCTGCGGCAATTCGCTGCGCAACATGAATTCCTGCCAGTTGGCCGGGGTCTGCCCGCGCGAGCACGTCGATGCCGGCAAGGTGGCCCAGCGCCTGGCGCGGAGTTGGATCCGCCATCCCCTGGTCCAGCACATGCCGCGCAAGTTCAAGACCACCGTCTCGGGCTGCGAGACCGACTGCGCCTCCACCCACATCCATGACCTCGGGCTGATCGCCACCCGGAAGGACGGCAAGGTCGGCTTCAAGGTGTTCGCCGGCGGCGGCACCGGCGGCATTCCGGTAAGCGCGGTCGAGGTCGCCGATTTCGTCGTCGAAGAACAACTGCCCGCCGTGGTCGAGGCGCTGGTG